>JAIPJX010000103.1 GCA_021733945.1 Verrucomicrobiota bacterium | reverse complement strand
CCGCAGGATCTGGCGGGGTTGGACCTGCTGCCGGAACTGGCCCGCGCGGGCATCGCCTCCCTCAAGATTGAAGGCAGACTCAAGACCCCCGAGTATGTGGGCAGTATCACCCGCCTCTACCGGGAAGCACTCGATCGCCTGTCGGCTGCCGGTCATTCCGGCGAATCACCAAAACCCGCTGATCCCGAGGCCAGGTATACCATGGAAATGGCGTTTTCCCGCGGTCTGTACAGCGGCTGGCTCGGCGGCATTGACAACCAGAAACTGGTCCATGGTCGTTACGGGAAGAAACGCGGCGCCTATCTCGGTCGCGTCTCCAGCGTTTCCCAGGAAGCCGTTACGATTCGGCTCGAAATCCCACTCGCCAAGGGCGACGGCATTGTGTTCGACTCCGGCCACCCCGCCGAAAAAGAGGAAGGCGGCCGCGTCTACGAAATGCTCGCGAACGGCAAGGAAACCCTGCTCCGGTTCGCCCACGGGCACATCGACTTCAGCCGGATTCAGGTTGGCAACCACGTCTGGAAAACCAGCGATCCCAAGCTGGATCGCGAAATCCGCAGAACCTACTCCGAGACCGGCCCGAACTTTCAACGACCCATTGATTTCCGAGTCGAAGGCGAGGCTGGCACAACCATGCGCCTCCTTGTCTCCGATCCGCACGGCGCCACCGTCGAGCTTGAGTCGACGCCCCTTCTCGAACCGGCCCGAAACCGCCCCCTCTCCGAGGAATCACTGCGGGAACAACTCGGACGACTGGGAGGCACGCCGTTCCGGATGGGAACTCTCGAGAATCATCTGGCGGGTGCGGTCATCCTGCCCGTGAGCGAACTGAACCGGCTCCGGAGGGAAGCCATCGGTCTTCTGGAAAAAGCCCGTGCAAATCCAACCCCATGGCAGTGGAACACTCCGGAACACGCCCCGTTGGCCGTTGCCGAAAACCGTGTAACTCCTGACCGAACCACCCCGGATCCCGCCTCCGGAGACCAGGCCGATGCCGCGACTGCCGCTTCACCGGTCGCACTCGCGGTTCTTGTGCGAAATCCGGCCCAGCTTCAGGCGGCTCTGGAGTGCAACGTGAACACGATCTACTGCGATTACGAAAACCCGAAGGATTACAGGGAAGCCGTCAAGACGTTCCGAAGCCGGACTTCCGGAACCCGCGCGGTCGGATTGCAGAGCCCCCAGTCGATTTTCCTGGCACCTCCCAGGATATTTAAGCCGGCGGACGAATGGATCCTCAAAATGATTCAGTCCGCCGAGCCGGACGGATATCTTGTCCGAAACCACGATGACCTGCGATTCTTCAGGGGCTCGCGGTGCGTCGCCGACTTTTCGTTCAACCTCACCAACCGGCTGGCGGCGGATTGGTTCCGGGAAACCTACGGTCTGGAACGATTAACCGCCTCCTATGACTTGAACGCCATCCAGCTCCAGGCATTGCTCCAGGCAACCCCTCCCGGATGGTTCGAGGTCACCATCCATCAGCACATGCCCATGTTTCACATGGAGCATTGCGTCTTCTGCGCCTTTCTTTCCGAAGGCACCGACTTCCGCAATTGTGGACGCCCATGCGACACCCATCAGGTGAGCCTGCGTGATCGCGTCGGCGCCGAACATCCCCTGAAGGCGGATGCGGGATGCCGAAACACCGTATTTCAATCCAGAGCCCAGACCGGCGCGGAACATTTGCACAGCTTTGTCGCCGCAGGCGCTCGTAGTTTCCGCATTGAATTTCTCAACGAGGAAAGCGCCACCGTCACCCGGACAATCGCAGGATATCGCAGTCTGATCGAGGGAACCATTTCCGGAGGCGACCTCTGGAGGGAGTTTAAACTGCTCAACCAGCTCGGAGTGACCCGGGGACAGCTCTAGGGTGCCGCCCGGGATCAATCCAGGGAGATGACGTTCTTGATGCCGCTGCGTTCGCCCAACAGGAGATCCCGGTAGGATTCAATCTTGAAGCGCCCGCTGATCATGGCTTTCAACTGGTCCGGCCAGCGGAACAAAAACGTGCCCAAATCCCGGATGGCTCCCTGAAACGCGGCCCGGTCTGCATTGACGGTTCCGACCACCACCTGGTTTTTCAGAACCACATTGCGCATGATCGCATCCGCATTCACGCCAATGGCAGGTCCGGGCGCAGGAATCCCCGTATAAACAAAAATGCCATTCGTGCCAAGCACCTCCAGCACCTCAAATGCAACGCTCGAAACCCCGAGCGCCTCATAGACGAGATCGATGTTGCCGACCTTCTCAGCCAACTCCGTCACACTGGTCGTTTTTGAGGAGATGTAGGTTGCTCCGATCGATTCGAGCAGTTCCGACTTCGGGTTGGGCGCTTCCGAACGGGAATAGACAAAAACCTCGAATCCGTTGGCCAGAAGAGCCATGGCCCCCAGAATGCCAACCGGACCCGCCCCCAAAACCACCGCGCGCAGCCCTGCCCCCGGA
Organism: Verrucomicrobiota bacterium; assembly: GCA_021733945.1. GTDB lineage: Bacteria > Verrucomicrobiota > Verrucomicrobiia > Limisphaerales > SIBE01 > JAIPJX01. Next base: position 17,849 of record JAIPJX010000103.1, on the reverse strand, counting down.
CTTTTGACCGGATCCGTCGAAACAATCCAAGGAAGCCGTTCCTGAATCTTCCAAACCTGGGCGAACGCCTTTTCCGCCACGGTCAACGGCTCCACCAGAACCGCTACATCCCGAAGTTCGGTTGGCACGAGGTTGAGGTATTTCTCCTGCTCCACGTAGAACTCGGTCATATACCCGTGGTTCATCTTGATGCCGCGCTCCGAGAAATCGCCGGTCGAACAAAAGTCCTGCAGATCGGCCTGGCACGGTTTGCAGTGGGGATGGACGCAGGGTCTCCGGACGGAAGGCACCACCAGATCGCCCGGCTTGAGAATCGACACACCCGCACCGACCTCCATCACCTGCCCCAGCGATTCGTGTCCGAGGACCAAATAATCGGAACCGTCCGGAGGAGATCCGTACACGAACGTGCATATCTCCTTGTCCGTTCCGCAAATCCCCACGTCCAGGGCCCGGATTTTTACATCGTACGCGCCGCTCATTTGGGGAACGGGATGTTCAATCAGCTGCACCTCCCGCTTGCCAGGCACCACTCCCACCGCTCGCATTGTAGTTCCACTCATGAAATCAGGTCATTCTATGGGTCAAAGGCATTCATTTATGGATAAACCGACGTCGAAGTCGATCGGAATCGTCCCAGCCCAACCTCAAATGTGCGATTGCAAAAGCTGGTCAACTCCGAAACCATCTGGCACACTTCGCACGTATTCGAGTCCCCAATGAGGATCCAACGCAAACTCATCAATTCGAAGCCACCGGCCGCCGACTTCTGCTTGCGCAACATCCGGGAGCTGGTTCGGCTGCTGATCCTGCTGGTTCCGGCCGCATTTTGCTCATCCAGCCGCGCCGACCTCCAGTTCGATGTCTTCCCCGGATACGACACCGCCGTCCGGGAGGCAGGCTGGTTCCCCATGGCTTTTGAGATCTTTAATGATGGCCCCTCGTTCAATGGAGTCGTGGCCATCTCATCCGGTGGCGGCATGGGTTCCGGCCAGGAGACCCGCATCCCGATCGAACTCCCCAACAACACGCGCAAACGTGTCTCGATTTCGATGTTCGCCACGGGCGGCCGATTTCTCCAATGGAACGTCCGGCTTCTCGACGACGGAGGAAAGGTTCGCGTGGAGGAAACAACGATCCAGCCGAAAATCATTCCGCGGGACGGTCTCCTGATCGGCGGACTGCCCCGCACCTTCGCCGGAATGCCCTCCCTGCCCGATCTTCAGCCCAATCGTCCCGAACGAAAACCCCATGTCGCCCGGATGATGGTCGAGCATTTTCCGGACAGTCCCATCGCTCTGGAGGGACTGGACGCCCTCTATCTGAATTCAGAACGCGCCCTTTCCTTGAATGTCCGGCAGGTGGACGCACTGCTCGCCTGGTTGCACGGTGGCGGACACCTCATTGTCAGCGTCGAGCAACTCGGGGATGTCACTTCCACCCCATGGCTCCAAAAGTTGCTCCCGGCCACATTGAAACAAATGGTGAACCTCCCGGTCACCGGGGCTTTTGATGCCTGGCTCAAAACCACCGAACCAGAACGCTCCGGCAACGGTTTCCCTGGCGCTTCAGCCCGCCGCTCCAACCGACCCGACCCGTTTCTCAACCTGCGCGAGGATCCCGCCCTGAAAACCGCCGAATTCGCGGTTGCCAGGGGAACCTTGAAGGACGGAACCCCCTTGATCGGGTCGAACGATGCGCCACTCATCCTGCGGGCAAACCGCGGACGCGGGCAGATCACGCTGCTGATGTTTAATCCGGAACGGGAGCCGTTTCGGTCCTGGAACAACGGGGCTTGGTTCTGGGCGAAGCTGATCGAAATCCCCGGCCAATGGTTCTTGGAAGAAAACCTGCAGGGATCCTCCGGATGGAGCCTCGACGGCGTTTTCGGAGCGATGATCGACAGCCGACAAATCCGCAAGCTCCCCGTGCAATGGCTGCTTCTTCTCCTCGTGATCTACCTGATCGTGATCGGCCCGTTCGACCAGTATGTGCTCAAAAGGATCGGACGCCAGATGCTGACCTGGATCACGTTCCCCGTTTACGTGGTTCTGTTTTCCCTCCTGATTTATTTCATCGGTTACAAACTCCGCGCCGGCGAAACCGAATGGAACGAACTCCATGTCGTGGACATCCTTCCGCAGTCGCGGGAACGGGCGGGACTGCGCGGTCGCAGCTTCGTCTCAATCTACTCATCTTCAAACGCCAAATACGCTCTCGGGTTCAACCCAAATTCCGAAGTCCTCAGAGAACAGACCCATGCCGCGTTCCGGACTGAATTGCTCGATCTCTACGGCGGCGGTCGGGATGCTGCCCGGACATCCATTGAACATGCCGGCAATCAGTTCAGCGCCGAGATTTTCGTCCCGGTCTGGACCAGCCTGCTTTATGTCAATGACTGGGTCGAACCGGCCCCTTTGCCCCTGCGTGCTGAAGCCAGGCACCTCAATGAAACCTGGAGCCTCTCGATTGAAAACCTGCTCGACCGCGCCTTGTCCGACGCCCGGGTCGTGATCGGGGGGCGCGTTTTTGAACTCGGCATCCTGCCTCCAGGTGAGAAAAAATCGTATCCAATCGACCTCGCGAAGGGAGTCTCGCTGGAGGGTTTTGTCCAGCAAAACGGATCCCAGTTCCGCGATGCGGTTCAACAACGCCGAAATCCGCTCGGTGACAACCAACGGGGAACCATCGAAAACCCTTCCCTTCATTCCATGGTTGCTTCGTTCGCAAGTCTGATCCCCGGCCAACAACCCCCCAACCGTTGCGTGGCCCCTCCCGGGTTTGACCTCACGGATCTGGTGAGGCGCGGCGACGCAGTGATTTTTGCATGGGACGCGGGGCATTCCTTCATAAAGCCCATCACCCAGTTTACCCCGCCTCGCATCGAAAAGAACACCCTTTTAAGGCTCACAATCCCGGTCAAGGTTTCTGAAGACATCTGAACGATGCGCCCTCCTCACAAACCCGCACCCCCATCCATTTCTGATCATGACGCCGAACGAGACACCAGAAAAAGTCCCCGCAGTTCAAACCGAGAATCTCACGCGTCTTTATGGATCGATGACCGCCCTGGATACGCTCAATCTCACCGTGAACCAGGGCGATTTGTTTGGGTTTATCGGTTCCAATGGGGCCGGCAAAACCACCACACTCCGCATTCTGGCCACCTTCCTGGCCCCGTCCCAGGGAACCGCGCGCGTTCTCGGACACGATGTCGTCAGGGACGCCGATGCCGTTCGTCATGTCATTGGTTACATGCCTGACTTTTTCGGTGTCTACAAGGACATGGAGGTGACCGAATACCTCGATTTTTTCGGTGCCTGTTACAAAATCCCGGCTGCCAAACGGGAGAAAACCGTCGTGGACGTGCTCGAACTGGTCGGTTTGAGCGAGAAACAAGGCGCTTTGATCGGTGCCCTCAGTCGCGGCATGCAGCAGCGCCTGGGCCTGGCTCGGGTCCTCATCCACGATCCGCAACTGCTTTTGTTGGACGAACCGGCAAGCGGACTGGATCCCCGCGCCCGGATTGAGGTCATGGCCATCCTCCAGGAACTGCAGCGACTTGGCAAAACCATCATCATTTCCTCCCACATTCTCAGCGAACTGCAGACCCTCTGCAACCGGGTCGCCATCATCGAAAAAGGCAAAATGATCTACACCGGGCCCGTCCAGGGTGTCCGGGATCAGCTGGATGCCGGATGCGTCTACTGGGTCACCGTTCGGGACAATGCCCCGCAGGCACTCGAGCTCCTCAAAGCCCATCCCAGCGTGACCGAAGCCGAGGCCGTCGACGGACAGGTCAAGGTGACCCTCAAGGACCATGCGGTCGATCCCCGGTTCCTCGCCGAAACCATTGTCCACGGCGGATTAACACTCACCGGGCTCTGGGAGGATGAATTGGGTTTGGAAGAGGTTTTCCTCCGGGTCACCCGGGGCGAGACCCAGTAATCCAGCCCCCCCCGAACGAGGCAGACCCGATTCGCGCATGCACTCGAGCTCCTTCAAAAACACCCTCCTGATTCTCTTCGTCCGTGCTCCCAGACTGGGGTCGGTCAAAACAAGGATCGCGGCAACCGCCGGACCCGAAGTCACCCTGAACATCTACCGGGACATGGTCGGCACTCTGATCCACAGCCTGAAGGATCTGCCGGATGTGGAACTGCGCTTTACCCCGGACGACGGTTTGGAGGAGATCACTCCCTGGCTGCAACCGGGATGGATTGCCAGAACGCAGGGTTCCGGAGATCTCGGGGCCCGCATGGAAAACGCTTTCTCGGAAGCTTTCCAGTCAGGATTCAACAAGGTGGTGCTCATTGGATCGGATTGCCCGGGGATCCATCGCCAGGACATCCAGACCGCCTGGAGCGAGTTGGACGAAAAGGATCTTGTTCTGGGGCCGGCCGCCGACGGGGGTTATTGGCTGATTGCGATGAACCGGTTGCATCCATCGCTCTTCGCCGAAATCCCGTGGAGCACCAGCCTGGTCCTGGACCAGACACTCGAACGGGCGAAGAACGCCCGCCTTCGGCACCGATTGCTCGGCACCCGGGTGGATATTGACACCGAAGCAGACTGGCGCGCCTACCGCCCTCACCCCGCCCCTCACCGCTCCTGAGCGGTTGCCTCCCGGCATCCGCCGACAAGTCCCAGCTCAAGGAACCGGTCTAGTGTGTCGTACACCCGATCTTCGTGATCGCAACAACAAACGCAACCAGGCTCAACACCAGGAGCCAGACGGAACCTTTGACCGCCAGTAAGAGGGCAAAACCCAACACCACGCCAATGGCAGCCCAAGCCAAAAAACCCATGTAAAAATTCATATGTGCGCGATTCTACTGAAATCAGTCCCGGGTGCAAGCGGACACCTTCGGAATCGTATTGCTAACTGACTCGGAATGACGGTGTCTTTTTCCCATGAGGCAACGGGGGGCATCCCCCCTCAGAACCCCTGCGGGATTGACAATTCCCCTGCGGACAGCGAAACCCCTGCCGATGAATCCTCTCTTTCAGTTCTGTCCCCGCTGCGGCGCCCAGAGTCTGCAACCGGACCAGAGCCAATGCATCGAATGCTTGGAGTGCCGTTTCCTCTTTTTCCGAAACCCAACCGTTGCGGTGGCCGGAATCGTCGCGAATCCCGACGGCGGTGTTCTACTCATCCGCCGCGCCAAAAACCCAGCCAAAGACAAACTGGCGTTTCCGGGCGGTTTCGTGGACATCGACGAAACGGTAGAGTCGGCCCTGGCCCGCGAAATCCGGGAAGAGGTCGACCTGAGGGTCCTGCAGTTCCGTTTCCTGACCTCGCACCCGAACCGCTACGAATACAGGGACATCATCTATCCCGTGCTCGATCTGTTTTTTGTCTGTGAAACCGAAACACTGGATGCAACAGGTCAGAAAGAGGAGGTCACCTCGCTGGAATGGGTCGCTCCGGAAAACGTGGAGCCCGACTCCCTGGCTTTTGACTCCATGCGCCATGCCTGGGCCTGTTACCTTTCCGGGGTCGCAGACAAATGCGGCAACCGTTCCATCTAACAAAAAGGGGGCGCTCTTCCGAATCGGAAAAATCCGACTTTGTATTCCGAAGTCGTTTGTCTAGAGTCAGGGGGTGAACCTCAGGCTGCTCATCGTTCCCGCCCTGCTTGCCGCAATGCTGCACCCGTGCCGGGCCTCCAGTGCGATCAGATTTGCACGTGAGATTCTTCCCATACTCTCCGACAACTGCTTCGCCTGCCACGGACCGGATGAGAACCGCCGCAAAGCCAAGCTCCGACTCGATCTCCGCGATGAGGCCACGAGACTCAACGACGGCCTGGCCGCGGTCACCCCTGGTAAACCTGGAAACAGCCTGCTGATCCAGCGGATCAACAGCCCGGATCCGGACGAACAAATGCCCCCGCCGGATTCTCATAAAACCCTGTCGGCATCCGAAAAACAACTCCTGTCCCGCTGGATCGCCCAAGGAGCCCCATGGGGTACCCACTGGGCCTTTGATCGTCCCGTGCGGATCAAAACCGATCTCCAGGGGGAACACCCGGTTGACCATTTTGTGCGCCGCCAACTTCGTGCTCAATCCTTGGAACCATCGCCGCCGGCATCCCGGCGCACCCTGCTCCGGAGATTGTCATTCGATCTGACCGGTCTGCCACCCACCCCGGAGGAGGTCGAGTCCTTCGTGAACGACTCGGCTCCGGACGCCTACGAACGCCGGGTGGATGCGTTGCTCGCATCGCCCCATTACGGCGAACGCATGGCAATGTGGTGGCTCGATGCGGCGCGTTATTCGGATACGGACGGATTCCAGGGGGATGCCACCCGATCCAACTGGCCGTGGCGGGACTGGGTGATCGATTCGTTCAACCGGAACCAGCCTTTTGATCAGTTCACGGTGGAACAATTCGCCGGCGATCTGCTGCCCAGCCCGGGGCCGGACCAAATTCTCGCCACGTGTTTTCATCGCAATCACATGACCAATGGCGAAGGCGGCCGGGATCCGGAGGAATCCCGCGTCGACTATGTCATTGATCGGGTGAATACGACCGGCACCCTCTGGCTCGGTCTCACGATCGGCTGCGCTCAATGTCACTCGCACAAATTCGATCCCATTCGCCAGACCGAATACTACAGCCTGAGCGCCTTCTTCAACAGCATTGACGAGGACGGCAGGGCCGGTCAGGCCGCCAAACCCTATTACCCCTACCGTTCCCCGTACGCGATCCGCGCGCTCGAAGAGGCCAGGGACTACTTCGATCAACAGTCGATTCGCCACACCGGGGCTCGACGTGCCGGGGAACTTCCTTTTGAACAGTGGCTGCAAACAGCCCGCAACCGCGTGGCCGGCGGATTTGAACCCTGGACCACCGTCGCCGCCGCTCAAGTGACATCAACCGGAGGCACCCGCTTCCTCCAGGAATCGGACGGCGTCATTCAGACCTCCGGACCAACTCCCCGTCAGGATGACTACCGGATGGTGGCCCACCCCGCTCTTTCCAGGATCACCGGCATCAAACTGGAAGTATTCCCCCACCCCTCGCACACCGATGGAAAGTTTTCCCGAGGCAGCACCGGAGAGTTTATTCTGACAAACATCAAACTCCAGGCACACTTGCCCGGCAGATCCCAGGTGCGGGAGATCCCGATCTCGGGCGCCGTCGCGGATGTGGAAGCCAAACCGGAAAACGGAGGCCCCCGCTACGGGTTGGTCAAGGACACCCTGGATGACGACCCGCGCAATGGTTGGACCACCCGGGGCCACGATGCCCCGACCTCCCACATCGCCCAGTTTGCTCTTGAAGCCCCCCTGATCCTCGCTCCGGACGAAGAGCTCGTGCTCATCCTGATGCATCGATCCACCCTGGGAGATGCAAACATCGGACGTTTCCGGGTTTCCCTCACCGATCAACCGGCCCATGTCCTCTCGAGCCTTCAGCCCATGCCCCTGGAAGAACTCGCGGCAATCCCCCCCGGATCTGCCAGCGGACTTCCGGACGCATTGCGCCAGCGTTTGTTCGAACAGTTCCTGACCGACGAACCCGCCTATCAGGAAATCAAAGCGGACCTTGATCGCGCCAGGGCTCATCTGGCTGACACCCAAAACGCCGCCGGAGATGTCAGCGTCATGGTCCTGGCCGAACGGGAAAAACCCCGGGAGACCCATGTCCTGGAACGGGGTGTCTGGGATCGACCCGGAGAGCTCGTGCCACCCGCCGTTCTTTCCGCGGTACTGCCGTGGCCCCCTGAGGCAACACGCACCCGACTCGACCTCGCCCGGTGGATCACATCAACCGAGAACCCACTGACCGCCAGGGTGATCGTGAATCACCTGTGGCAGCTGACTTTCGGGGCCGGTCTCGTACGCACTCCGGATGATTTTGGTCTCCAGGGCGAACAACCCACCCACCCCGAGCTGCTCGACTGGTTGGCCCTCGAGTTCATGGAAACGGGGTGGGACATCAAACACATGCTTCGTCTGTTCGTGCTGAGCGACACCTATCAGCAGTCGAGCCGGGTCTCTCCGGCCTTGCTCGAACTCGATCCCGGGAATCGTTTCCTGGCGCGCTCCTCCCGTCACCGGCTTCCCAGCTGGATGCTCCACGACGCGGCACTGAAATCGGGCGGACTGTTTAACCCTGCGATCGGGGGACCTCCGGTCCGTCCCTTCCAACCCGCAGGCGTCTGGAAGGAAATGTTCATGGGCCGTTTCCAGTATGAACCCAGCCCGGGGCCCGCACGCTATCGCCGCACAATCTACACCTTTTGGCGTCGCTCCAGCGCTCCGGCGTTTTTGTTCGACAGCCCTCAGCGTCGGGTCTGCGAGGTTCGGACCCGCCGCACCAACACGCCCCTGCAGGCATTGACCATGCTCAACGATGGCACCCTGCTCGAGGCCTCCCATCGACTGGCACGCCGGGCTCTCGACCAGACACCCACCGCACGGGGCCGGATCCAGTTCCTGATGCAGCATATTTTGTTGCGCTCCGGTTCTCCGGAGGAGGTGGACCAACTCGCCGCCCAACTGGATCGCGCCCTGGAATTCTATCGCGCACACCCGGAACAGGCCCTGCAATTTCTCACAACCGGCCCGATGCACCCCGATCGATCGGTCGACCCTGCCTCCCATGCAGCCGTCATGCTCCTGGCGAGCACCTGTTTTAACCTCGACGAATCGATGAACCATGAATAGTCCACTTTCCGATCCCGGCCTCGCCGTGACCCGGCGTTATTTCCTGGGCCGCTGCGCCGGACTTGCTCCCGGGGCCATCGCCCTGAACCGAATGCTCGCCCGGGCGTCGGGCGCCCAGTCGCCTGGCGTGCTGCCCCATTCCCTCCCCAAAGCCAAACGGATCATCTTCCTCACTCAATCCGGTGGCCCCTCCCAGATCGAACTCTTCGACCACAAACCCGGCCTGGCACAATGGGCCGGAAAAGAGCTGCCGGACAGCGTCCGCCAGGGACAACGGCTCACCACCATGACTGCGCAAAGCAAGCAGTTGATCATGCCCGGGCGAACGAAGTTTTCCCGCCACGGCCAGAGCGGTGCCACCATCAGCGAATGGATGCCTCATTTGGGTCGGGTGGCGGACGATCTGTGTTTCGTCAAATCGATGACCACGGATCAAATCAACCACGCGCCCGCCATGACCCGCTTTCTGACCGGGCATCCGCTGCCGGGACGACCAAGCATCGGCGGTTGGATCAGCTACGGACTAGGAACAGAAAACCGGAATCTGCCCGATTTCGTCGTCCTCATTTCGAAAATGCAGCGCCCCTCCGATCAACCGCTCTATGATCATTACTGGGGCAGCGGATTTCTTCCATCCCGATATCAGGGGGTCAAACTGCGGAACTCCGCGGATCCGGTTCTCTACCTCAAGGATCCCAACGGACTGCCGCGACATCTCCGGCGTGACATGCTCGACAGCCTCTCCAGCTTGAACTCGATCCGCCAGCGGGAAACCGGGGATCCGGAGATCACCACCCGGATCCGGCAATATGAGATGGCGTATCGCATGCAGCTCAGCATCCCACAGCTCACCGACCTGAGCGATGAACCGGAATCGACCTTCGAGCTTTATGGGCCCGATTCACGCCGACCCGGCAGTTATGCGGCCAACTGCATCCTCGCCCGGCGCCTGGCGGAAAGGGATGTGAGATTCGTCCAGCTGTTTCATCCGGACTGGGATCACCACAGCCGGCTCAGTTCCTGGTGTGTGGCACGATGCCGCGACACCGATCAGGCCAGCGCGGCCCTGATTACCGATCTCAAACAACGGGGACTGCTCCATGACACACTCGTGATCTGGGGCGGAGAATTCGGCCGCGGCGTCGCGGGTCAGGGAGAATGGGACAGCCCGGAAGGCGGACGCGATCATCACCCGCGTTGTTTCACCGTGTGGCTCGCGGGCGGCGGCATTCGGCCTGGAATGACATGGGGCGCAACCGATGCGTTCAGCTACAATGTCGAACGTGATCCGGTGCATGTTCGGGATCTGCACGCCACCGTGCTGCATCTCCTGGGCATCGACCACGAACAATTCACCTACAGCTTCCAGGGACTGGATTTTAAACTAACCGGTGTCGAATCCGCGGGGGTGGTCCGTGGCATTCTCGCGTGAAGATTTTGGCCGCGCCAGTTGCCGACTCAGGCAGCGGCGGAAATCGCACTCTTCACCGCCTCAACGATTCGACGGTCGTCCCCGCCTGAATCGCGCACCAAAATCAGAAACTGCGGCAGGGTCATGTTCACCCTTTTCACGAACGCCCGATCCCCTCCGCATCCGTACATGAGTTCATCCGGCATTTCTCCGAGCAATTTGAGGCGCGCTTTCCGGATGATCCTGGGCAACCATACAATCCCTTCCAAAGCCTCGTCCTTGGAGGGAAGTGTCTCCATGGAAGCGATTCTTCCGCTGTTGCTCCCACCCAGCGTGTCCAGAAAATAGTCCCGGCGAATGGTCTGCACCTGGAGCACCGTGTCAAAATCCGGTTCCCCCCAGTCCTGCCCGTCGTCCACAAAATCGAACAACTCCTGCTCCGTGCATCCGTTTTCCTTCAGAAAACGAATATCCTCCCCGGAGAACATGGACTCCGGAGTGCGCCGTCCCGCTTTCCAAGCGGCTACCGCCCCAGTGTAAATGGATTCGAATGTCTGCTGCCAAGGGTTGTCATTCATGCGAACAAAAGGATCACGAAGGTTGCAGGCAAGGCAATACGCCAGTTTCAACTCCCAAACAATTAACACCAGGCCTCACAGGCCACAGCGAAATTTAACCTCACTACCGGCCGGATTTCGTTCGATCTGATCCGCCGCCCACTGGTTCAGATGAAAATCGTGCATTCCATCCTTGCGATCCGGCTCTCCGGTGAGCCGGGTCCGGATGTCGATCGAAAGCATGCCTTGGGAATCGGCCGTCACCACAAACTGGCCATACCCGGTAACCTCGCCATCTTGAACCGGCAGTTTAAATTGCACACTCTCCGTATGAAGGTCTTCAAGTTTCCACTTGGTTTGCACCCAGATTTTATCGCTCATTGATTCTAGTTGATGAAGTTACAGCTTCTCTGGTAACCGTAGGCAGCACAAGGCGGGATGTCGACCCAATAATCGGGCCATCCGGAGAAGAACTTCGTCCTCGCCAAGTCCCAATCCACAGGCCAAGATCACAAACTCTTGTGTTTGGCCGCGGTTTTTCATCAAATGGCTTGTCTGGACCATTTGCCGATCCACCGGGCGGCATCACGAACCCGTCAAACGTGCCGTGCGCAATCCGATCAGAATGAGACGAAACAACCGGAACCTGTCCGTCCTTGTCCCGCAGGATTCTTGGGACGGCTCTCGCATCCGCCCGATCCTCTTGAGCTTCGTCTTGCTCATCGCTTCGGTGACTGTCTGCGGTGAAGATCTGGGCGGAACGAGCGATCGCACCCAGCAATTCGAATCGGAAATCCGGCCGCTTCTGATCAGACACTGTTATGAGTGCCACTCTGCGGAGTCCGGCAAAACCAAGGGTGGGCTTCGTCTGGATTCACCAGACGGTTGGAGCGTTGGCGGCGACAGCGGCCCCGCTCTGATCCCCGGTGAACCGGACGCCAGTCTGATCCTCAAGGCCGTCGCATACTCGGATGTCGACCTGCAGATGCCACCCAAGTACCGACTCAAACCGTCGGAGATCGCCTCCCTGCGCCGCTGGATCGCCCATGGCGCGTTCGACCCCCGCGAAGTGGCTCCCACCCCATCATCATCAGCCTCAAAAACCGCTGGTGCCGGGTTTTGGGCTTATCAACTTCCCGGCAACCATCCACCACCCCGGACGGCAAATACCCGCTGGCCCGGGACCGCGATCGACCGGTGGATCCTCGCATCCCTGGAAGCCAAAGGGCTGGAGCCTGTGCCGGACGCAGATCGGCAAACACTGATCCGGCGTCTGTATTTCGATCTGACGGGACTGCCTCCCTCTCCGGAGGAAATCGACGCCTTTTTGAGCGACCGCAGCCTGCATGCCTATGAGGACGTGGTGAACCGGTTGCTGGGTTCCCCCCGGTTCGGCGAGCGCTGGGCAAGACACTGGTTCGATGTGGTGCGTTTCGCCGAATCTGTCACCCTGCGCGGTCTCATATTCCACGAAGCCTGGCGCTATCGGGATTATGTCGTGCGGGCGTTTAACCAGGACATGCCCTACGATCAATTCCTTCGCGAACAAATCGCCGGCGATTTGATGGCATCGGGCACTCTCGAACAGCGACAGAACCGTCACATCGCGACCGCCTTCCTCGCACTGGGAAACACCAACCTGGAAGATCAGGACAAGGAACAACTGCGGATGGACGTCGTGGATGAACAGTTGGACACCATCGGCAAAGCGTTCCTCGGACAAACGATCGGATGCGCCCGCTGCCACGATCACAAGTTCGATCCCATCCCAACCCGGGATTATTACGCCATGGCGGGCATTCTCAGAAACACCATCACCCTCATTGACTCAAACGTCTCCAATTGGATTGAACTGCCACTTCCACTGCTCCCCCGGGAGGAACAACGCTACCAGCTCCACGAAAAGCAGCAGTCGGCCCTGAAATCAAAAATCGCCGTGATCAAAAAGGATCTGGCCGATGCCGTGCAACGGACTCCCGTGGATCTCCTCGAATCCGACCCGCCGGCGACGAACAAATCCGGGTCGAACTCCCCGATCGCCAGGGAGCAAACGGCCGTCGATCGCACCTCAAGCCTCATGACCGAGCTCAAGGGACTCGAGCGGAACCTCAAAGAACTCAGTGCCACCCTGCCGCCGCGGCCCATGATGATGACCGTCCAGGAGGACAAAACCATCGCGGACACGAGGATCCACGTGCGCGGCAATGTGCACAGCCTCGGCGCCCCGACACCCCGCGGCTTCCTGAAGGTTGCCACCCACGGCGATCCTCCCCGGATCCCGCAATCCCAAAGTGGCCGGCTGGAATTGGGTCAATGGCTGACCGCAGCCACAAACCCGCTCACCGCACGGGTGATGGTGAATCGGGTGTGGCTCTGGTTGATCGGAACGGGTCTGGTGCGAACGCCGGATAATTTCGGCAGCATGGGAGAACAACCCGCGAACCCGGAGTTACTGGATCACCTGGCTGTTTCCTTCATGAACCAGGGCTGGTCGGTCAAGACACTGATTCGAGAGATCGTCCTGTCCCGAACCTACCAACTCGCTTCGAACCCCGATTCCGTCCTGTCCCCCGATCCGACCGAACCGAACGCGATCGCCACACTCTTCGATCGGAACGCAGCGGTCGATCCGGAGAATCGTCTGTTCTGGCGCATGAACCGCCGACGAATCGACGCGGAAGCCCTGCGCGACAGCCTTCTCGTGATGGCCGACAGCCTGAAACTGGAAATGGGTGGTCCAACCATCCCACCAGAAAGACGGGAGGATTATTCGTTTTTGGACACCGACACGCGGCGAAGCCTGTATGTGCCGGTTTTGAGGAATGCCCTACCTGAGATCTTCGAGGTGTTCGATTTTGCGGATCCCAGCATGGTCACGGGACGCAGGAATACCAGCACCGTTGCTCCCCAAGCCCTTTACATGCTCAACGCCTCGTTCGTCATGCAGACCGCCCGCACCGCCGCGCAACGCCTGCTGGACGACCCGGGTCTCGACGCCGACCAGCGCGTCACGATTGCTTATCGAAGCGCGCTCGGCCGTTTCCCAACGGACCGGGAACGAAGACTGGCAACCGATTTTCTGGGTTCGGAAACCACCCTGGACGGCAACGCCTCCAACTGGACGGAGTTCATCCAAGCCCTGGTCGCGTCGGTTGATTTCCGGCATCTGGATTAGTTTTCGGTTTGAACCGGCGCATGTTTTATGATGAACTTCCACCGATCCGCATGACAACACGCCAAACCCATATCGATCGCTTTTTCCACAGCCGGATCGGCGGATCTGCCATGAATCCCCGGACACAGCTCATGACCCGTCGGCAGGCCCTGAGCACCGGAGCCTGCGGATTTGGTGCCCTGGCTCTGGCAGGCCTGGCATCGACCCGCACGGCATTCGCCGCGAATCCCCTCGCAGCCCGCACGCCACTGCTTCGCCCCCGCGCCAAACGCGTGATCTTCATCTTTATGCAGGGCGGCCCCAGTCATGTGGACACATTTGACTACAAACCGGATCTTCAGCGGCACGATGGTCAAATGCTCGGATTCGACGACGCTCGAACCATCGCCAAAACCCGCAGATTCGGAACCGAACAACGGGTGATGAAATCGCCCTGGACCTTCCGCCAGCACGGCCAGTGTGGCCACTGGGTCTCGGAACTGTTCCCTGAAATGGCCCGGCACGTGGATGATCTCTGTTTTCTGCACGGCATGAAAACCGAAGGCGTCGCACATGGCCCGGCGACTCTTTTTCTCCACTGCGGTGCCACCAGCCAGGTCCGGCCTTCGATCGGTTCCTGGATCACCTACGGACTGGGTTCGGAGAATGAGAACCTGCCCGGATTTGTGACCATCAGTCCATCGAGCGGCAACGGCGGCGCACGCAACTACGGCACCGCCTTCCTGCCTCCCTTTTTTCAGGGCACCGCCCTCGGGAAAGCCGGACTTTCCGCCGATCCCATTACCGTTCGCAATCTGGTCAATCCTTTGCGCACCCGGACCGAACAGCGCCGGCAGTTCGAACTGCTCCAACGCTTGAACGCCGAGCAACTGACCCAACATCCGGGCGACAAGGAACTGGAGGCGGTGATCGGTTCCTATGAACTGGCATGGCGCATGCAGACCCACGCACCGGACGTGCTCGATCTCAAACACGAATCGGCCTCCACACTGGCCCTGTACGGCGTGAACGAGCCGGAGACAGACGCTTTTGGCAGGCAATGCCTCCTGGCCAGACGCATGTGCGAATCCGGGGTGCGCTACGTGCAGGTCACCTACGGCGACAACACCGCCAATCCGGCGTGGGACCAACACTCAAATCTTCCCAAACACGCCGAGCATGCCCGCGCCGTCGACAAACCGGTGGCCGGCCTGCTGGCCGACCTCAAACAACGGGGGCTTCTCGAGGACACCCTCCTCTGGTGGGGTGGCGAGTTTGGACGCACCCCCTACGCCCAGGACAATGGCACCGGACGCGATCATAATCCGGGTGGTTTTACCGTCTGGCTGGCCGGAGGCGGGGTAAAGCCGGGATTCTGTCACGGTGAAACCGATGAACTCGGGCACCTGGCCGTTCGCGACAAGGTTCATATGCACGACCTGCACGCCACAATCCTGCACCTGCTCGGATTGGACCACGAACGGCTCACCTACCGGTTTGACGGACGCGATTTCCGCCTGACCGATGTGCACGGAAACATTGTCCGCCCCATCCTGTCCGACGGGCAGTCCGGTGTGTGAGCACACCCCTCCCCTTCCCTCAAGGAACACCCTTTCAAACCTGCCCAGTCATTTCGTTGACATTCCCTTCGAAAAATCACCGCCCCAAAAAGAAACAGGCTGTCATCCCCCACGATTCCCGGTAAAGTCCGTCAGGCTTGAGGGTGAAGCAATTGAATGACTCGACACTCAAACATTTTCAAGATCGAGGGACTGATGCTGATCGCCGGGTTGTGCGGCACGGCCCTGCTCTCCTATTCCATGTACTTCGCCGCCATGCGGGCCGGCGAACATCGCCGATTGCTGGAAGGCGACCGCACCCTCCAGACCAATCTCGCCCTGGCTCACCTGTGGTTTGAAGAGGGCCTCCACGGGGACACCACGGTCGACGTCAACCGCGACGTGTACGATCCGATCGAACGGGCTGTTTCCATGGCTCAAGCGATGGTTGCCACCAACCAAGGGAAGCGGACCTCGATTGCGATCCTTTTGGAACCCGCTCCCCGGGCAAATCTGACCGAACTGATCCGGCAGCTAAGGACCTGGAGAGCCCTGGCCGAACAGCGCTGGGCGAACAAGGTCCAGAGCCAATCCGGAAGCCAGGCGGACACCGAATTCGACCACGTGTTTCATGACATCCTCGATCGCGCAAATCAGAACAGCATCTCCATCCACGAGCAGATCCGCCGGGACGAGCAGTTTATCACTTCCATCGACATCGGGGTCATCCTGATCATTCTGAGTCTGGCAGGCTTTTCCATCGCTCTGATATCACGTTCCAACCTGGCAAAGCTCCGGCAGCGGGCCGATCTGGAGGAACGTGTGGCGGAACGTACCATGCGATTGAGTGCCGAGGCCGCCTTGCTGGCCGAGCAGGCCCGCGTCCGGGGAATCCTCGAGACCGCCGTCGACGCCATTATTACGATCAACGAAAATGGAATTGTGCAGTCCGTCAATCCTGCATTCGAGACCATGTTTGGATTCCATTCCTCAGAGATTGTTGGGGAAAACATTTCGAAGATCATGCCCTCCCCCTATCGGGACGCACACGACGGCTATCTCGCGGATTACCTGCGCACCGGAGTTCAGCGAATCATCGGCGCCGAGCGCGAGGTCATGGGGCAGAAACGCGATGGATCAAAATTTTCGATCGACCTATCCGTCGGAGAGGTCCGATGGTCCGGCGGCCGCATGTTCACTGGATTCATCCGGGACGCCACGGAACGCCGGGAGCACGAGGCCGAATTGGCCGGTGCCCGCGACCTGGCCCTCGCGTCCGCACAACTGAAATCGGAATTCCTGGCAAACATGAGCCACGAAATCCGGACCCCCATGAACGGCGTGCTCGGGATGACCGACCTGTTGCTCGACACGGAATTGACCCCGGACCAGCGGAGCCTCGCCGAGACGGTTCAAGTCAGCGCCGAAGCCCTGTTGGTGATCATCAACGACATTCTAGACTTTTCGAAAATCGAAGCAGGCAAACTCCATTTCGAAATTTCAGACTTCGACCTGCGCGAGATTGTCGAAGGAACCGTCGGGTTGCTCGCCCAGCAGGCTGACGCCAAGGGGATTGAACTGCTGGCCCTGCTTGAACCCGGCGTCCCCACCCACTTGCGCGGGGATTCCGGCCGACTGCGTCAGGTCTTGAACAACCTCCTCGGAAACGCCGTCAAGTTCACCGAACACGGCGAAGTTTTCCTCAGGGTTTGCATCGAATCCCGCATCGACAGCCGCATTCGACTTCGTTTTGAAATTCGGGATACCGGCATCGGCATTTCACCCGAGGCACAAAAGAAACTGTTCAAGGTGTTCAGTCAGGCGGATGCATCAACGACACGCAAGTTCGGAGGCACTGGTCTTGGACTGGCCATTTCAAAAAAACTCACCGAGATGATGGGCGGCGACATCGGCGTACAAAGCGCCCCCGGGCAGGGTTCCACCTTTTGGTTCGAGATCGAACTCGAGGAACAAACGGCGGCGGTGGATCAACCCGAACCGGCTTCGAAAGCGAATCTCACCGGATTACGCCTTCTGATCGTGGATGACAACCCGACCGCCCGGGAAGTCCTCACACTCCAGTCAAAATCGTGGGGCATGACCAGCAGCGCAGCCGCTACGGCAACCGAGGCGCTTCAACTCCTCAAGGATGCGCGTGAGGACGGCAATCCGTTCGAAGTGGCCATCCTTGACCATCACATGCCGGAGACGGATGGCCCCACTCTCGCACGAATGCTCAAGGCCGATCCCTCAACTCGCTACCTCCCACTGATCCTCCTGTCCTCCCTGGGCGAAAGGCTCGCCTCGCAGGCTCTTCGCGAGTCCGGATTCTCAAAGTCCCTCGTAAAACCCGTCCGATCGACCGATCTTCTCAACTGTCTCGCCTTGGTTGTTCATGCCGGTAGAATCGAGAAGCTCCAGGAAGCTTCGCCCCCCCCCCCACGCCCCATCCCGGTTCAACCACGCGACGCGAAAATACTCCTCGCCG
>JAIPJX010000002.1 GCA_021733945.1 Verrucomicrobiota bacterium | reverse complement strand
AGTTCTTAAACGAATGGCGGTAGGGCGAAGCGTCCCGCTGAGCCGGGGTCCCACCCCCCAAAGCCCGGACCGCGCTATTGCGTGACCGCGCGGGCTCGGTAGAACCGTTCCAGATTGTCCGGGGACTCCACGTCGATCCAGAGCTGCGGACTGGTTTCCAGCACCACACGCTGCACTTCCACCCAGGGTCCGGCACCCACGTTCCCGGTCGATTCTATCACATACGTCGCCCCGACCGTTCCGGAGATCCAGATTCCGCTGAACTGCTGCAGGAGCAGCGTCGGCGCATCCGATCCCGTGGGGGTGCCCGAGGAGACCTCGCTGTCCCCGCCGATCACCAGATCAGCACCGTCGAAACTGGCCGTGCCGGTGAACGTCAGCGCGCCGGAAAAACCGGCGGGCGCGGTCAGGACGTAGCTCAGATCCCGGGGTGTGTTGTCGAAGAACGGTCCCCATTTGATCCGGGAACTGTTGGGATCAAACGCACCGCCGCCACCGATGTTCGACGGCACGAACCCGGCCGGAACATTCTCCTCGATCGCATAGACGGATGTGGAGCTTTCCGGGGTGATTTTCACACCCACCGTAAAGACGTTGCCTTCGGATTTCACCGAGCGTTGCGTGGGTCCGTCACCCGATCCACCGCCGCCGGTTGGAGTTCCAACAACCGCCTCGGAATCCCCGCCGAACACAACGTCGAGTCCATCAAAACTGGCGATACCGGCCAGTCCGAACGATCCGTTTGCTCCCGCCGGCGCCACGAGCTCGTAGGTGAGGGTGCGGGATTGGTTGTCAAAGAACGGACCCCATTTGATCTTGGAGCTGTTGGCATCAAAGCCGCCGTTGCCCGTGATGGAAGCAGCGGTGAACCCGCTCGGCAACGATTCTTCGACCGCATACACGCCCGTGCCACCAGTCGGCTGGATCTCAAGCGTGACGTTGAGCCCGCTGATCGTCCGCACCGCGGTGCCACCGTTGTTCCCGGCCGATTGCAGGCCGATGTTTGCCGAAACGTTCACCCACCAGAGCGGAGCGGAGGCAATGCTGGAATCCACCCGGTAGGTTTCTCCCCCTTTCCAGAGGGAACCGGCACGGGTCAAATACCCGATGGGAATCGGGTTGGGTTCGACCGGCCAGGCTTTGCCCTGTTTCCAGGCGGCGCCGTAGGCCGTGACTTCCCCGATGGCAATCCGGAAATCCCCGTTCGAATCGGCCGGATGTGTAGAGTCCCCACCCCCACCCGGATTGCCGCCTTCCACCAGAACCGAAGCCGGTTGACTGGTCTTGGTGTCCGCACTGTTCCGTACCGTAACGGTGTAATCTCCCGAATCACCCGGCTGCACCGAAGCGATGGTCAGCGTGGCCAGAGTCGCTCCCGCGACGGCCGAACCGTTCTTGTACCACTGATACTGCAGCGGCGCCGTTCCGGTCGCCTGCACCTCCAGGGTCAACGAATCCCCCGCAGCCAGGGTCTGGCTTTGCGGATGCCGGGTGATTTCCGGCGCAACGGACGGCACATTCAGGATCAATCGTGCAACCCGCCCGGTCACGCTGCCGAAAGCATTCGAGGCGATCACGGTGTAATCTCCAGCCAGGCTTTCGCGAGCCAGACGCACCCGGTGCACCTGATTGGTGCCACGGTCGATCGGCTGCCCGTTGAGATGCCATTGGTAGTCGATCGGTTCGTTTCCGACGGCGGCGGCATAGAAATCGGCGCGACCTCCAAACTCCACCCGCGCATCCCTGGGCTCGACAACGAACCGGGGAGGGACAGCCGTGGCGATGGCGCGCGGTGTCTCGATCAGCACCTGCCCCTTGGAACCGCTGTCCTGGCTGTCGAAGACCTTGGTGAGGTTCTGCGACGAAGCCGCGATTTCGGACATGGTCGGTTCACTCCAAAAGACATTCCGCGCGGTGATCGCCACGGTCGAATTGTTTTCGAAATCGAACTCGGCGTTCCCTGTGAGATCACCCCCGTGGATCAAAAAGGTCCTCTGACCGTCGCTCTGATTGTAGATGCCATCGTTGTTCCGCGTGATGACATTTCCGCTGATGCCCTCCTCGCTCAGAGTGGAATTGGCGCTCAGATCGAGATTCAGCCCCGTGCCCTCGTGGCCGCTGATGACATTGTCAACGAGAGTCACTTCGATGCCGGATGTGCCGAGCAGGACACCGAATCGGTTGTCGGTCACCGTGCTCTCCCGCATCACAAACGAACCGTCGCCGTCGTACGCGATTCCCCAGCGCGGATTATGCGCCACAGCGCTCCGGACAATCGAAAGGTTTCCGTCATCGAAGTCGATTCCGTTGTCTCCGTCCGGATTCGATCCGTTCTCGAGAACCAACGAATCAATGATGGTCACGGTGCTGTCGCAACAGTCCACCTCAAGGCCATCCTCCCCCCCGAACGCAATCACCGAGTCCTTGAGCTCCAGACTCGCCGCACCATCCATAAAAATGCCGTCCTCGCCGTTGCCGATCAACTGCACGTTGTTCAGTATTCCCGAGGATCCCTGCCGGAACTCGATTCCGTCACCGCTGTTGTCGAGAATCGACAATCCATCCAGGGCGATGGGACCAATCGCGTGCAGGCCGTCTCCCCGGATCTGGGTTTCGGAAAAAAGCCCGCCCGCCGCCGTGTCCGTGATGGTGAGGTTGTTCAGAGGCACCGGCTGCGCGTTTTCACCCTTTCCGGACACCAGCACCCCAACGCCCCAGCTGTTCCGGATGCGTCCGTCCCCGATGTCGTAGGTGCTGAACCGTGTACGCGCCTGTTCTGAAGGCCCTATTTTCTTGTAGAAAAACCCAGGAACAGCTATTGTTCCCTCGTTCTCGAGAACGGATGTTCCAATCCGTTCGCCAACATGGGAGCCAGGAGCCGGGGTGATTCAGGGGGGCGACTCAACACGACCTGACCGGACCAAGAGGATGAACCTGCTGGAATACACGATCTTTGCGGCAGGCTCGTTGTTTATCATCATCGATCCCATCGCGCTGGTGCCGGTGTTCCTCGCGATCACGCCGACCGACACTCCGAAGCAGCGGGAACAAATGGCCCGAATCGCGTGCTGCGTCGCCGCCGCGGTATTGCTTTTCTTCACATGGATAGGCCAGCCTCTGTTTCGATTGTTGGGAATTACAATGGCCGCCTTCAAGATTGCGGGAAGCATTGTGTTGCTGTTGATCGCATTGGACATGCTTCGAGCCCAGCGTTCCCGGGTACGTGAAACCGAGGAAGAAACCGATGCGGCGGCCGAAAAGGTCGACATCGCCGTCACGCCACTGGCCGTTCCGATGCTGGCCGGTCCCGGAGCCATTTCCTCGGCCGTCTTGCTTCAGGCACAGGCAACCGACTGGCTCCAAAGCAGCGCGTTATCCGGCTGCATTGTCGTCGTCTGCGCCATCAGCTATGGGATTCTCAGGCTCGCATCCCGAGGTGCCGCCTGGCTCAACCCACTCGCCATGAAAGTCGTTTCTCGAATCATGGGTCTGTTGCTCGCAGCGGTCGCCATCCAGTTCATCCTGGACGCGCTCGCCGAGCAAAAGGGCCTCCTGTTCTAGGGCCCCCACCGCCACACTCCGCGCTCAACCGGCAGCTTCGAGCCCCTTGTCAACCGCCGTTCCTTGCCCTAGTGTGATCGCCTATGTTCGATTCGTTAAGCGGCAAACTGCAGTCCGTGTTCAAGAACCTGCGCGGCCTGGGCAAGATCTCGGAGTCCAATGTCTCCGACTCGCTCCGGGAAGTGCGGCTTGCCCTGTTGGATGCCGACGTCAATTTCAAGGTGGCCCGTGATTTCATCGAAAGAGTCAAGGAACAGGCCATCGGACAAAAGGTCATTCAGAGCATTCAACCGGGTCAGCAGATCATCAAGATCATCAACGATGAACTGGTCGGACTGCTCGGCTCGACCAATTCCGCCCTGGATCTCTCGGCCGATCCAAGCTGCCTGATGCTCGTCGGACTGCACGGCTCCGGCAAAACCACGTCCTCCGGCAAACTGGCCCGCCTGCTCCACAAGGAAGGCCGATCCCCGCTGCTCGTGGCGTGCGACGTCTACCGACCCGCGGCCATGGACCAGCTGCTCACCCTGGGCAAACAGCTCGGCCTGCCGGTGTTCGCCCGCAAAGGCGAGACCGATGTGCTCCGGATCGCCCGCGAAGCCATGGACGAAGCCCGGGCCACCGGACGCAACACCCTGATTTTCGACACCGCCGGCCGTCTGCAGATCGACGAGGAACTCGTCCAGGAACTGGTCCGACTGCGCGACCTGGTCAAGCCGCGCGAGATCCTGCTGGTGCTCGACGCCGCGACGGGACAAGAGGCCGTGAACGTCGCCACCCACTTCGATCAGGCCCTCCAGGTGACCGGTTCCATCCTGACACGGCTCGACGGCGATGCGCGCGGCGGTGCTGCCCTGAGCTTAAAAACCGTCACCGGCAAGCCGATCAAGTTTGTGGGTGTGGGCGAAAAGCTTGAGGATTTCGAACCATTCCATCCCGAACGCATGGCCTCCCGAATCCTCGGCATGGGCGACGTGGTCAGCCTGGTGGAACGTGCCGCCGAAGCGGTCGACATGGACGACGCCAAGCGCATGGAAGAGAAGATGCGCAAGGGCCAGTTCACCCTGGAGGATTTCCTCGATCAATTGCGGCAAATGAAGAAGCTGGGATCCCTCGAAAGCATCGTCGGCATGCTGCCCGGCGGCGCGGACATGCTCAAACAGGCCGATCTGAGCAAGGGCGAAAAGGAATTTAAACGCATGGAAGGCATGATCTGCGCCATGACGCTCCAGGAACGGCGACACCCCCAAATCCTCAACGCCAAACGCCGCATCCGGATTGCCAAAGGCAGCGGGGTCGGCGTCGCCGAACTCAACAGCCTCCTCAAACGCTTCGGTCAGATGCAGCAGATGATGAAGAAGATGGGCAAGTTCCAGAAAATGATGTCCAAGATGGGCGGTGGCGGTGCCGCTGCCGCCGGCATGCTCCGCGGCGGCCGATAATCTTCGGGATCCAGCCCCGTTGATCGACAACGAGCGCATCCCCGCTCGTACAGACGTGCTTGGATGAATTGATAAAATTCTCCCGCAGAGAAGCGGGGGCGCAGAGAAGAAAAGTCCCATTCCGTTTCCCTCCCCACCTCTGCGTCTCTGCGCCTCTGCGGGAGATCATTCCCCAGCAATTCTCACTCTTCCCAATCGACTGTTTGCATGGACATCAACGGTAAGGCGAACCGCCCTACCACCCCCCCGGGTGGGGGGAAGGTAGCACGAACCGTCCCGGTGAGTGAGTGGGACGATCCGGGTTTGGACGTGGGGGCGGCTCAGCGGGACGCTTCGCCCTACCACCCCCCCCGGGTGGGTCTGCCTCTTCGGGCACGACCAAAGCGGCGTCGGCGCTTCGCTCTGCCGCGCGCACTCCAAAACACCGTCGTTCTTGCGACGCCCCCGCATTCGGGGTCTGGTGTTTCTGTTGGTTTCGAGGTTACATTGGGCAGTCTGACCGGAACGCGACTCGGACACAAAAACCGACCGAGCCCCTGTCCTCCGACAGCGACCGCACAACGACATGATCGAATTCTGCGCATTAACAAAATGGTACGGCAGGGTCCGCGGTGCGGAGGACATCTCCTTCTCGGTACACGCAGACTCCAGTTGCGCCCATGTGGCGCTGCAGCCCAACTCAGGCCGCTGTCAAAGCCGCCCGGGCGTCTTCCATGCCACCGGTCTTCTCGAGAAAATAGTCGTATCCACCCGAATACGGAGTGATCTGGCCGCTGTTGACATGGAGCACCTTGGTGGCGAGCTGACGGATGAAATGAACGTCATGGGAGATGAACAAAAGCGTGCCTTCGTACCGCTCGAGCGCGAGCGTGAGCGATTCCACGGTCTGGATGTCCAGATGCGTCGTCGGTTCGTCCATGAGCAGAAGATTCGGGGGATCCACCAGGAATTTCACCAGGTTCAACCGGCTCTTCTCGCCACCGCTGAGCACCTCGGTCTTCTTGAAGATCTCGTCCTTGCGAAACATGAACGATCCGAGAATTCCACGGGCCTCGTCCTCGCGCATTTGCGGCGCGCTCGCCAGCACCTCCTCAAGGACAGTACGCTGGCCGTCCAGCGTGTCGGCCCGGTGCTGACTGAAATACCCGATCTTCGCGTTGTGTCCCAGATTGCGGTCGCCCTTTTGGAACGGCACCACCCCGGCCAGGATCTTCAGGAGCGTCGATTTGCCGGCACCGTTTGGTCCTACCAACACGGTTCGTTCGCCGCGTTCGACGGACAGATCCAGTCCGGAATAGACCTTGTGGTCTCCGTAGGCCATGTGAATGCCCTCGAGTCTGATCGCCCGCTGCCCTCCCCGGGGCGGCTGCGGGATCTGAAAACGGAACGGCTTGCGCGCCGCGACCGGTTTCTCGATCAACTCAAGCCGCTCGATCTGCTTGAGTTTGCTCATTGCCTGCGACGCCTTCGACTGCACAGACCGGAACCGGTCCGCAAATTCCTGAAGCGCGGCAATCTCCTTCTGCTGATTCTTGTACGCGGCGAGCTGGCGTTCATAACGCTCTTCCCGCTCCTGGAGGAAGGCGGAATAGTTGCCGGTGTACGTAATCACCTTTTTCTCGGAGATTTCGTGAACCTGCCCCACCACCTCGTCCATGAACTGCCGATCATGGGAAATCAGGAGCAGCGCCCCGGAGTAGTTCTTCAGATAATCCTGCAGCCAGAGCAGGGAGAGCAGGTCCAGGTGATTGGTCGGTTCGTCCAGCAACAGCAGGTCCGGCTCCATGACCAGCAGACGCGCCAACCGGGCGCGCATCACCCAACCGCCGCTCATTTCCCTCGCCTTGCGGTCGAAGTCCGAATCCCGATACCCCAATCCGCGGAGCATTCGTTTGGCTTTCACCTCCACCTGCGCGTCGTTCAACGCATCGTATTTCGCATGCGTCTCCATGTATTCGGCGCTCGCCACATCGCCCGCGGCTTCCAGCTCGTGCAATCGTTTTTCAAGGCGCGGCACCTCCTCCACCCGGCCGGTGGCCACTTCCAGAACGGTCTCCTCCCCGTGCGACTCGCCCTCCTGAGGGAGATAACCGACCATCGTCCATTCATCCCGTTCCACCGTGCCGTTGTCCGGCTCGCGCTGTTTGAGGATGATGGAAAACAGCGTGGTCTTGCCGGCACCGTTCGGGCCGACCAGCGCCACGCGATCACCGTAATTGACACCAAAGGAAGCGTTCTCGAACAGCGTCCGACCGCCCAGGGTAATTTTCAGGTCTCGAATTGTAAGCATGAAATCGTAGTGCCAGCCAACGGTCTTCCGTCACGAAACCGACAGAGGGTGAATCCGACTCCGCCGAAGCCGGAGATGGGGTTTGGTCATCGGCGACACGAAGTGCAAACCATAACCCGGATTCTCCATCCGTCAATGGAGCATTTTGAAGGGGTCGGTTCGAATTAAAACTCCGTTGATTCAGGCAAGCACGCCCTGAACCACCTGCCCGTGCACATCGGTGAGCCGGTAATCACGCCCGCTGTACCGGTAGGTCAGTTGCTTGTGATCCAACCCCATGAGATGCAGGATCGTCGCGTGCAGATCGTGCATGTGCACCCGGTCTTCCACCGCCGTCAGCCCGAACTCATCGGTTGCTCCGTACCGGACGCCTCCCTTCACACCACCGCCCGCCATGAAGACGGTAAACCCGTAATGATCGTGGTCGCGTCCCTTTGCGCCTTCCGAAGTCGGCGCACGACCAAATTCGCCACCCCAGACCACGAGGGTCTCATCAAACAAACCGCGCGCCTTGAGATCCCGAATCAGAGCCGCAATTCCCTGGTCGCACGCCATGGCCAGCTTGGCATGGCCCCCGACAATGTCGTCGTGCCCGGTGTCCCAGGCGATATCGTATCCATCAATGGAATGGGAAAGCTGCACCACACGAACCCCGCGTTCAACAAGACGGCGTGCCACCAGACACCCCTTGGCGTATTCGCTGTCGCCGTAAAGATCGAGTGTGGCGCGGGACTCCCCGGAGATGTCAAACACTTCAGGCACCGAGAACTGCATGCGAAACGCCATCTCCATCGCTTCGATGCCCGCCTCCAGCCCCCGATCTTCCTCCCGGCGTTGCAGGTGAATCCGGTTCAGTTCCGTCAGCAGATCGACCTGCTGACGCTGGGAAGCTCTCGAAAGGTGCGGATTCTTGAGATCGCGCATGGCCGCGTCGGGCTTCATGTCCGCGATGTTGACATAGGTTCCGGCGTACGCGCCGGGCAGGAACGAGTTTCCCCAGTTGGCGAGTGTGCACCGCGGCTGGGCTCGCGGGGACATGGCCACAAACCCGGGAAGATTCTGATTCTCGGTTCCCAATCCGTAGACCAGCCACGATCCCATGCTCGGCCGGTTCGGTTGCAACGCACCCAGATTCGCCATGAGGATGGCCCCGGCGTGTTCCGGAATGTCGGTGTGCATCGAATGAATAAACGCAAGGTCGTCCACAACCGATCCAACATGCGGAAAAATATCACTCACCCATTGACCCGACTGGCCGTACTGCCGAAACCCGAAGGGCGAAGGCATCAAACCGCCCTGAGTGTTGCGAAGGGATTTCCGGTTGACCAGGCTCGGACGTTCCCCCGCGTATTTTGCAAGCGCCGGCTTGTAATCGAATGTATCCACCTGGGACGGACCTCCGGGCATAAACAGCTGGATGACCCGTTTCGCCTTCGGTGCAAAATGCGGCGCCCTGGGCCAGAGTGGAGGCACATTCTCCACCCCGGCATCTTTGGCCATCGACCCTGTCGCGGCGGCGATCCCCGACTGACCGAGCAGCCCCGCCAATCCAATGGTCCCCATGCCCGCACCCATCCGGCGCAGGAACTCACGCCGTCCATGCTGCTGGGCCGATCGGCGGAACTCGGCTTCGTGTTGTTTAAACTTCATTGAATCTGCATGAATTCATGGGCGCTGAGCAGCACCTGAGCGTACTGCTGCCATGGGGTCATCGGTTGATCCTGAGATTGAACGACGGCACTCAGAAATGCAATGCCCAGGTCTCGTTCCCGGCCGGACGGCACCCTCCCATACAGCAGTTCGTACGCCCGGTCGATCCGCGCTGCATCGCCGTCCCTCTCCCGTTCCAACCGACCCACCAGCGCCCGGGCCCTCCCGATCATGAACGGGCTGTTCATCATGAAGAGATACTGCTGCGGCACGGTGCTCTGCACCCGCTTCGGACTGGTCGCACGGGGCATTGGAAAATCAAACAGCCGCAGGAATTCATCGGACTCAAAACGATCCCCGTTCCGGCTGATTTTTGCGTAGAGCGTTCGTCGCCTGGATTCGAGAAGATGCTCCGTCGGGACGCCGCCCAAACCGGTCTCCAACTCGCCGGTGACCTGCAGCAGGCTGTCTCTCCAGGCTTCCACGTCCATTTTGCGCGGGTTCATGCGCCAAAGGAGACGATTGCCCGCGTCCACGGTCATGTTACCGGCGACAGCACCACTGCTCATGCGCCAGGTGGAAGAGCCCAGGATGATCCGGTGCAACCGTTTGATCGACCAACCCGACTCAACAAACGTCGCAGCCAGCCAGTCCAGCAGCTCCGGGTGCGATGGCTTTTCCCCGATCACACCGAAGTTGCTCGGAGACTCAACCAGGGCTCCGCCGAAATGCTGCAACCAGATGCGATTCACCATCACACGGGCCGTGAGGGGATTGCCCGGATCAACCACCGCCTTCGCCAACTGCCGCCGGCCGCTGCCCTGATCGAACGGGGGCGCTCCCTCTCCCGCCAGGATCTGCAGAAATCTCCGCGGTGCCCGTTCCCCTTTCCTCCGCAGATCCCCGCGAATGGCGATATGCATGTCCTCGGACCCGCTGTCGACCAGGCAATGCGCCGTGGGAAACTGCGGCGGGGAAGCCGCTTTTCGACGTTCCAATTCCTCCCGGAGTTCATCCAACTCAGCTTGCAGACCGTCCCCCGGCTGCTTCTCGACCTCGCTCTCCTTCACTCCCAGCCGCTGCGCCTGATCTTTTACGAAGGCCCGGATCTTTTCGTTCTGCGCCCTGATCAATTCCTGGGCTTCCTTGTACCGCCCCACGACTTCTCCGGGCACGAGCGGGACGTCCGCCACATCGGAGTTTCTAAAAATGCCTGCCATTGCGTAGTAATCCGCTGTCGTGATCGGATCAAACTTGTGATCATGGCATCGGGCGCACGCGGCCGTGAGCCCCAGAAAGCCACGGGCGAAGGTGTCCACCCGGTCGCTCAAGGTTTCAGCCTCGGCCTGGGCTTTCGCCTCCGGATCCCCGCCGTCGGAGATGTAGGTGGGTCCCATCGCAAAAAATCCCGTGGCTCGACCGTCGTGTTCCGGATCCGTCAGGTCGCCGGCAATCTGAGCCTGCACAAACTCATCATACGGCCGGTCCCGGTTCCAGGCGTCAACCACCCAGTCCCGAAAACGCCAGGCCTGTGGCAACGCCCGGTTGTCCAAAAAACCGCCCAACCCATCGCTGTACCGGGCCGTGTCCAACCAGAACCGACCCCACCGCTCCCCGTAACGCGGCGAACTCAGCAGGCTCTCGACCACCTTCTCAAAGGCGTCCGGTGCCCGGTCATCGAGAAATTCCTGCACCTCTTCCGGACTGGGCGGCAGACCTATCAAATCAAGATAGACCCGACGAACGAGGGTGCGCCGATCCGCCGGAGGCGAGGGCTTGAGCCCCGCCTGTTCGAGCCGGTCCAGAATGAACCTGTCGATCGGGTTGTTCACCCAGGCCGATTCCCTGACATCAGGCGGCAGGGGTTTCCGCACCGGCCGAAAGGACCAGTGTTCTCTGCGATATTTCTCCCAATCATACGAAGCCTCCGCGGGTGCAGGCTCCGCCGAGACCTCTGCTCCCGACTCCACCCCGGCCCCATTCACTCGCGATCCGCCCCGGCCCGCACCACCCAACAGGACAACGACGGCAAGAACCATCATCACAGCGCACCGGCGTTTGGTTTGGACCCGAGGATTCAACATGGATTTTTCAAGCTAACCAGACGCGGCCAAAGGACAAAAGCCATTTCCACCCGCCCAAAAATTCCGGAGCGTGCCAAATGGGGATCAAGCGATGATGTCCCTGATCACGGATCCGTGCACATCGGTCAGCCTGAAATCGCGACTGGCATACCGGTAGGTCAGATGCTCGTGATCAAACCCCATCAGGTGAAGCATCGTTGCATGCAGATCATGCACGTGCACGGGATTCTCCGTTGCCTGGAAGCCAAACTCGTCCGTAGCACCATACACGGTCCCGCCCTTGATTCCCCCACCCGCCATCCAAACACTGAACCCGTACGGATTGTGATCCCGCCCCAGTTTGCTGGCACCATCGTTTCCCTGCTCCACCGTCGGCGTCCGACCGAATTCACCACCCCACAAAACGAGGGTCTCGTCGAAAAGCCCACGTTGTTTGAGATCCGTCAGCAACGCGCCAATCGCCTGGGAACATTCACCGGCAAGTTTGCGATGATTCTTCTCGATCTGATCGTGATTGTCCCACGGTTGCCCCTTGCCGTGCCAAAGCTGTACAAACCGAACCCCCCGTTCCACCAACCGACGCGCGATCAACAGTTGCCGGGCCTGCACGCTGTCGCCGTAACGCTGCCGCACCGACGCAGGCTCCAGGCCTATGTCGAAGGCTTCGGTCGCAGCAGCCTGCATGCGGTAACCCTGCTCATAACTCTGGATGCGGGCTTCCAGCTGCGGATCGTGCCCGCGTTGACTGAGGTGACGTTCGTTGAGCGCCTGGATCAGATCGACCTGACGGCGCTGCTCCGA
This sequence comes from Verrucomicrobiota bacterium, assembly GCA_021733945.1. GTDB lineage: Bacteria > Verrucomicrobiota > Verrucomicrobiia > Limisphaerales > SIBE01 > JAIPJX01. The sequence goes on along the minus strand of JAIPJX010000002.1, from coordinate 80,819 downwards.
CGGACTGAGCCGGGGATTGCGCACGTTTCGGATCAGTTTGTCCACGCTCTCGTGTTCGGAATTCACAAAGGTGCCTTCGTATATTCCCGGAAGAAACGCGGACCGCCAGTTGTCCGGTCCCTTGATCGGATGCCCGCCCGGGCAGAGCGCGACGAATCCGGGCAGGTTTTGATTCTCCGTGCCCAGGCCATAGGTCAGCCAGGATCCCATGCTCGGGCGCACCAGCGTATTGTCGCCACAGTTCATCAACATCAACGCCGGTTCGTGATTCGGAAGATCCGAACGCATCGAACGAATCACGCAAAGATCATCGGCGTGTTCTCCGACATGGGAAAAAAGCTCACTGATCTCGATGCCGCTCTGACCATATCTTTGAAACTCAAACGGCGATCCAAACGCCGCGCCGGTCTGACGCTCGGTGATGAGCTTCGGAGTGGGCAGTTCCCTTCCGTCGTATTTGGTGAGGAGCGGCTTGGGATCAAACGTGTCGACATGCGACGGCCCGCCGTTGAGAAAAATATGAATGACGTGCCGGGCGCGCGGCGCGAAATGGGGCGGCCTCGACAGAAGCGGGTTGTTGGCATTGCCTCCAATCTCTCCGCCCTGGGCCAGCACGCTGCCCAGCCCGAGCATTCCAAAGCCCATTCCCGACCGCGAGAGAAACTCTCTTCGGGACAGGGGCGGGCCACTCGTCTCTGGAATCATCGCCATCCACCATACCCGAAACGATGGCGTTGTGAAGTCTGATGAAAACGCTATCGCCCTCCCGGGACCTCCCGGAAACCGCCCGCCCAACCCTCCCATTCAGTCAACGAACAGAAACTCGTTCGAAAGCAGCAGGGCCTGCGCCAGTTCCGTCCACACCTGCAGCACCGACGCCCTGGATTCCTCCTCGGCACCGCGTAACCGACTCCGAAGGAATTCATCCGCCAACCCCTTCTCCGCCTCCGCCGGAAGCCGGCCATAGACCCTTTCATACAAATGCTCAATCCCATCGGCGCACCGATCGGAATCCGTTTTGTCCGTCACCCCCAGACCGCGGGCGATCGCCTCGGCTTGCGCGATCACAAACGGATTGTTCAACAAAAAGAGCGATTGCTGCGGCACCGTCGTGCGGGATCGTCGGGGTGCCGTGATATCCGGAGTCGGAAAGTCGAACACACTGCATAACTCCGGCACATGTTCACGATCCAGAAAGGTGTAGATTGTCCGTTGCCGGTGCGAAACGTCATCCGGAGCTTTTCGCACCGGCGCACCCCCACGCGCCCTTTCCAGGGAACCGGATGCGAACAGCATCGCGTCCCGAATTTCTTCGAACTCCAGCCGCCGCCGGTTCATTCGCCAGAGCAAATGGTTGTCGGGATCGATGCCCCGGCAATCCGGCCGGTCGATCGATGCCTGCTGCCAGGCGCTCGACTGAAGAATCAGCCGGTGCAACTTCTTAATCGACCACTGATTTTGAACCAGCCAGTCCGCCAGGAAATCAAGCAGCCCGGGATGCGTGGGAGCGACGCTGCGCAATCCAAAATCACTCGCCGTATCGACCAGCCCATTTCCAAAATGCCAGCCCCACACCCGGTTCACAATCACCCGCGCAGTCAGCGGATTTGCCGGGTCCACAATGGCCCGCGCCAGCTCCAGTCGTCCACTGCCCCCATTCGCCACCCCAGTGTTCAGTCCATCCAGCAGCGCAGGGATCCTGCGCGTGACCACCCCGCCCGGACGCTGGGCGTCACCCCTCACGAACACACGCGGAAGTGTGATTTTTTTCCGGTCACGCAGAAGCATCGGACGCGGCGCCACTCCATCCCATACCTCCAGAAACACCCGTTCAATATCCGCGAACCCTTTCCGGGCATCCACACTTTCCTCGAGTGTGTAGAGGTTTTCCGATTCCTCCAGCGTCACCGTCGCCGGAGATTCGGGTCCGTAAAGGACCTGACGCAACTCCTCCCGTGCCGCTGCTTCAAATCCGCTCGCTCCCGGCTCCTCTGCCATCCTCGCCTGCCAGAGTGTCTCGGTCTCCTCAAGCACCGCCCCGTACCCGTCCGCGACATCGGCCATGGTGCGCACTTCCTTGGCTGCAAAAGCCGCCAGCACAATCGGGTTGGCACGGCCGGAATCCCGCCACTCGGACAGTTCGCCGGATGCCCGGGCAACAATGTCACCGCGTTTCAAACCCGCGATGCGGGCCCAGAGTCCAAACACCGGATCATCGGACGTTCGCGAGGCGAGGAATTGCCGCCAACGAATCGCCCCCCCTTTCGAATAAGCAGAGATTTCCCGAATCAGACCGCGTTGAGTCCGCAACTCAGCCTGCGCCTGCGTTCGGTGTTCGGGAGTCGACTGCACCACATAACGCAGATAATCACCCGACCAGGCCCGCATTTCGTGCATGATCTTCTTCAGCAGATCCGATCTCAGCTTCGCGAACTTATCGGCCGTCTCCCGGAGTTTCTCTTCAAACCGGGCGTCTTCAGCCCTTCCAGGAGGCCCCAGACGCGGTGCGTCCGCGGGCGTTGGCTCCTGAGAGTTCGCAAAAACTCCATACAACCCGTAGTAATCCTCGCTTGAGACCGGATCAAACTTGTGATCATGGCACCGCGCGCAGGCGATGCTCAACCCGAGGAGACCACGGGCCGTCACATCAATGCGATCGTCGATGATTTCGTGCGGGAAAAAATTGTAGCGGGATCCAACGGTCAGAAACCCCAGCGCGGCCAGCGAGCCCGTATCGCCGGCCCCGGGCAGCAGATCAGCCGCCAGTTGCTCGAGCACAAACTCGTCGAACGGAAGATCGTGGTTGAAAGCCTCAATCACGTAGTCGCGGTAGGTGAACGCGAAGGCATACCTGGGTTCCCCCGCATCGACGTAACCCTTCGCATCCGAGTATCGGGCCACATCCAGCCAATGACGCCCCCAGCGTTCACCATATTCGGGCAGCGCCAGAAGCCGATCGACCAGTTCGGAAAAGGCATTCGGAGACGGGTCGTTGACAAACTCCTCCACGGCGGCCCGGTCCGGCGGCAGGCCAATCAGATCGAAATACGCCCGCCGGATCAGGGCCGGGCGATCCGCTCTCTGGGACGGACGAATCCCGCGGGCCTCGAGCGGTGCAAGCACAAATGCATCGATCGCATTCGCAGCCCACGATGAATCGGCGACGCTGGGAATCTCTGGACGAACCACCGGCTGAAAAGCCCAGTGTGTCCCGGTGCCTTGCAACACGGAACCCGCCTCACCCACCCCCTCCGGCCGCCCGGCAGGCGCGGACGATGCGCAGAGAAGCAGGACAGGGAACAACCACGGGAAAACGGAGGTCAGTGCGGGATTTCGTGACGGCATACGGAGCCGCCATTCTGGCAGGCCCCCCGACTCATGCAAACCGAAATCTCAAAGCCCACGCCCACGCGAAGCGTCTTGGACTGCGGTAGCCCTCTACCACCTTTCGATGGAGCGAATCGTCCCGAAGAAACCGCTCACGAGGACGGTTCGCGCCGGGCAGCTTCTTGATGCCATCTGCCTTGTCCGGTCTAAACCAAGGGCAGTCCGCACGGAATCCCTCCCGGTTCGGAGCATTCGAAACGGGCGGCACGTTCAGGCCAGCCCGAGCCGTTTCACGATCTGCGTCGTCGAATGCGTCTTGTTCAGTGTGTAAAGATGCAGTCCCGGAACGCCCTCGCGCAAAAGCTCTTCGCACTGCAGTGTCGCATGATCGATCCCAAAAGCTTTCACCGCTTCGTCGTCATCCCCCAAAGCTTCCAGCTTCGCCAGCAACTCCGCCGGTATGCGCGCTCCGCAGAGAGCCGTGAACCGTTTGATTTGTTTCGCGCTCAGAATCGGCAGAATCCCCGGAAAGATCGGCACAGTGACCCCGAGCTTGCCGGCCATGTGATCCCGGAACAAAAAGAAATCGCGGTTGTCGAAGAAAAGCTGGGTGATCACGAAATCCGCCCCCGAATCAATCTTGGCCTTCAATCGAGCCCAGTCGGTCTCCTTGCCTTCTTTGCAGGCAATGTGGCCTTCCGGAAAGCCCGCAGTTCCGATGGAAAAACCGCCCATGCGCTTGATGAACTCCACCAATTGATAGGAATACTCAAAACCGCCCTCGGTCTTCTGAAACTCGGCCATGCCCTCGGGCGGATCGCCCCGCAAGGCCAGGATATTCCTGATTCGCAGGGCCTTGGCTTGAGTGAGAATCTGGCCCAACTCCGCCTCCGTGTGGCCCACGCACGTCAGATGAGCCATCGCAGTCAGCTTGTGGTCCTTCTGAATGCGGTCGACCAGCATCAGGGTCTTCTCGCGCGTGCTTCCTCCCGCCCCGTAGGTCACCGAGCAGTAATCCGGCTTGAGTTCCGCCAACGCCGGAATCGTCTTCTCAAGCAGCGTGCCTTCCCCCTCCTCCGTCTTCGGTGTAAAAAACTCGAATGAAATCAAAGGCCTGTTCGCGGCCCGCTTCGTTGCGTAAATATCCCGTATCAGTTCCATAATGATGTCCCCTTCCGAAGGCGGGCGTCTGCGCTGTCGGCCGGCGCTCGGGCTCCAGCCATTTGGCTGGGAGACCTTGAAGTTGGGCGAAGCTTCCTCGCTGAACCCCTAAAATCATGTCCATGCAATCCGTCGGCAGCTCACCGGAACGGATTCGCTCCCCCATCCCAATGCCATAACCCCTTCTTCCAAAAGGTGGCCACACACTCTCCGAAATCACGCCCAAGGTCAATCGCGGGTTGTCCCATTGTCCGGGGTCGAACGCGCGAACGCCCGATGCGTCCAGATCAGGAAACACTGGAAATGGCTCCGTCCCCGCCCGCTCAGGGAGGCGTCATGAATCTCCACGAGACGTTCGTGTATTGAAAGGGTTTCCCAGCCGGCGCGGAGGTCATTTGACCGGTTAATCCACCCGCATTGTTGCGACGCACCTCGAATCGCGTCCAACTGAACTCCCCGCGCTCGTAGTCCCAGGTTTCCCCGTCATCATCGTATAGATCAAAGTCCCCTTCCGCCCTGCCGTAGTGACGGATCTCCAGGGGCAGAATCTCTCCCGCCTTGGGTGCGTGGGTTCGCGCGGGAATCAAAGGCACAATCCCACCGTCCCGGACCAGCACCGGGATGGTCTCCAGACCCGGCCGAACCGTGACCACCTCTCCGGCCCCCACAAACTCGCCCGTGTAAAAGCTGTACCACCGCCCCTGAGGCAGAACCACCTGCCGTTCCGTCTGGCCCGCAAACATGGGTGCCACCAACAGCGAATCCCCCAGCATGAACTGATCCTTCGGATCCGCACGCAACGCGGCTCGGTGGGCGGCGCCGAGCTCACCCGGTTGCGCCCCTCCCACGTCCCCGAAGCGACCGTAGCCATCCACGAGCGGCATCGCGCGGACCGGTGGCGCTCCTTCAAAATGATACTGCGCAAACGTCGTGTAAAGATAGGGCAACAGGCGCATCCGCAGCGAGGTCACGGCGTGCACCTCCGCTTCCACTTCCGGGAACGACCAGGGTTTCGTGCCGGAAGACCAGGCGTTGAGCATCGCCATGGGCGAGAAACAGACCGATTGCATGCGCCTCAACCATTCCTCGCCCGAGCCGGACCCGCGCACTTCAGGAGTCCAAAGCAACCCGCTGAAACTGCTGTTGCACAGCGCGGTGATGAAATCCTGGTGACTGTAGTGATCGTTGTAGATCACATACGGAAACCGGACCGCGCCGCCGTTGGACGCACGCACCAGGCCATACGTCCGCTCATTGCGCTTCCGGAAAACCTCGGTCGTCATGCGCTGCATCAACACGCCATAGACCTGACGCATCTGCTCGGAGTCCACTCCGGATGGAAAAGTCGCCACATCCGGCCAGAGCCAGGAATCGAACCCGTCCACCTCGTCAATCTTGAATCCACTCACCCCGATTGACACCAACTCCCGATCGAGATGCTCCGAGAAAATTGCCTTCGGCTCCGGGAGCAGATAATCCGGCACCAGTCCGTTCCACACCTCATGCGAACCGGACCACGGCTTGAGCTTGGCGTAAAGGGAGGAGGCCGGTGCCACATACGGATTCATCCAGAGATTCAGTCGAATCCGTCGTTCCTTCATTTCCGAGACAAAGCGAACCGGATCCGGAAATCGATCCTTGTCCCATTCGAACGTGCAGGGATACGAACCGCTGTGCCAACCCGGTTCCAACCCCACAAAATCAAGCGGAAAACCCCGCCGCTCAAATTCATCGACCTCCGCCTTCAGCTGCTCGTCCGTATACAGTGTCGGAGTGCGATGCGTGAACCCAAGTCCCCATTTGGGTGGCAGACACCCTCCCCCACAAAAGAGATTAAACCGCCGCACGCTTTCCAGCGCCGTCGGACCGGCGAATACATAGATTTCCGCACCGGCGGCAGGCACCAGCACCTCGACCGAATCGCCCCGGGGGTTTGGATCCCAGTTCCGGTCACGGTTCCGATCCAGCACCGGCGGCGGCGCCGCGCTGTCTGTTCGCAAGCCCGTTCCCACGTACACCTTGAGATACCGGGCACTGTTGACGAAAACCCCGTATCCCCGGTTCGACACATAGAACGGAACCGGCGCGTGGGTGCGCCCGGACGTTCCACCCCAATGATCCACGTGCAGTGTCTGGATGGTTCCCGTCTGCCGGACCCTGTTGAAATCCAGTCCCAAACCGTAAATCTCCTCCTCCGAACCCAGTGGGAATCGCAGAGACACCCTGCCGTTGATCTCAATAAACCGGGTCGCCACCGCATCGATCGGGAACGCGGCGGCACCCATCGTTTCAAGCGCGCCGGTTCGGGGTTCCGCACCCGCGGCATTCAGCAGGCCGACCCGTTCCGGTGTGCCCACCTCGGCCTTCCACACGCCGGGTGCAACCATGCTCCAGGAAAACGCCTGCCAATCAGCACCCGAACCCGGGACAACGCAGCAAAGTGCCATCAGCAGAACCAGGAGCCGTGCCACGGTTTCGCGAACGGGCACCCCTTCCGCCTGGGCACACAGCCGATGCAGACCGGCGTTTCCTGAAAATCGGCGGGTCGCATTCGACCTTCCGGATGATGTTGAATCAATCATGTCTCTCATGTTTTAAAGTTGAGTTTTGGCACCATGATGCCGGCGGGGCAGGGATCCAGCCGTTTTCGATCGCGGATCAGCCGAGGATCCCGCGTATCACACTGGCGGGTTCCACGCCGGTCAGTCTCTGATTCAATCCCATAAACGGAAACGAGAGACGTTCATGGTCGATCCCCATGCAATGGAGAATCGTGGCATTCAAATCGTTGATGTGCACCGGATCACTCACGATGTTGTACGAGAACTCGTCCGTTTCCCCGTGCACCACACCACCCTTCACACCACCCCCGGCCATCCACATCGTGAAACAACGGGGATGATGATCGCGCCCGTAGTTGTCCCGGCTCAGTCCACCCTGGCAGTAAATGGTGCGACCGAACTCCCCTCCCCAAACCACGAGCGTGTCGTCCAGCATTCCACGCTGTTTGAGATCGCTCACCAAAGCAGCGGCGGGTTGATCAATGTCATGGCACTGCAATGGCAGGTCGCGCGGCAGATCTCCATGATGATCCCAGCCGCGATGGAAAATCTGGATGCAGCGCACATCGCGCTCCGCCATGCGACGCGCGAGCAGACAGTTGTACGCAAACGTGCCGGGTTTCCGCGAATCCGGACCGTAGAGTTCGAAGATCGACTCCGGTTCGGTGCCCAGATCGGTCAGATCAGGAACCGAGGACTGCATTCGAAATGCCATCTCATACTGCGAGATCCGGCTGTTGATCTCGGGATCACCCGTCTGTTCGAAACGATGACGGTTCAGACTGCGCAACCCGTCGAGCATCACCCGCCGCGTCCCCGGGGTGACGCCGTCGGGATTCGACAAATACAGCACCGGATCCCCGCTGCTCCGCAGGTTCACACCCTGGTATTCGGACGAGAGAAATCCGCTCCCCCAAAGCCGGCCATAGAGCGCCTGCGCATCGCGCTTGGCGGACCACGTGGCGTTGAGCACGACGTAGGTGGGAAGATTCCGGTTCTGGCTCCCCAATCCGTAGGCGAGCCAGGCGCCGAGGCTCGGCTTGCCCGGCAGCTGGCTCCCGGTCTGGATGTACGTGATGGCCGGATCGTGATTGATGGCCTCCGTGTGCACGGTCCGGATGAACGCCAGATCGCCCGCGACTTTGGCGGTGTGCGGCAGCAGTTCACTGATCCATGCACCCGACGGACCGTATTGCTGAAAACGATACTTCGAGGGCGCGATCGGAAACCGCTTCTGCCCCGAAGTCATGGTTGTCAATCGCTGCCCCATGCGCACCGTCTCCGGAAGATCCTTGTCAAACAAATCGGCCATCTTCGGTTTGTAATCGAACAGGTCGAGCTGCGAGGGAGCGCCGGACATAAACAAATAAATGATCCTTTTTGCCCTGGGCGCAAAATGAGTCCCCGCAGGCAACGCACCGGCTGAGCTCGCAGCGGCACCGAGCATCCGGGCCGGGAGCAGCGAACTCAATGCGGCGGCACCGACCGACCAAAGGCTGCGCTCCAGAAACTGCCGTCGATTGAAACCGTCCAGATGAGATTGAAGGGAATTCATGGGAAAATTCAGTTTAAAGTAATTGTTTCGCTCAGGTTCAACAGGGTATTGGCCACCATGGTGTATGCGGCAAGCTCGGGTGTGGCTTCTTCCGGGTCCAACCTCGACTCGCCCACCTCCAGGAGTTTGCGGGCCGCCCCGGGGTCGGCTTCATAGTCCGCCCGCAACCGATCGCACAACGCATTGAGCGTTTGCTGCTCCTCCACATCGGGCGTCCGCCCGGTGGCCAGCCGGAACCCGTAGGCCACACGAGCCGCGCAGCTCCCCCCTCCTTCCCGGATCATGCGCCGGGCCATGTGCCGCGCCGATTCGATGGCAAGCGTTTCGTTCAGCAACGCCAGCGCCTGCAAGGGCGTGTTGGTCCGTTCCCGACGCACCTGGCATGCCTCCCGGGTGGGCGCATCGAAAATCCGCATCATCGGCGGCGGGGCTGTTCGTTTCCAAAAGATATAGACACTGCGCCGGAACAGGGCGTCTCCTGAGTCCCGCTTGTAATTGGAGGTGTTGCTCGACGTATAGGCCACCTCCTTCCAGATGCCCGGAGGCTGATACGGCTTCACACCTTTCCCACCAATCTCCTCCACCAAAAGCCCGCTGATGGCCAGCACGCTGTCCCGGATGGACTCGGCGTCCAAACGGAATCGGGGGCCACGCGCATGCAACCGGTTTTCCGGATCCCGCAGTTCGCTCCGAACCCGCGAATCCTGCCGGTAGGTGGCGGACATCACGATCAGTTTGTGCATGGCCTTCACATCCCAATCGCGGGCGACAAATTCCGTGGCCAACCAATCGAGCAGCTCGGGGTGCGACGGGGGCTCCCCCTGCGAACCAAAATCCTCCGCGGTGCGCACCAGGCCGATCCCGAAATGTTGCTGCCACATCCGATTCACCGTCACCCGCGCGGTCAACGGGTGCTCCGGGCTCACCAGCCATCGGGCAAGACCGAGGCGGTTGGTCGGTTGTCCCTCGGGAAGTGGCGGGAAAACCGCAGGCACCCCCGCATGCACCTCCTCGCCCGGCTTGTCGTATTCGCCGCGCTTCAGGACGTGCGCCGGAATTGGCTCGTTCCGGTCCCGCGTGATCAACGAACGCAGGATGGATCGATCGAACTCGTTCCGCTGATTGGTCAACTCCTTGACCCGATCGTGCAGCGCACCGAATACGGACCTCGCACCAGGATGGACATTCTCGACGAAATATTCCCGGACCTGCTTTTTTTCCGCCGCATTCTGGGCTGCAACCCCGGATTTGACTGCTTTCTGGATCGCCTCCGGCAGTGGCGGTTTCTCCTGCTCACGGGAATAAGCCTGCCAGGCAAGCAGCGAATCAAACCCCTCCCCGGCCTGCGGCCATCGACTCACAATGCCCGCTTGATCCCAATAGACACGCCCGTCGAACTGATCAAACGACATTCCCCGGATTCGTGCCCCGGGCTGCAGACCGAGCCGCGAGGTCTCCACCTCGAGCCGGACCCACTGCCCGGCGGACGGAAGCTCACCGACGCGGTGGCGGCTCTCGCTGTCCGGAGCTCCCGCATCGATCAGATCCTCCCCCCAGAACGCGCTTTGGCTCCACCCTTTCCCATCGTGGACTCGGATCGCAATTTCACGCGGCGTTCGTTTGGGGTCCAGATAAACACGAACGAACAACCTGTCCCCAACCCCCACATTCAGGCCCGTCGGTGATTCGGTGAAAAAATGACGGCCGAGCCCCGACGCGTTCTGAACAACTACGCGACTTTCACTGCGGACCGGCGCCTCGCGCCTCGAGGCATACTCCCACGACTCCTTTTCGGTGGAGATTTTCGCGCCCTCGGGCGGAGCAACAGCCACCCAGACAAACTCGCGATAGGGAAGGGTTTCGACCTGCCCGGGACCCAGCGGATCCTCATAAGGGAACGCCTCCGCCGTCGAGTGAATGACCTTCTGCACCAGTGCAATCTGCTCCTCGAATTCCTTCAGGCGCGCGTCCTGTTCGGGCGTCGCCAACCGGACCGTCGGCGGCGGCAGCAGCGCATTGCCATCCATCGGGTTCTCGTCGAGATCGTTGAAGAAATCGTAAAGGCTGTAGAACTCCCGCTGTAACAACGGGTCGAACTTGTGATCATGACAGACCGCGCATCCGGCGGTGGTGCCCATCCAGACCGTGGCCATGGTGGACACCCGATCCACCGCGTACCGCACGGCGAACTCTTCCGGAATGGCTCCGCCTTCGCTGGTGGTCACATTGCACCGGTTGAACCCGGTGGCCACCAGCTGGTCGCGGGTCGGATTCGGCAGCAGGTCGCCGGCCAGCTGTTCGACGGTGAAATCATCAAACGGTTTGTTGTCGTTGAACGCCCGAATCACCCAGTCCCGATACGGCCAGATGGAACGTTCGTTGTCGAGGTGCAACCCATGCGTATCCCCGTAGCGCGCTTCGTCGAGCCAATATCTTGCCATGTGTTCACCGAACCGCGGGGAACCGAGCAGCCGATCCACGACCTTTTCATACGCATTGCTCGAAGCGTCCTGCAGGAAGGATTCCACCTCGTCCGGGGTTGGAGGCAACCCGGTCAGCGAGAGGGTCACTCTTCGAATCTGCGTGACCTTGTCGGCTCGGGACGACGGCTCCACCCCCTCCTTGCCCAGTCGTTTGGAAACAAAATAGTCTATTGGATTCGCGAACCAACTCATCCCGGGTGCCTCGACCCGTTGGGGCGGGAGGTAAGCCCAATGCTCCTGCCACTGCGCTCCCTGTGCGATCCAGCTCCTCAGGGTAGACACCTGCTCCGGGGTCAATTTCTTGCCGGACTTGGCCGGAGGCATTAATTCGTCCGGATCCGTTGCCACAATCCGCCGGATCAGTTCGCTCTCCGAAGGTTGCCCCGGCAACACCGCCTGATACCCCCCGAGATCCGCCAGCGCCCCCTCCTCTTTGTCCAGCCGCAGCTTGGCTTTCCGTTTCGCTTCATCGGGCCCGTGGCACGAAAAGCAGTTGTCCGAAAGAATCGGTCGAATATCACGGTTGAACTGCAGCGGCGCTTCGGCGGCTCCACGGATCGGCTCCCCCACGAAACCGGCCACGCTCAGCAGGGTGCAGACGAATAGGAATTGAGTTCGCATACTCCCTTTCTGCCACAGAATCCGCGATCAGGCAAACCGGATACCTGCGTCGCCGTCCCGGTAATCAAACTCCACCTGAAGCAACCGGCGGAGCGTGTCGCACAGCAGCTCAAGACGCACCGGTTTGCCGAGGAACTCGTTGAAGCCCGCCTCCATGTACGACTCCCGTTCCTGCGACAGTGCAAATGCCGACAACGCCACCATTGCCGGTCTTCGTTCGCCGAATTCCGCCGTGATCCGCTTCAAGGCCTCGTCCCCCCACATTCCCGGCATCCGGATATCCATGAATACAATCGAGGGCAACTCCGCGCGCATCATTTCCAACGCCTCGGGTCCACTCCCCGCCATCCTTACGGAGCACCCGATCCGGGAGAGCATCTGCGCCAAAACATCCCGATTCTCGCGGACGTCGTCCACCACAAGCGCCCTCACCGAATGGCCGGCCGCAAGGCATGAAACCTCGCGCGTTTCAGAGGCCTGTCCCGCTCCGCGTTGCGCCGGGGCCAACGGGACATCAAAATAGAATTTCGAACCCTTACCCAACTCGGACTGTACTCTTAGAAGCCCCCCCATCAATTCCACATGGCGGCGAGCCAGAGCGAGGCCCAAACCCGGACCACCCCTTCTGGGGGCACCCGACTCCTGACGAAACGGTTCGAACAACCGCATCTGGGCTCCGTGCGAAATCCCACACCCCGTGTCAATCACCTCAAATCGATATACGAGAGAGGCCCCCCCCGCGTCGATGGACTCGGAAATCACAGAGACCCCGGCCACCGCCCCCGGAGATCGCTGAGACGTGGGTTCGGGATTCATGACAGTCGATGACTGGCCTCGAGATTCCGCCGCGGATCCAGCCGGGCGTTTGGAAAACTCAGTGGACGAGAAAAGAGAAATGCGCAGTTTGATCGAGCCTCGCTCCGTGTATTTCACCGCGTTCGACAGCAGCGTGCTCAACACATAGCTCAGTTTCCCTTCATCGCCCGTCAGGGGAATGGCCGGCAGTAGGGGCCGTGTGTCCGCGCTGTGCGTGGCCGCCGCCGAGTCAAACTCTCCAAACCACCGTCCTTTTTGGGCGGTCTCGGACAAATCCCACTCCATCTTCAGACTGAGTTTCTTCTCCGCGCATGGCATTCGAAACACCGCTACGAGGCTCTCCATCAGAGTCCCCAGATCGAAGTCGGTTCGCCGCACCTCCATGCGTCCGGCCTCGATCCTGGCAAAATCCAGGACTTCATCAATCAGAAGCTTCAATTGCAGGGCACTCCGTTCGATCGTCTCTGCAGAGATCCGACCGGATTCCGGAAGCGCCGCGTCTCGTCTCAGGATTTGGGCGTGACCCAGAATCGAAGTCAACGGGGAACGAATTCCGTGGCTGATGCTCGCCAGGAATCGGCCCCGCGCTTTGTCGGAAGTGTCAGCTGCCCGCCGGACCTGCTCCAGATGCTGGTTCGCCAACGCAAGTTCCACGTCACGTTCCCGCAGCGCCAGATCGGTGCGCCCGCTCTTCATGGCCAGTTGCACAGAGCCGGTCATCAGAAAGCCCGCCGCCCCCAGAAGCAACCATTCTCCCTGAAACAATCCTTCGCCACTGAACGGCCCACCCCACGCGCGCAGTCCGACATACCCACCCTGCACGACAATCAACAGGACCAAGCCGGAAATCCCGACGATCGAACCTTCCTTTCTTCCCCTTGCAGCACGGACCATCACCGGCAGCATCTCACACAGGAGGACAGGGTAGAGGAACAGGTTGGCGAGAACAGCCACGTCTCCGATCCAGGGAGAAAAGCCGGGCACTAGTTTGGCTCGCACCACGGGCCCCAGAAGCACCACGGCGGACGTCACAACCCAATGCCAACCGTAACGATCAAACCGCTGGTGCATCGGCTGGTTTTGAAGCTCACCAACCAATCGAAGTGCAAACAGCGCGAAAAGAGACAACAAAACACAACTGAGAGCATCAAATCCGCTGCTCATTGCCAGCCCAAGCAGGGCACCCGTCATCGCCATCCAGCCGAAAAACACATGACCCTTGCGAGAGCTTGAGAATCCACCCAGGACAAAGTGGAAAAGCACGAACGGGATCAACCCCATCGCAACCAGCTTCAGCTCCAACGGATGGGCAACGTCCAGGCAGACACGGACGGCGGATGGGATCTCCCCGCTCTTCACCAGGGAGAACAGGTCAACCATCGATGAAAGGATCGAGGCGGTGTGTATCATGAACGTGCGTTGCCGCGGATGAATTTCATACTGCCCCCCGGACTCCCGGCAACCGAATTCCGCACCGGAACCCTTTCGCCGTCCGGTTGTTCTTCACGGCTGCATCCCCGGTGAATCGCTCCACACGGCGAACTCACGAGGACGCAAAACGATTTGAAGAGCCGGAGCCGGACCGAACACTGCCTTCCAGTCGCCCGGAACATCCATCCCCACCGAGCCGCCCGTCATCACGACCGGATTCGGGCCGGCATTAAACGCGGCGAGGGTCGATGCTCCCGACAAGGTTCGAGCGATGGCAATGAACCGTGGCTCATTTGGCAGCGTGATCAGTCGCGTGGCACCCTCCTGCACCTCCGGGTGACGGCTGCGAAACCGGATCAGGCGTTTGTAAAAGTTCAGCAGATCGGTGTCCACCGCGACGGGATCCTTCGGACGCGGCAGGCCAAACGGATGCGTCGTCTCGGTTTCGTAGGTCAGGTCCGACCAAACCATTGGTTTGCGGCAATCCGGGTCATCGGCACCCCACATGCCAACTTCATCACCGTAGTAAACGTAAGGAGCTCCGGGAGCACAGAATTGGAAAGCCACCATGAGCTTCAACACCTCCCTTTCCATCAGGTTCGGTTTTCGCACCTGATAGGCTCGATTCCCGTCAATGTTCGCCCCGTGATCCTGCCGGAAACCGGGGTTGACGACCGCGGACCCGATCCGGCTGGTATCGTGGCTGTCCATCAGGTTTTGAAGTCCCAAAGCGCGATCATAGCCGTAGTCCTGATGGATCCCCTGAATCAGGTTGCTGAACTCCGCCGGCAAGACAGGGTTGGGTGACTCATTAAAGAACCGGTACAAAGCATCACCAAACCGGTAGTTCATCACTCCATCGAAAGCATTGCCCAGGTAGGGAGAAGCGTTTTTGAATTTGTTTGCATTGTAGTCCTCCCACCAAATTTCCCCGGTGATGTAGGCGTCCGGACGAATCGCTTTGACCCATCCCCGGAATTCCTCCCAAAACGCGATCGGCAACTGCTCGGCCACATCCAATCTCCACCCATCAATTCCGTCGGACGGATCACCATCGCCATCAGGGTCCATCCACCGTTTCACAACAGCCCGGAAATGTTCCTTCACATCGGGGTCTGGCCCAGTCGGCCCCTTTCGAAACTCGGGAAGATCTTTGATCCCCACCCAACCCTGATAATCGAACTCGTCTTCGGGAGTCGAAGGGTCGTCCCATTGCCTGATATGGAACCACTTGGCAAAACGGCTGTCCGGCCCTTCGGCACGGGCACGTTGAAGCGCCCAGAACGGAATCCCCACATGATTAAACACCCCGTCAATAATGATTCGCATGTCCCGACGGTGCACCTCCCGGATGAGACGCAAAAACAAGCGGTCAGCTGCCGACCAGGTCCATGTCGTTGGATCAGCGGCATCCTCACGCTCAAACACCCCTTTGTCGCCCTTCGGGTCTGGTCCGAAATGACGATCGATATGATGGAACAGGGTCGCGCCGTATTTGTGAAGAGAAGCGGACTCGAAGACCGGATTCAGGTAAATCGCCGTCACTCCCAAATCCTGCAGATATCCCAACCGATCCAGGATCCCCTGGAGATCGCCCCCATAGCGTCTGAGTTGAGCCACATGATAAAACCCTTTGCCGGAGGCCACCTCCCAGGGCTGGAGTGAATACCAATCCGAAGTCCAGGAATTCAGGGCCCAATTCTCTGGAACCACATAGGGCCAAGTGCCTTCGAGGCTTTCCCGTATTGGATCATTGGTCGGATCCCCGTTCCGGAATCGTTCCGGGAAAATCTGATACCAGATCGCACCCTTCGCCCATCCGGGCGCCTCCCGTTCCGGCGCTGCTGCGGATGCCATGTCGGGGAAGCCCAAAAGGAGGATTCCAAGCGTGCCAATCCCGGAAAACCATCCGCGACTCAGATATGGGAACAGGATCATCATCCGGCGATCATGCTATTCAAATCTCCGGAGCGCAAGAGCCCGGCAACAAGAACAAAGAGCCTGTCCCTTTATCGCATTGAAAACAACAAAGGGACAGGCTCAAAGAATTTGACGCGCCGCTCTCCCAGAGCGATCTTTCCTGAGGAGGAACGGAGGGAATCGGGGCGTCGAATTACCCGCGTCTTACCCCTGCATAAACATAGGATTTCTATGAGAATACCGAGGTTTAAACAATCGCCAGATCAAACCGCTGTGTACCATTGCATATCCCGCATCGTTGGCGGCGAGTTTCTTTTGGCCGAGAATCCGGTCAAAGAGGCACTTCAAAGGATGATGCATCGTCAATCCGCGTTCTGCGGGGTTCAAATCATCACTTACAGCCTGATGTCCAATCATTTCCACATCCTCGCCCGGGTTCGCCCACAACCGGAGCTCACGGACGGAGAGCTGCTTAAAAGGACGGCCGAATTCTACGGCAGGACGGCACCGATAACCCTTCGCATCGCCGAATCGATCCGGATTGGAGGCGGCTGCCGGGATCAGGAGCGCACCCGATTGCTGAAACGGATGAACGACATATCGGTGTTCATGAAGGAACTCAAACAGCGTTTCACCGTCTGGTATAACAAACGGACCGATCGGTTCGGCACACTCTGGGCCGAACGGTTCCGGAGCATCCTCGTCGAGGACCGGGCGGATGTCGTGCGCACCGTGGCTGCCTACATCGATCTGAACCCGGTGCGGGCCGGAATGGTCGAAGACCCAGCAAATTACCGCTTCTGCGGCTACGCGGAAGCAGCCGCAGGCCAATCCATGGCAATCGCCGGGATTGAGAGTTTTGTCGGAACTGCGGAGGGCGATTGGCGACGCGTGGTTGGCAAATACCGGGAGACGTTGTTCAGCAAGGCGGGATCCGGCGAAACCAACGATGACCTTGAATTGGAAAAGATCCGGAAACTCTGGAAAGCAAAGGGCAAACTGAGCGCGACCCAGGCAATCCGGCTGCGGATCCGGTATTTCAACGATGGAGCAGCCCTGGGTTCACAACTGTTTGTGGAAGAAATCTTTCAGAGATTTAGACATCGATTCGGACCCAAAAGACGAACCGGCGCACGGACGCTGCGGCGCATGCCCTTTCCAGAGTTGCGAACCTTGAGGGCGTTGCGCGTGTCCCCGGTCGAATGAAAGAGAGTGACCATCGTCCCTCTTGTTCCAAGGTCAGGTCCGCAGGCAGATCGGAATACCGGAACGAAGAGGAGCCCGGTTGTTCAGGTCGGCACACCCGATCCGGGAGGAATTCACTTTTCTTTCGATCGAGTGAGGATAGGCTGCGGCGTTCTTGGCTTGAGTCCACGCCGGAGACAGAAGAGCAACCGGCGGGGGCAACCAACGCATTTTGAACGAGCTCGAATAAACGGGCCCGTGGTTTGCTTCGTTCGGTTTTGATCGATGCAGGCGGTTTTGAAAGCGCCCCGGCAGGGCGGAAACCAGTGGAAACGATTGCCGAAGATGGCCCTTAGATTATTCAACACACGAACACGATCGGTGGAGGAGTTTATTCCGCGCGATCCCGCAGGCAAAAAGGTCGGCATCTATTGCTGCGGTCCCACCGTGCACAACTACGCACACATCGGTAATTTTCGAACCTTTGTGTTCGCTGACCTGCTTCGGAGATACCTCGGGTTCCGGGGTTACGAAGTGCGCCACGTCATGAACATTACCGATGTGGAGGACAAGATCATCGGTGCCGCCCGTGCTTCGGGCATCACGGCTCAGGAACACACGCTCCGCTATGAAAAAGCGTTTTTCGAGGATTTTAATGCGTTAAAATGTCTTCCTCCGGACGAGTCGCCCCGGGCAACGGAGTTCATCGAACCGATCGTGGAGTTGATTGGGAAATTGGTCGACCGGGGCCTGGCCTACCGTGCGACGGATGGCTCGGTCTATTTCAGCATCGAGAAATATCGGAAGGCAGGTCACCAGTACGGGCAGTTGGTCAACCTCAATTTCGACCAGATGCGCGTGGGCGAACGGGTCAGTGCCGACGAATACGACAAGGAATCATTTGCGGATTTCGCGCTCTGGAAGGCACAGGTGCCGGACGATGGCTCGGTGACCTGGCCCAGTCCCTGGGGATCCGGTCGCCCGGGATGGCACATCGAATGCAGCGCCATGAGCATGCGGCTGCTGGGTGCCAGTTTCGACATGCACCTGGGTGGCGAGGATCTGGTCTTCCCTCACCACGAAGATGAGATCGCCCAAAGCGAGGGAGCGGGTCTGCAGGAACCCGGCCAACCTTTCGTCAAGTACTGGGTCCACGCGTCGCATCTGCTGGTTGAAGGCAAGAAAATGAGCAAGTCGCTCGGCAACTTCTACACCCTGCGGGATCTCCAGGCGAAGGGATTTGACGGACGCGAGATTCGTTATGTATTGCTGTCCGCCAACTATCGGGCATCGCTGAATTTCACGCTGGAGAGCCTGAACGGAGCACGCACCGCGCTGGCCCGTCTGGATGAATGCCTCGGGAAACTGGAGGAACTCAGAGGCGGCGAAACGGCACCGGCTCCGGATCTGCTGGATGCTTTTCGTCAGGCGATGGATGATGATCTCAATATCTCGGCTGCCTGGGGGTGCGTCTTTGACTGGGTGCGCGAAGCGAATCGCCGATTGAGCGAAAATGCCGTGTCGCCCGAACAAGCTTCCGCCTGGCTGGCAGCGTGGGCCGGGATCGATTCGGTGCTGGGAATCGGAGTGAAACGGGATTCGGAGGCCCCCGCGGAGATCGTCGCTCTCCTGGAAGCCCGGCAGGCAGCCCGAAAAGCCAGGGATTTCCAAAGAGCCGACGCGATTCGGGACGAACTCAAAGCGGCCGGCTGGGTCATTGAAGACACGCCGAAGGGACCGCGTCCCAAGCGAATCTGATCCCGCCAAGGGTGATCCCGCCAACCGCGTTTTCAAAAACCTTGATCAACGGCTTTGAGAGAAGTCGAATGTAATCTGGACGGGGGTATCCAGCGGAGGCACGGCGTCGTCGCGCACAAACCATAGTTCATCGTCTTCACGCCCGGGGCGGGGGTTGTTCACCAGGGCACCAGGGTCCTCCATGATGGCAACGATGGATTCTTCCTTCTGCGCCATGAAGGTTCCCTGCAACACCTGAGAACCGTTGTAGAGCCAGACACCGCGGCTCATGGCAGGTCCGCCGACGCCCCTCCGAACAAGCGTTTCCAGGGGCACTTTCATTTCGATCTCCCCGGTCTTCCAGGCGACCCAGATGGTAATGGGATGACCTGAAAGCGATTGCCCAGCCTCGGCGTTGGAAAGACGGTTGGTGGCCCCGAGCAGGAGGGCTGAAAGATGAATCTGATAAGGTGCCACCCTGGTGGCCAGAAAGCTTTCGTGGCGTTTTCCACCCGCCCCGACGATGGCGTATTCGACGACCAGGTTGGTCATGTTGACAAAACCCGGGAACGAGAGGGTGCTGGACGGTTTATCCAAACGCACCTCGCCCAATTGGTAGATCCCAGACCCGAGCGACACCACGGCAGGCTGCGAAGGCTCGGTCTGGGGGGGGCTTGAGGCGGGCTGGGCGAGGGTGACCAGGGCACCACCGCAGGCGACCAACGCTTGGATCCAACGTTTCATGCATTCACCCTAAGCTGAAAATGACCTTTGGCTCCAGCTTTACCGACCGGCTCCGGCAACACCTGTGTTCGAGTTGCGGCAGCGGTTCGCCGGTGCCGGGTCAACGTTCGGACACGCGCGGCAGTCCAAACCGAAACACGCGGGTCAATTCGTCGAGTCGGTTCAATCGGAGCCTGAAGAACCTCAGCATCCAAAGATCGCCCCGCCGACGGATTTTCCGGATGAGCGTACGTTCCCTGGTGATGTGGCCCCTGAGATTCCAGCAATCCAGAACTGCCCGCAGGACGGTGTTCTTCATAAAGGACCATCGACGGAGGATGGCCAGACCAACCAATCCCTCGACCAACAGCAGTGCGATTTGCAGAGGAACGAGCAGGAGCAACAGGCCCTGGCAGTTCTTCAGGAGGACCAGGAGGGCGTTGCGATTGGCGTAAAAGCGTTTGGTGTCGCTGGTGCGAAATTCGGCGGTCCGGGCACCCCCCTTGGGATTGACCTGCGCGGCTCCGCGATGATGAAGGCGGGAGGCGGGCACCGCAACGGCCCGGTACCCGGCGATCCAGACCCTCCAGGACAAATCCAGTTCGTCGGCAAACATGAAGAAGGTGGAGTCGAACCTTCCGATGGATTCGAAGAGCTGCCGGTCGATCAGGTAAGCGCACCCTTCGGGCATCAGGACCTCGCGGACACCGTCAAATGGAGGGTGGCGACTGGCCAACCCGAACAGGTCGAATCCGGCGGCACCCAGGGACTGAAAGCTGTTGTCGGGATAGTTCAATACCAGAGGCATCGCGGCCGCGGCACCGGATTGAGCAACCCCAGCGAGCAGAACCTCCAGACAGTCCGGTTCGAGCCAGGTGTCGTTGTTCAGGAAGAAGAGAAAAAGCCCTGTGGCGTGAAGAGCCGCACGGTTGTTTCCCTCACAGTAGCCGAGATTGTGACCGTGCTGAATGAACTGCGCATTGGGCCAATCCCGGATCAGGTCCGCTGCGAGCCGATCCGATCCGTCGGTGGAACAATTATCGGCAAGAATCACCTCGATGCGGTCGAACACCGATTGTTCCCGGATGGATGCCAGGCAACGCTCGAGCCACGGAGCCCCGTTGTAATTGAGGATGACGACGCTCACCCGGGGTGGTTCGGATGGGGATGACGGGCCGTGTGTCATGGGGTGAAGGCATCCCCCCGGGCCCGGGCTTCCAGCCAATCGCAGGCTTTCGGCAGGACAATGTCCCAGTGAAACGTTTTCGCCCGGGCCCACGCGTTGCGCCGCCAGGTTTGGTAAAGCTCCGGGGAACGAACGGCTTCACCAATACTGGCAGCGAGGGATTCAGGGGATTCGAGCTCAGACACCAGTCCTGTCTGACGATGCAGCGTGGATTCGATCAGTCCGGCGACCGGATAAACCACGGAGGGCGTGCCCATTGCGTTGGCTTCGATGACGTTCAGCCCCCACCCCTCGCGCTGGGAGGTGTGCAGGAGAAAGTGCGATTCCCGAAGAGCCGCGTCCTTTTCCGCTTCATCCAGCGGGCCCGTAAAGGTGATCTGTTTCTCCAGACCGAGTTCCCGGGTGAGCTGGCGCAGTTGCGGTTCGATCTCACCGGTTCCAACGATTTTCAGAGTGGCCGCGGTGCCGCTGGCGAGGAGGGCGTTCAGGGCGCGGATGGCGTGGTGGACCCGTTTGTTGGGGGCGAGTCGGGAGACGGAGATCAGGCGCAGGGGAGGTTGCAGCGATTTGGAGTCCAGTTCCGGCAGAGCACGGGTATGCACGCCGTAGGGAAGGACCGTCACATTGCGGACTCCGTGGGCGTGCAGGGTGGTGCGCGTGGACTCGCAGGCGGTCCAAAAGGGTACCCGCCGGTAGAGCCAGTGGGTCCAGCGCTCCTGGGAACGCCCGATGACGTTCCACGGCCATTTGTAAAACACGTTCCAAATGGGGCCCAACACTTCGTGGATGAAGGCAACGCAATGGGTGCCGCACCACCAGGGCGCGAACCAGGGGATGCCGTGGTGTTGATCGATCACCAGATCAAAGGGGGCTTGCCGGGCGGCCCAACGGCGAGCGTGGAGGATGGACGAACCAACCCCGCCGCCACGGATGATCTGCACCCCCTGGATGTGCTCTTCCCTGAGAGCACCCGGAAATTCATGGGTAAACCAGCTGGCGTGATGGCCCCGTTCCACCAGGGCGGCCAGGTAACCGAGCGACACCCGTTCGGCCCCCCCTGCGCGGGGGTTTTTCGGATCTCGCCAATTAAGCATCAGAAACCGCATGATTCGAGGCTGTCGCCGGGAGTGAGTCTTGCCTACACTGCGCACGCAGGGCGAGCCCTTTTGCTGCGAGCCGGGTCCGGAAGAAACGGTTGACGAGACCACGCGCCGGGCTTTAGGAATGGCGGATGGCTGCAAAGCGGATCGCGCCCTGAGGGTTCATGATCATTCACAAGCTGATAGCTCACCATCTGTTCAATCGGGACGACCCGGAGTTTTACACGATGCAGGCGAGAGACGCCCTGCGGTGGATCCGCAGGGGCGGTGTGGCACTGCAGGAAGGCACGCAGGTGCTGGATCTGGGGGCCGGACACGGCATATTCGGGTCTGAACTGCAGAAATACGGCTGTTCGGTGGTTTTTGCGGATGAATCGAACCACCTGATGCCGGAGATGGCCAATTTTCCGTTTTTGCAAGTCAATCTGGATAAGGATGATGTGACGGGACTGGGCGACTATGACCTGGTGGTCTGTTCGAACGTGTTGGAGCATCTGGCCAGGCCGTTCGAGTTTCTTGGGGCGGCGGGGAACCTGCTCAAGCCGGGCGGGATGCTTTATTTGAGCTGGACGAACTGGCTTTCTCCCTGGGGGGGCCATGAGTTTTCTCCATTCCATTATCTGGGAAGCCGACGCGGCCCCCGGGTCTACGACCGCCTATTCAGACGACCCAGATTACACACCCCCCATGTGAACCTGTTTCCCACCTACATCGGCCGAACTCTGGCCTTCCTTCGGCGGCAGCCAGGGTTACGAATCGTTCGGGCCGCGCCCAGATATTATCCCGAGTTCGGGTTTTTGCTCAAGATTCCGGTGTTTCGCGAGTTCCTCAGCTGGAACTGCGCGTTGCTCATCCAGAAGGCGGGACCGGGAAAGCTCCAGAATAGTCTGGCGTCCGAGGGGACAAACCCGCAAACATCCCGGGAGCGAATCAGCTCCGTTGACCCATGAAAGCTAAAATAATCGTCACTCCGAAGAAAGCCGTTCTTGATCCACAGGGGAAAACCGTCCAGAACGCCCTGGAACAGATGGGCCACCTGGGCATTCAGGCGGTGCATGTGGGAAAATACCTCGAGATTGAGCTGGCGGATGGAGACAAGGAAGCGGCACGCAAGCAACTGGACGAGGCATGCCACCGGTTTCTGAGCAACCCGGTCATTGAAGATTACCAACTGGAGATCGAATCGTGATCGTGCACGGGCGGCCCGCCTGTCACGCAGGGTTGGTTTGACCCGGACCGATGATTCTTGAGACAGCATGAATTTCGCAATCCTACAATTTCCGGCGTCCAATTGCGATCAGGACGCCGTCCATGTGGTCCGGCATGTCCTTGGGCATTCCGCGCAAATGATCTGGCACAAGGAATCGTCTCTGGGAGAACCGGACGCGGTGATTGTGCCGGGCGGATTCAGCTACGGGGATTACCTGCGGACGGGTGCGATTGCGCAATTCAGTCCGGTGATGCAGGCGCTTCGGGGATATGCGGAAGCCGGAGGTCTGGTACTGGGCATTTGCAACGGGTTCCAGATCCTATGCGAAGCCGGGCTTCTGCCGGGCGCGCTGATCCGCAATCGGTCGCTGCAATTTCGCTGTGAACAGGTTTTCCTGAAAACAATCAGCCGGGACTCACCGTTCACCTGCAAGGTTCCCGCAGACAAGACCTTGAAGATTCCCGTCGCTCACGGGGACGGCTGTTACTATGCGGATGCCCCCACGATCGCGCGCATGGAGGAAAAGCAACAAATCCTCTGGCGGTACAGCACCGAACAGGGCGAAGTGTCCGGGATGGCCAGCCCGAATGGATCGGTTGGAAATATTGCCGGGGTCTGCAACGAAAGCCGCAATGTGGCGGGTTTGATGCCGCATCCAGAGAGAGCCAGTGAAGCGATTCTGGGAAGCGAAGATGGTCGGCTCCTTTTTGAGAGCATGATCGACTGGCTGCAGCGGCGGAAACCGGCGTGCGCCACCCCATAAACGCGGTGACGATGCGCGACTACGTTAACGATTAAGTTCTCTTCCCGGACACGGAAACGCCCATGCCTCGCTCCTACGCTTTTAAAACCTCAACAACCAGCGCTCACATTCGATGACAGAACCGCGCATCACCCCCGAATTGGTCCAGAAACATAATCTCACTCCCGAGGAGTATGAGAAGATCCTTGGAATTCTGGGCAGGGAACCCAACTACACGGAGCTCGGCGTTTTCTCGGTGATGTGGAGCGAACATTGTTCGTACAAGAACACCCGTCCGCTGCTCAAGACGTTTCCCACGAAATCGCCCAAAATCCTGGTCGGCGCGGGCGAAGAGAACGCGGGCATCATCGATATTGGAGACGGGCTGGCGATCGCTTTCAAAATCGAATCGCACAACCACCCCAGTGCGGTCGAACCGTTTCAGGGGGCGGCAACGGGTGTGGGCGGCATCATCCGCGATATTTTCACCATGGGCGCGCGCCCGGTGTGCGCGGTCAACTCCCTCCGGTTCGGTCCGATCACCCAGGCCCCCTCGAAATCGTCCGGGGTCACCGCGGAGATCGCGAACAACCGCCGTTTGTTGTCGGGTGTCGTTGGTGGCATCGCCCACTACGGCAACTGTTTCGGCATCCCCACCATTGGGGGCGAGGTTTATTTCGATCCCTGCTACGAAGGCAATCCGCTGGTGAACGCCTTCTGCCTCGGAGTGCTGCGGCACGACCAGATTGCGCGCGGTTCCGCGACGGGAGTCGGCAACCCGGTGTTCTATGTTGGCCCGGCGACGGGGCGGGATGGTCTGGCAGGCGCGGCGTTTGCGTCCCAGGATTTGACCGATGAATCGGCACAGCAACAGCGCGGAGCGGTGCAGGTGGGCGATCCCTTCATGGAGAAACTGGTCTGTGAAGCCTGCCTGGAGCTGCTGGCCACGGGTGCGGTGGCGGGCATGCAGGACATGGGCGCGGCAGGATTGACCTGCTCCACCTGTGAGACCGCGGCCCGGGCAGACACGGGCATTGAGATCGAATTAGACAAGGTGCCGCAGCGCGGGCCGGGCATGACCCCGTATGAAATCATGCTCAGCGAATCGCAGGAGCGGATGTTGGTGATCGTGCACAAGGGGCGCGAAGAGGAGGTCAAACGAATTTTCGACAAATGGGATCTTCCCTGGTCCGAGATCGGGACGGTGACCGACAGTGGTCGCATGGTGGTCAAACACGGGGGTACGGTCGTTGTGGATTTACCCGCGCGGCAGCTTGCGGATGATGCCCCGGTGTATCACCGCGAAGCGCGGGAACCGGCGTATCTGGCGGGTGTCCGAGCCTTCTCCCTGGCGACGGTTCCGGATCTGACCGATCCCCGGGAAGCGCTGTCCCGGCTGTTGGCCTGGCCGAGCATTGCCTCCAAGAACTGGGTGTTCCGCCAATACGACCACATGGTGCGAAACGGTTCCGTTGTCTGCCCGGGCAGCGATGCGGCCGTGATCCGGATCAAGCACGACTCGGTGCCTCCCGTTCCCGGGCAGCCCCCGCAGGCGTTGGCGCAGGACAAACTGATCGCGGTGAGTGTGGATTGCAATGCCACCTATGTGTATCTGGACCCCTACGAAGGGAGCAAGATTGCGGTGGCCGAAGCGGCGAGGAACCTGGCCTGCTCCGGTGCGGTGCCCCTGGGCACCACGGACAACCTGAACTTTGGCAACCCGCATAATCCGGAAATCTTTCATCAACTGGCCGAATCGGTTCGAGGCCTGTCCGAAGCCTGCCGGGTCTTCCGGGCGCCGGTGACCGGAGGTAACGTGAGCCTGTACAACCAAAACCCGAACGGGGCCATTGATCCCACCCCAACCATTGCGATGGTTGGCCAGATCGAACGGGAGGAACACATCACCACCCAATGGTTCAAGGAGGATGGCGATGCGATCCTGCTCCTGGGAGCACCCGTGGACGGATCGGATCCGATGCTGGGGCTGGGAGGCTCGGCGTTTCTGAAAGTGGCGCATGGCACAAAATCCGGCACGCCGCCGCGCTGCGATCTGGAGAAGGAGAAGCAGCTGCACGAGGCCCTGCTCGCCCTGATTTATTCGGGGGAGATCAAGAGCGCGCACGATTGCAGTGATGGGGGCCTGGCGGTGGCGCTCGCGGAGTGCTGTTTCTCACATCAAAAAGCGCGCGACACGTTTCAGTTGACCGGAGCGTCTGTCGATCTATCTTCGGTGTCGGATCTCCGGCTGGACGCCCTGCTCTTTGGCGAAAGCCAGGGACGGGTGTTGGTGTCGGTTTCGGCGTTGAACGCGGTGAAGGTCATCGAACGAGCCCGAATTCTGGGCGTAGCCGCCCTGAACCTAGGGATCACTGGCGGAACGGCGTTGAATATCAGAACCGGAACCGGAGAGTGGAGTTGGGACCTGCGGGAATTGCATCGCCTCTGGTGGAATGCGATCGCAGAGGCGATGCGCATATGAGTCAAGACTATCCAAAACATTATTGTGGCGTGTTCGGCATTTACGGGCATCCCAACGCGGCCGAGCTGACGTATTACGGCCTTTACGCACTTCAACATCGCGGGCAGGAGAGTGCCGGCATTGTTGTGAGTGAAGACCAGCAGTTCCGCGCCCATCGCGGCATGGGTCTGGTGTCCCGCGTGTTCGATGCCGAGGTGCTGTCCAAGCTCACGGGCACGATGGCGGTCGGACACACTCGATACTCAACCACCGGGGCATCCCATTACCGCAATGCCCAACCGTTGACGGTCGACTGCAAACGGGGCCAGATCGCCATCGCACACAATGGCAACCTGACCAACGCGGCATTTCTGCGGGAAGAACTCGAATCGAACGGCTCCATTTTCCAGACCACGGTCGACAGCGAGATCATTCTTCACATGATGGCGCAGCCGTCCCTGTCGGGACACGAAAACAACCTGATCGACACCGTGCGTCGGATTGAGGGAGCGTATTCCCTGGTGATCATGACCGAGCACGAGCTGATTGGCGTGCGGGATCCGTTCGGTTTTCGTCCACTTTCCATTGGAAAGGTGGGCGACTCCTGGGTCCTGGCGAGCGAAACCTGTGCTTTTGACCTGATCCACGCCAAGTTCGTGAGGGATGTCGAACCGGGCGAGATTGTCATCATCGACAAGAAAGGCCTGCGGAGCATCCAAGCTTTTCCCGAGCAGAAACGCCGGGCTTTCTGCATCTTCGAGTACATCTATTTTGCCAGACCGGACAGCACGATTGCCGACCGGAATGTGTACAAGGTCCGGGTGGAGATGGGCCGTCAACTGGCACGGGAGAATCCGATCGAGGCCGATCTGGTGATTCCGGTGCCCGACAGCGGAAACTCGGCGGCTCTGGGCGTCAGCCTGGAGACTGGCATTCCGTTCGAGATGGCCTTTGTGAGGAATCATTACGTGGGCCGGAGCTTTCTGCAGCCGACCGAATTGATTCGGGATTTCAACGTTCGGGTGAAGTTGAACCTGATTGCCGACCTGGTGAAAGGCAAGCGGGTCATCATCGTCGATGATTCGATTGTGCGCGGCACCACCTCCAAGGCGCGGGTGAATAACCTGAAAGAGGCCGGGGCCAGGGAGGTGCATGTCCTGGTCAGTTGCCCGCCGCACATGAACCCTTGTGTTTACGGGATTGATTTTCCGGACCGGACCAAGCTGATGGCGGCCAATTATTCGCTCACGGAGATTCGGGATTATCTCAACGCCGATTCGCTGGGCTACCTGTCACCCGAGGGCATGGTCAAGGCCACCGGACTGCCGCACGACGGATTCTGCATGGCCTGTTTCAACGGGGATTACCCGGTGCCCTACGACCCGCAGATCGCCAAGAACATCATGGAACGTCGCCGTTCGCGGGTCGAGAGCCTGGGTGACGCACTGGTGAAGGAAGAGCAGCAGCAGCGGTTGTTTTAGAACCATTTCAAATTCAATGAAACGATCCGCGTATACCGAAGCCGGGGTCGATATTGACCTGGGAAACCGAATGAAAGCGGGTCTGCCCGCGTTGCTGGCCTCCACCCACCGCCGCGAGGTGCTGGGCAAGGTGGGTGGGTTCGGCGGGTTGTTTGCTCTGGACACCCGGAAACACCGTCAACCCGTGCTGGTCTCCAGCGTCGATGGGGTCGGCACCAAGCTCAAGATCGCCTTCGCGATGGATCGGCACGACACCATCGGTCACGATCTTGTCAATCATTGCGTGAACGACATCGTGGTGCTGGGTGCTGAACCGCTCTTTTTCCTGGACTACCTTGGCACCGGAAAGCTCAAGCCCCATGTTTTCAATGAGATCATCAAGGGGTTCGCACGGGGTTGCGCTGAAAACAACTGCGCCTTGATCGGCGGAGAGACGGCCCAGATGCCCGGGTTTTATCAGGCTGGCGAATACGACGTGAGCGGCACGATCGTGGGCGTGGTCGACAAGCCGGCCATGCTCGACGGCAAAACCATTCGCCCCGGGGACGTGGTCATCGGTCTCGAATCGAGCGGATTGCACACGAACGGTTATTCGCTGGCCCGGAAGATTTTCTTTGAAACACTGGGACTGAAGCCCAAAAGCCGCGTGGCAGAACTGGGAACAACAATCGGCGAAGAACTGCTCAAGGTCCATCGGAGCTATGCCCCGGTGCTGGCCAAGGTGCTGAAGCGGTTCAACCGGCCCGGAGCAGCCAGGGCATTGAAGGGTCTGGCGCACATCACCGGCGGCGGGTTCTTCGACAACATTCCCCGGGTGCTGCCCAGGAATTGCGATGTGCACATCCGCAGGGGTTCCTGGGAACTTCCCCCGGTTTTCCAGATGATCGCGGCCAAGGGCGGCGTGGCCGAGGAAGAACTTTACCGGGTGTTCAACATGGGCATCGGCATGGTTGCGATTGTAGCTGAGGAAAAAGCAGACGCGATCCTGCGGGCGATCCGCGCGGGCGGAGTGCCGGCCTGCGCATTGGGAGAAGTGGTCAAAGGCCGCTGCGCCGTAAAACTGATTTAAACCCGGCTGAACTTCAGCCGAAGGCTCAAAGCAGATCCGCCACCCGGCTCGATTGTTTCTTGAGGTGCTGGCAGATCAGCCGGGACACCTCCAGGAGGAGAGCCACCCCGACTTTTGGACGCACCTCGATGAGTCGGGAAAAACCTTCGCGAGTGAGAATGAGCACCACGGCATCGCCCCTGGCTTTTACGGTGGCCGAACGAGCGGTGCCGTCAATGAGCGACATTTCCCCGAGCGACCTGCCCCGGGAGACCTGATTGATGACAACGGATTTCCCGGCGGCGTTTTCCTGGAGAACATCGACGCTCCCCTCGAGGATAAAACACATAAATTCGCCCGGTTCCCCCTCGGCAAACAGCACTTCTCCGGGCTCGAGCTTCCGGACGGTGATATGACCGGCGATCACGGTTAAGTCACTGCGCTCCATGTTCTCGAACATGGGGATCTGAAAAAGTTCATCAACGTTTGCCTGCGTCATTGCCGACCATCATAGATGTCATCCGCCCGGATCTCAAGCCAAGACCTCAGACAAACCGCAGAATGAGAGACATAGGGCCAGGCTCATAGTTAGAAGAATTAGAAGAACGAAGGTTCGACGCGGCACGACAGGACACGAAACGACATAGGGACAGGCTTATTGACCCTCCTCAATCGACATAGGGACAGGCTCACAGGCACTTTCGAAAACGCTCGAAAAGGAGTTCCTCTTTGCTTGGATTCCTGATTGAATTGCCGCTCGAATGAAACTTTTGGTCATAGGCTCAGGCGGTCGCGAGCATGCGCTGGCATGGAAATTGGCTCAATCGGCGCATGTCACGCAGATGTGGTGCGCCCCGGGGAATGCCGGAATCGCGGCGGAGCGGTTGGAGAAGAACCAGGCTCCCGTGCAACCGGTTCCGATCGGCGCGGAGGATCTGCCCGGACTCCTGGCGTTTGCGCTGGAGAAAAAACCGGACCTCACCGTCGTGGGTCCTGACAACCCGCTGTCGCTGGGACTGGTCGATCTTTTCCAGGAAAAGGGATTGAGGATCTGGGGCCCGAACCGGCAGGCCGCCCGGTTTGAGTCCTCGAAGGCGTTTTCGCAGGAATTTATGGAACGTCACGGAATTCCCTCCGCGCGCTCCGGACTGTTTGAGGAAACCTCTGCCGCCAAGGCATTTGCGGCATCGCTGCAGGGGCGTTGCGCGGTCAAGGCGGACGGATTGGCCCTGGGCAAGGGGGTCTTGATGTGCACGAGCCAGGCTGAGGCGGAGTCCGCTGTTGATGAGATGCTCGTGCGCGGGTCTTTCGGCGCGGCTGGTTCCAGAATCGTGATCCAGGAGTATTTGGAGGGAACCGAAGTTTCGCTGCACGCGCTGTGCGATGGCCAAACCGCCCGTTTGTTCCCCGTTTCGCAGGACCACAAGCGCGCTCTGGAGGGTGACCAGGGGCTGAACACCGGGGGCATGGGGGCCTACTGCCCGGCACCATTTCTGAATACGGAGCAGTTGGCGGAGGTGGAGACCCTCCTCATGAAACCCTGGCTGGCAGGATGCCAGGCTGAAGGGATTGATTTTCGTGGAATTCTCTATCCAGGTCTCATGCTGACCCGGGACGGACCAAAAGTGCTCGAATTCAACGCCCGGTTTGGTGATCCAGAAACACAAATCTACCTGACCCGGTTGGAGAACGATCTGGTGGAATTACTGGAAGCCTGCGTGGAAGGCACGCTCGATCGGATCGAGCTCAAGTGGCGACCCGGCGCTTCCATTTGTGTCGTCATGGCTTCGGGAGGTTACCCGGGCTCCTACCAGAAGGGATGCCCCATCGACGGCCTCGAAGAGGCAGCCGGGATCGACGGGGTCCAGGTATTTCATGCCGGCACGGCATCCGTCGAGGGTCGGGTGGTGACTTCGGGTGGGCGCGTGCTTGGAGTGACCGCGGTGGGGCCGGATTTAAAGTCGGCCCGGGACACCGCCTACCGCGGTGTGGAAAAGATTCGGTTTGAAGGGGCCCATTACCGTCGGGATATTGGTGCAAAAGCACTTTAGGAAAAGTTATATGAGCCAGGTGAAACACACATGCGGGATTTGGGCCGGACTGGCATTGATCGGAGTCACGTCCCTTTTTTGTGGCCGGTCCGCAGATGCGGCGGACACGCCGGACTTTCAGGAGGTACGGAAGCTGGTGCTGGAGCATTTGAAGGGAGTGAACGAGAACGATCTGAACCGGGCGGCGGTTGAAGGCCTGCTGAATGCGTTTTATCCAAGGATCGCCCTCGTCACGAACCAACTCGATCAGGCCCTGGATGCGGCCTCCGGCGCAATCGCCAAGACAGTCGTTTTCGAACGCGCCTACGGGTATGTTCGGCTCACATCCGTCCCGGCGGGACTCGCCCGGGCACTGGGTTCAACGATTTCGGAACTTGAATCGAAACAGAAGCTGGCCGGCCTGATTCTGGATTTGCGTTTCGCCGACGGGTTCGATTTCAGGGAATCGGCAGCCATTGCGGATCTTTTCGTCGAAACCGAGCAACCTCTCTTGAAATGGACGGGGACGTCGCTCAGCTCAACCACGAAGACCAACGCCATCGGGTTGCCTGTGACGGTTTTGGTGAATCGACAGACCACCGGTGCGGCCGAGGCGCTGGCGGGGGTCCTGCAGTGGACCGGGGTCAGTCTGACGATCGGGAGCCCGACCGCAGGGCAGGCCCGGGTTTATCGCGAATTCCCGCTGAACAACGGACAGAAGATCCGCGTGGCCTCCCAGACCGTTGAATTGGGCGACGGAACGGCACTCACCGACACCGGATTAACTCCGGATCTGGTTGTGACGGTGGATGCGGACGTGGAACGAGCGCACCTTGAAGATCCCTTTGCAACCAAGGGAGAATCGGCGGGAACTGCGGCCCTGGGGGCAGATGGCATCGCAGGGTCGGAAGCCAGTGGACGGGAACGGCGGCGTTTGAACGAATCCGAACTGATCCGCATGAGGGGAGAGACCCTGGGAACGGGGCCGAAGGAACCGGAAGAGAAACAAGCCCCCCTGATCACGGATCCGTCCCTGGCGCGGGCGTTGGACTTCCTGAAGGGATGGGCCGCACTCAAAAGACAACGGTGATTTCACGGTTGACGATTTGGATGGTGCGCCTCAACTTCAAGACTTTATCGGAACCATGAAGACCATTCTATTCGTCTGCACCGGGAACGTATGCCGCAGTCCGATGGCCGAGGGCCTTTTCCGCCACGCGGTGCAGGGCCGGGGCGATTACGAGGTAATCTCGGCGGGCGTCGGGGCCCTGGACGGGCAGGCCCCGAGCGGTTATGCCGTTCAGGCATTGCAGGAACTGGGAATTGATATTTCCAAACAGAGGAGCTGCTCGCTGACCGGGAATGTGGTCGAACGGGCAGATTATATTTTTGGCATGACCCATGGGCACATCGGGGCGGTGACCGCGATGTATCCTTCGGCGGCCGAGAAAACGTTTTTATTGAGGGAGTTCGACGATGATTTGGAACCGTTTGAAAAGGATATTTCCGACCCCATCGGAGGCTCCTACGAGGTCTACAGGGAATGCCGGGATCAGATTGAACGAGGGATCATGACCATGTTGAAGTTTATCGAACAATCGGATTCCGGGGAACCGGCCGGGCGCGTTGGCCGCAAGTCGGTGAAGGTGGCGCTCGGTGCCGATCACGCCGGAACGGATCTCAAGGAATTCGTAAAGGCGCATTTGCTCGCCCAGGGCTTCGAGATTTCAGATTTCGGAACGAACTCGAAGGAATCCACCGATTATCCCGATTACGCGGTGCCGGTTTCGGAAAGTGTGGCACGACAGGAAAACGATCTTGGGATTTTGATGTGTTCGACCGGTGTTGGCATGAGCATCGCCGCCAACAAGGTGCCTGGAATCCGGGCGGCCCTGGTCTTCAACGAAGAGATGGCCGGACTGGCGCGTCGCCACAACAACGCCAATGTGCTCTGCCTGGGACAGTTGGAGACACCACCCGAGATGGCCATCCGGATCATCGACACGTTTCTGAACGCACATTTTGAAGGGGGACGTCATGAACGCCGGGTCGGAAAAATGGAGCGCGCCACTGGGAATCCCGCCAGGAGTCTTCGGCGCGTGGATCCGGAGATAGCCGAGGCTGTGGAGCTGGAGAAACGGCGCCAGGAAGAGAATATCGAGCTGATCGCCAGCGAAAACTTTACCAGCGCGGCCGTGATGGAGGCGCAGGGGTCCGTGTTGACCAACAAATACGCCGAAGGTTATCCCGGGCGCCGGTGGTACGGGGGATGCGAACACGTCGACACGGTGGAACTGCTGGCAATCGAGCGGGCCAAACGCCTGTTCGGAGCAGAGCACGCGAACGTGCAGCCGCACTCGGGGAGTGGCGCGAACATGGCTGTCTATTTCTCCTGCCTGAAGCCCGGCGACAAACTGCTCACGATGGATCTGAGTCATGGAGGCCATCTGACTCATGGAAACCAGGCGAATTTTTCAGGACGGTTCTTTGAAATTGTCCATTACGGCGTCCGCAAGGACGACGAACGAATCGACTACGATCATCTGGCAGCCCTGGCTATGGAACATCGGCCGAAGATGATCACCGTGGGCGCAAGCGCCTATTCCAGACAGATCGATTTTGCCCGGCTGGGTGCCATCGCCAGGGAGTGTGGTGCACTGCTGCTGGCGGACATCGCCCACATCGCAGGGCTGGTCGTGACAGGATTGCATCCGAGCCCGATCGAGCACGCCGATTTTGTGACGTCCACCACGCACAAAACCCTCCGGGGTCCGCGCGGCGGAGTCATCCTGTGCAAGGCGGAATATGCCAAATCGATCGATTCCCAGGCTTTTCCAGGAATTCAGGGCGGTCCGCTCATGCATGTCATCGCGGCCAAGGCCGTGTGTTTTCAGGAAGCGCTGAAACCGGGATTCACGGATTACCAGCGGCAGGTGATCAAGAATGCGGCTGCGTTGGCGAATGCCCTCCACCGGAACGGATTCCGGCTGGTCAGCGGCGGAACGGACAACCATCTCCTGATGGTCGATGTGGGAGCCAAGGGATTAACCGGCAAGGAGTGTCAGGGCACACTGGACCAGGCATGCATTACCGTGAACAAGAACACCATTCCGTTCGAGACCCGTTCGCCTTTCCAGGCCAGCGGTATCCGCTTGGGCAGTCCGGCCGTGACCACGCGGGGCATGAAGGAGAACGAGATGGCTGCCATCGGCGACATGATCAGCGAGGTTTTGCTTGACATTAAAAACCTTGACGCAGTGCAAAAGGTGCGCGAACGTGTGCGCGAACTGACTGCAAGATTCCCCTTGCCTTATTAGGAAGCCATCTGCGACAGACCGACCCACGGCAGCCAACCTCCGATTTGAGAATTGACGGAGCCGAGAAACTCGGCTCCGAGAGCTTTTAAGAAAGCGTCCCAACGCTCATCCGCTCATTTGCCCGCCGCGTTGGAACGAATCCAATTTTACCAGACTATGCCAAGACCGACGACGAAACGAGTTGCCAAGCCAAAAGGTGCCGCAAAGAAGCCCAAGGCAGCCGCGCCCGAAGCCAAGGGCCCTGAACAGCCGGCTTTGTGGGAGGAAGAACCCAGGGAAGTGGAACCCGCGCAGGCGGCCCAGCCCAAACCAACCCCGTCCCCAACACAGCCACCGGAACCCGAAGCGCCGGAAGATGTGCCACCCGCCGCAGCGAAACCCAAGCGGAACGGTTCTGGCAACGGCAAGGAATCCGGCCGCACCGTCAACATCAGCCAGCTCCAGGCAATGCAGATGGCCGAGCTCAATCAGATGGCCAAGGACATGGGGATTGAGAACTTCGGCACGATGAAGAAGCACGAGGTTGTCTTCCAAATCCTGCAGAAGAACGCCGAGCGCAGCGGCATTCTCTTCTCGGAAGGCGTTCTGGAAATCCTTCCTGAAGGATTTGGATTCCTCCGTTCGCACAGTTTCAACTACCTCCCCTGTCCCGAGGACATCTACGTTTCGCCCTCGCAGATTCGGCGGTTCGACCTGCAGACCGGAGACCTGGTCGCCGGGCAGATCCGCCCCCCCAAGGAGAAGGAACGGTTCTTCGCGCTCCTCAAGGTGGAGCTTGTTGGCAAGGAAGATCCGGATATTGCCAAGGACAAGACCCATTTTGACAACCTGACGCCGTTGTTCCCGAACAAGCGGCTGATGCTGGAGACCAACCACGACGAACTGTCCACCCGCGTGCTGGATCTGGTCTGCCCCATTGGCAAGGGCACCCGCGGATTGATCGTCGCACCGCCGCGCACGGGAAAGACCGTGCTCCTGCAGAAGCTGGCAAACGCGATTCTCAAGAACAATCCCGAGGCCTACGTTTTTATTCTCCTGATTGACGAGCGACCCGAAGAGGTCACGGACATGGAACGTTCGTGTAAACCGGCCGAAGTCATCAGTTCAACCTTTGATGAACCACCCGAACGCCATGTTCAGGTCGCGGAAATGGTCATTGAGAAGGCCAAACGAATGATCGAACACAAGAAGGATGTGGTCATTCTTCTGGACTCGATCACCCGTCTCGCCCGGGCGTACAACACCGTACAACCCCACTCCGGCAAGATTCTCTCCGGCGGTGTGGACGCGAACGCCCTGCACAAACCGAAACGGTTCTTCGGTGCCGCACGCAACATCGAAGAGGGGGGATCCCTGACGATCATCGCCACGGCGCTTGTTGACACCGGTTCGCGGATGGACGAGGTCATTTTCGAGGAGTTCAAAGGCACGGGCAACATGGAGGTGCATCTGGACCGGCATCTGGTTGATCGCCGCATTTTCCCATCCATCAACATCGAACTCTCGGGAACACGCAAGGAAGAGCTGCTTTATCATCCGGACGAATACAACCGCGTGGTCGTGCTGCGACGCGCCCTGACGGGTGTGCCTCCCGTCGAGGCCATGGAACTGATGCTGAACAAACTCAAGAAGACGAATTCAAACATTGAATTCCTTCTCTCCGTCGGCATCGGTTAGACCGGGTTCTGCGTCCCGATGCCGCGAGGCACCCCTGCCACGGATACCCGCAGAAACCGCCCTTGACCCGACCGAAGCTCAGGGCGAGTATAAAAGCTCCACATCCCGGGTGGGTGCCCGGACTCCGGATTCTCCGAAGTGCGCCCGGTTTGGTGGTGGAGAAGTGAGCCTTCCGAGGTCGGTTCACACTTTTTAGACACATCCTGAAACAAATATTGTTTGCAGGAAGACAAGCCATAGCTTGCGATGAGCTGGCACCGAGAGTAGAAAGTTTATTAATGAAATTCGCATCGTTGTCAGTTCAGGGTCACAGGTGGTTGGGGTTCCTCCCGGTTTTGGCAATGGCGATGTCCGGATGCCAGAAGGAAGACGTCCGGGTTTACAACGTGTCCAAGGAGCCAGCCCAGGCTCAGGCGAGCCCTGCACGATGGAAAATCCCCGCAGGTTGGAAGGAGCAGCCTGCCAGCGGCATGCGCGTCGGCAGTTTCCAGGTAACGGGTGCGAATGGCGAGACCGCTGATGTCTCGATCATTCCGCTCAGCGGAGCTTCAGGTTCGGATCTCGACAATATCAACCGGTGGCGAGGGCAGATTGGCCTGACGCCGGTGACCGCCGAGGGTCTGGAGGGTCTGCAACAGAAAGTGGTGATTGATGGGGTTCCGGGGATTCTGGTCGACTTGGAGGGCGTGGACGCAGCCAAGAACGAGCCCAC
Organism: Verrucomicrobiota bacterium; assembly: GCA_021733945.1. GTDB lineage: Bacteria > Verrucomicrobiota > Verrucomicrobiia > Limisphaerales > SIBE01 > JAIPJX01. The sequence goes on along the minus strand of JAIPJX010000002.1, from coordinate 44,335 downwards.
CCGGATTGTGGCGGCGATTGCCCGGTCGGGCGACTCAAACTGGTTTTTCAAGATGATCGGGGCCGAATCATTGGTGGCGGCTCAGAAGGCGGGTTTCGTCGAATTCATCGAGTCTTTCGTCTTTCCGAGCGGAGAAGCCACGGCATTGGCCGGAGCTCCCTCGACGGTTCCCCCGGTTATGCCGCCGCCTCCTGCGGGAGGTTCCGGAGCGCCTCAATGGGAGCCCCCCTCCAGTTGGGTGGCCCAGACACCCAGTTCCATGCTCATTGCAAAATATGGCGTGGACGGGGGTGATCTCGGGTCCGCAGAAGCGACCGTCAGCGCCTTCCCGGGGGATGTCGGCGGATTGTTGATGAACGTCAACCGCTGGCGGACGCAGCTGGGCCTCACGCCGGTGAGTGCGGGTGAGCTCGCGAGCATCACCCAATCGATTGTTGTGGGCGGAGCGGAATCAACGCTGGTCGACATGGCGAATTCCAGCGGCGGCGATCGGTCAGCCTCCAAACGCATCCTCGTGGCTCTTGTTCCGCACATGGGCAAAACCTGGTTCTTCAAACTCCTCGGCAGCGAAGCGTTGATCGAACGCGAGCAGCCCGGCTTCATGAAGTTCCTGCAATCGATCCAACTTCCCAATGATGCTTAACGGCCTGATCCAATTTCTGACCTCGCTCCGACTGACGGTTGCCTGTCTGTTTGCGGCGATCATTCTGGTTTTCTTCGGCACGCTCGCCCAGGTCGAACTGGGGCTTTATGTGACGCAGGAACAGTATTTCCGGAGTCTCTTCGTTTTCTGGACGCCCGAGGGGTCCAACTGGAAAATCCCGGTGTGGCCGGGAGGTTACCTGCTGGGAGGGGTGCTGCTGGCGAATCTGATCGCCGCCCACATCAAACGGTTCAAGTTCACTGCCAAAAAATCCGGAATTTTCCTGACGCACATTGGTTTGATCCTGCTTCTGGTGGGCCAGTTCCTCACCGAGGTCTATCAGGTGGAAAGCTTCATGCGCATTGAGGAGGGCAAGGCCAAGAATTACAGCGAAGACGGTCGCGGCAACGAGCTGGCGGTGATTGACGTCACGGATCCCAATCAGGAAAAGGTGGTGGCCGTCCCCCAAAGCTCCCTGGTCAAGGGTGCCACGATCGATATTCCCGAGTTTCCGATCTCAATTCGCGTCAAGGAATTCTTCCGAAACTCGGTGCCCGGCGGTCCGATGGTCCAGGCTTCGGGAGCCCGAATCACAGCAACCCAGGGAACCGGACTTCGGCTGCCCTTCGATCAACAAGCGGTCACGGCGAAGATGGACGACGAAAACAAGCCGGTGGCGCTGGTCGAAGTGCTCGCCGATGGCACGGCCCTGGGCGAATGGACCGTCAGCACCTGGTTGACCAAACACCCCTGGAGCACCTACCTGAAGGGGCAGCTCGGTGCGGGCGGGAGTCTGATCGGACCACAAACCTTCCAGCATGCGGGACGAACCTACGAACTGGCGCTGAGGCCGGTGCGTTATTACAAGCCCTACACGGTGAAGCTTCTGGATTTTACACATGCGCGGTACAAGGGGACCGATATTCCAAAGGATTTTTCGAGCCGGATCCATCTGAGCGACCCCGGTGAAAACGTCGAACGCGATGTGTTGATCTACATGAACAACCCACTGCGCTACGGTGGCGAAACCTATTATCAGGGCGGGTTTGAACCCGGTGACACCGTCTCGATCCTGCAGGTGGTGAAGAATCCCGCCTGGCTCACACCCTATCTTTCCTGCGTCCTTGTGGGAGTCGGACTGCTGGTGCAGTTCGGAATGCACCTGACCGGATTCCTCCGGAAATCGAGTGCTCGAGCCAAGGGCGCTTCAGGGGCGCCCGCGGGCGGCCACCAACCGCCAACCCAGGGGCAACCCGCCGCAGTCCCCGCCGGGGCTGTCAACAGCGCGGTCAATCACAGCCATTCAAATAGAAACTCATGAAACAACGCCTGCCTTGGATAGTTTGTGGTCTTTTCGCGTTGTGGGTGTTGTCGGCGTTACGACCGGCACCCAAACCGGGAGGCTTTGCGCTGGCGGAATTTGGTCGTTTGCCAGTTCTGCTCAACGGCCGCGTGCAACCGTTCGACTCGGTCGCCAGAAACACGCTCCTCTCGATGCACGGCACACAGACCGTACGCCCTGCTCCGGGAGAGGCTTCCGGCCGGGTCCTCAGTGCCACCGAATGGCTGCTGGAGCTCATGAGCAAACCGGAACAGGCCGGCAACCGCCAGGTGTTTCGGGTGGAAAGTCTCGAACTGCGCAACCTGCTGGATGCGCGCGAGGGACGACTGGGGCAGCTGGCATACAACGATTTTTCCCAGCAGAAACTTCAGGATCTGGAGCAGGAGGCTCGCAGGATTTCAGAGAAGGACTCTCAACTGCGGTCCGGGTACGAAAAGGACGCGCTGCATCTGGCCGAGAGCGTTCATCTCTACCACCGGTTGCGGAACAGTCTGCGTCCCGAGAATTCGCAACATTTTCTGGAGCACCTTCCGGATCACCCTCTCAAAGCAAGCCTGACCGCCTCGGAATCCGGGGAATTCGCCGGTGAACTCAAGCTCTACAAACAGCTGGTTCCGGTGGCGATGACCCTGCTGCACAAGGAAGCCGCGGGCGAAGAATACAATCAGGCGGATGTCCAGCTGCTCGCCTCGTTTTTCAGACGCTACGAGCCACTTTCCAGGTTTGCGTATCCGTTGATTGTGCCCCCGATGCATCCGGACGTGAGCCGGGACGACTGGAGCAACATCGGCACCTCCCTGTCCGAATCGTTGCGGTCGGGTGAGGTAAACCCCGCTCTCGACTATTTTGCGCGGATGGATTCTTCGTTTCGCAAGGGACGATCCGATGACTTCAACGCAGCGGTGGCCGAATACCGACAATGGCTTCAGGACAAAAACCTCACGCCGGAACTCAAGAAAGGCCAGAGGGAATGGCTGTTCAATCACCTGGAGCCTTTCTATAAAAGCATGACCCTCTATGTGGCGGCCCTGATCCTGGGCTGCGTGTTCTGGCTCAATTTTTCACATCCGGTTCGCCGCACCGCCTTCTATCTGGTCGTTCTGGCATTTGCCATTCACACCGCGGGCGTGCTCTTCCGGATGTTCCTGGAAGGCCGGCCGCCGGTCACCAACCTTTACTCCTCGGCGGTGTTCGTCGGATGGGGTGCCGTGGTGCTGGGCATTATCCTTGAGCGCCTGTTTAAGGATGGCGTCGGGGTCGTCACCGCCTCCACCATTGGTTTTGTAACGCTGATCATCGCCCATCATCTTTCTGCCACCGGCGATACCATGGAAATGATGCGGGCCGTGCTCGATACCAATCTGTGGCTCGCGACCCATGTGGTGGTGATCACCATCGGGTATTCGGCAACGTTCCTCGCCGGATTTCTGGCCATTGTCTACATCCTCCGGGGGGTGCTTTCCAAGGGGCTCACTGCGGAGACGGGCAAGTCACTGTCCCGCATGGTTTATGGAATCCTCTGTTTTGCGACACTTTTCTCCTTTGTCGGCACGGTCCTCGGAGGCATCTGGGCTGATCAGTCCTGGGGCCGATTCTGGGGATGGGACCCGAAGGAAAACGGGGCTCTCCTGATCGTTCTGATGAACGCCGCGATCCTGCATGCGCGCTGGGGCGGCATTGTCCGCGACCGGGGATTGATGGTGATGGCGATTGCAGGGAATATCGTCACCGCCTGGTCCTGGTTCGGAGTGAACATGCTGGGTGTGGGACTACATTCCTACGGTTTTATGGACAAGGCGTTTGTCTGGCTCCTGACCTTCATCATCAGCCAATTGGTGGTCATGGGCCTGGGCATGCTCCCCCCTCGGTTCTGGATGAGTTTCAAAGGAAATCGACCGGTCGATTCCACCCCCAAACTGTCGCACCGGGGAGGCATCAAACCGAGGACCGCTTGAGAGAAGACTGGACGCGCGGACGCTCGAAGGCCTCCGCGCAAAGGAGGAGTCTGAGTCGAATGCGTGGATTCGCGTCGAAGCGCCCATTCTTGGGGGGACGTAAATCCTTTGACGCCCCCAGACTCTTCCCGTAGCGTTTCCAGTCGGATTTTCGGAACGAAACATGATTGGGTTCATAATCAAAAAAGTCCTGGGTTCGAAGAACGACCGGGAAGTCAAAAAGATGCGGCCGTTGGTTGCCCGGATCAATGAGATCGAGCAATCACTCCAGAGCCAGCCGGAGGAAGCTTTGCGGCAGAAGACCGCAGAGTGGAAGACGCGGCTCTCCGCCATCACGGATGATTCCGAACTGGCGCAGGTCCTGGACGAGATCATGCCCGAGGCGTTCGCGGTCGTCAAAAACGCCTGCAGACGCCTCAGCGGCACCGATGTGTCCGTACGGGGTCATCCCCTGAGATGGGAAATGGTTCCGTTCGACGTGCAGTTGATCGGCGGTGCCGCCCTGCACAGCGGCAAAATCGCGGAAATGGCCACCGGCGAAGGCAAGACCCTCGTTGCCACACTCCCTGTTTATCTGAACGCACTCACCGGTCGCGGCGTGCATGTGGTCACCGTCAACGACTACCTGGCCGCACGCGACAGCGAATGGATGGGAGCCGTGTACCGATACCTTGGGCTCACGGTCGGCTGCATCCTGCACGACCAACCCCCGCGCGTGCGACGCGAGCAGTACTGGTGCGACATCACCTACGGGACCAACGCGGAATTCGGGTTCGATTATCTTCGGGACAACGGCATGGCCACCCGCAAGGAGGAACAGGTTCAGCGGGGCCATTATTTCGCGATCGTTGACGAGGTGGATTCCATCCTGATTGACGAAGCCCGCACTCCCCTGATCATCAGCGGCCCCGCCGTGGTGAACATCGACAATCAGTACGACAAATTTAAGCCTTCGGTCGAATCGCTGGTGAGGAATCAGCAGCGTCTCTGCGGCCGTTTTCTTTCCGAGGCGGAGACCCTGCTTAAGAAACTGCGTCCCGAGGATGGATCAAATCCCCCCAAGGGCAACAATTTGGAGAACGAAATCGGGCTGCTCCTGTACCGCGTCAAACTGGGCAATCCCAAGGCACCCGGCCTGCTCAAGCTGCTGGAGAATCCCGAAAATCTCCGAATGACCCACAAGGCGGAGATGGAGCTCCATGCCGATCAATCCAAGAAGATGCTCTACGAGCAGAAGGAGGAGCTCTTCTTTGCAATTGACGAAAAGAGCCACGAAGCGGATCTCACCGAAAAGGGCCGTGCCGCGCTCAGCCCGGCGGATCCCGAAGCGTTTGTTCTTCCCGACCTGATCACCCAATTTCACGAAATTGATTCCGGGCCCGAGCCCGACGTTCGGAAGCGACTGGAGAAGAAGGCCAGCCTGCAGAAGGAATTCGAACAACGCGCCCAGCAGATCCATTCGATCTCCCAGCTGCTCAAGGCGTATTGCGTGTATGAAAAGGACGTGCAGTATGTGGTCCAGGACAACAAGGTCATCATCGTGGATGAAAACACGGGACGCCTGATGTCCGGCAGACGTTGGAGCGACGGACTGCACCAGGCTGTCGAAGCCAAGGAGGGCGTGGCCATTGAGCGTGAAACCCAGACGCTGGCGACCATCACCATTCAGAACTATTTCCGGCTCTATCGAAAGCTCGCCGGCATGACGGGCACCGCTGAAACCGAGGCAAACGAATTCTTCGACATCTACAAGCTCGGCGTGCTGGTCATTCCGACCAACCGGGTGGTCAAGCGCAAGGATTACAACGACACGGTCTACAAGACCAAGCGCGAGAAATACGCGGCCGTACTGAACGAGATCAAGGAAATACACGCCCTGGGACGGCCGATCCTCGTCGGCACCATCTCGGTCGAGGTCAGCGAGCACCTTGCACGCCTGCTCAACCGGGCGGGAATCCCCCATGCCGTCCTCAACGCCAAATTTCATGAACGGGAAGCGGAGATTGTCTCCCTGGCAGGACAGCGCGGAGCGGTCACGATCGCGACCAACATGGCCGGCCGCGGCACTGACATCAAACTCGGAAAGGATGTCGCCGAGATCGGCGGACTGCATGTGATCGCTTCCGAGCGGCATGAAGCGCGCCGCATCGACCGTCAGCTGCGGGGCCGTTGCGCCCGCCAGGGCGATCCCGGTTCATCGCATTTCTTCATCTCGATGGAGGACGATCTGATGCGGTTGTTTGGATCGGATCGGATCGTCAAAGTCATGGAGCGCGTCGGTCTCGAGGAGGGGGATCCGCTCGAGAACCCGCTGCTCAACCGGTCGATCGAGACCGCTCAGAAGCGGGTGGAAGGCCACAATTATCAGATTCGTAAACGCACCCTCGAATACGATGACGTGATGAACAAACAGCGCGAGGTCATCTACGGCTTCCGCAACGAAATCATCGAGGCCGAGGATGTCCAGGACCGCCTGATGGATGTCATGGAGGAAGTGGTCGTCCAGAAGGTGGCCCAGTTCTCCAGCGAAGAAACCCACCCGGACGATTGGAACCTGCGCGGCTTTGCCGATTGGGTGAATCTGAACTTCCCGCTCGGCATTCCCGAGGAGGAGATTCTCAAGATCGCCAATTCCGGTGATGAAGCACCGATCGCCGGCTCGTTTTTCGATGGATTGAGCGCCTCGCAACTTGCGCTCTGCCGGTTTGTCATCAAAAGCATCCGTGATGCGTACGAGGTCAAGATCAGCTTCGAGAATCCCGAGGCACTCAAATCGATCGAGCGTTACACGATTCTCAGCGCGATCGACAAGCTTTGGCAGGAGCATTTGTACGGAATGGACAGCCTGCGCAACAGCATCGGTCTCCGGGCCTACGGCCAGCGGGATCCTCTGATCGAATACAAGGCCGAAGCGTTCAAGATTTTCGAGGAACTGATGGTCAACATCAAATCCGAGATTTGTCACAACATCTTCCGCAGCGCTTCAAGCGTGATGGCGTTTGACCAGTTCCTTCGCAACCTTCCGCAACGGACCGTACACACCGAATCCAGTGCGTTCGGAGGTCAGGGAGGCCAGCCTGCGGCCGCCTCCAAAGGCCCCGGAAGCGAGATTGTTCAGGAAGCCTCCGAGGTGCTCGCGCGGGCCAAACCAAGCCGGTCCGGTCCGAAAGTCGGTCGAAACGATCCCTGCCCATGCGGCAGTGGCCGCAAATACAAGCAGTGCTGCGGCAAGACTGAATAAGGTGCCAGGGCAGCACCGCCCCGAACCGTGACTTGACGCTGGGGCGTGTCGGTGACACAGATAGGGTCATGAAAATGTTCCCCTGTCTGTTGGCGGTCCTGTCGTCGGCCGGTATTCTGGCTGCGGATAAGGACCGGGTTCTTCATTCGTTTCAAAAGATCGAACTGACCAATCAGTTCTGGGCGGAAGGTGCCCATTTTGCGGATTTTAACCGGGATGGAAACCAGGACATTGTCTCCGGTCCCTTCTGGTATGAAGGGCCGGGCTTCAAAAACCGCCACGAATACTCTCCAGCCACCCAGACCTTCGAACGTACTCTCAAGGATGGAACCAAGGAACAAGTGCCCGGATACGAAGGATTCCTCGGTTCCAAAAACGCGTACTCCGGCAATTTCTTTGCCTTCACGCACGATCTCAACCGGGACGGATGGACGGACATTCTGATCATCGGATTTCCCGGAGAAGAGGTCGCCTGGTTTGAGAATCCCAAGGGCGCGAAGGGACACTGGCCCCGGCACGGGATCTTTGCCGTAGCGGACAATGAATCTCCCACCTTTGCGGATCTGACCGGCGACGGCCTGCCTGAGTTGGTGCTGCAGACCTCCCGCCCCACCGGACCCGGCGCGCGCACGGGGCGCATCGGCTACGCCACACCCGACTGGGACAATCCCACGCGGGCCTGGACCTTCCACCCGGTGACTCCGGAAGCTCCGAAATGGCAGCGCTACACACACGGTCTGGGCTTTGGGGATGTCAACGGGGACGGACGCAACGACATCCTTGAGAAGGATGCCTGGTGGGAACAGCCCGCGTCGTTGGCGGGGGACCCGCTCTGGAAGGAACACCCCTTCCCGTTTGCGCCCAAGGACGGCAGCTCCCATATGTTTGCCTACGATGTCGATGGGGACGGGGACAACGACGTGGTGACCAGCCTGGCGGCACACGGCTTCGGACTGGCCTGGTACGAAAACGTGCGTGAGAACGGAGCCATCACATTCAAGGCCCATCGCATCATGGGCAGCGAACCCGCCGACAATCGTTATGGAGTCAAGTTCTCCCAGTTGCACGCGGTGGATCTGATCGACATGGACGGCGATGGTTTGAAGGACATTGTCACCGGAAAACGAATCTGGGCTCACGGCCCGACAGGCGATGTGGAGCCAAACGCTCCCGCGGTGCTTTACTGGTTCAAACTCGTCCGCGATTCGAACCACGGTGTCGACTTCGTGCCGTACCAGATCGACAACGCCTCGGGTGTGGGCACTCAGGTGGTCGTGGGTGATGTTTCCGGCAACGGTCTTCCGGATATCGTGGTCGGCAACAAAAAGGGGACGTTCGTTTTCCTGCACACCGCAGCGAACGTCAGCGAGTCCGTCTGGACCAAAGCCCAGCCCAAGCCGGTCGCCGGTGCCCATCATTGACCCGGCCTCCGGGTGTCCATTCCAATCAAACCTCAATTCCTAGAAATGATGATCAAGAAGAACCCGGTAGGTGCCTGGATCGGAGTATTGGCCGTGTCCCTCTCAATCGGTCACCCGTTGCGGGCTGCGGACGCCGCAGGCGATGTGCCCATGCCCCCGATGGATTCCATTCGCTTCGCCGGGCTCTCGGGGGAAGAGGCGGTCAAGGCGCTCACCCTGCCCCCCGGATTCTCCGCGCAGCTGTTCGCCGCCGAACCGGACATCCTGCAGCCGATCGCCTTTGCCATGGATCACCGGGGACGCTTGTGGGTGGCGGAAGCCTATGAGTACCCCCTCCGCGCCAGGGAGGGGGAAGGCCGGGATCGGATTCTGATTCTGGAGGACACGGACGGAGACGGCCATTTCGATGGACGGAAGGTGTTTAAGGACAAGATGAATCTGATCAGCGGGCTGGAGGTCGGATTTGGCGGGGTCTGGGTCGGAGCGGCTCCGAATCTGATTTTTATACCGGATCGCAATGGAGATGACGTGCCGGACAACGATGGCGAGGTTCTTTTGGACGGCTGGAATTTTACGGCCGACACCCATGAGACCCTCAACACATTCACCTGGGGACCGGACGGTTGGCTGTACGGCTGTCACGGAGTATTTTGCCCGTCCAATGTCGGAAAACCCGGAACCCCCGCCGAGGAGCGGCAGTGGGTCGACGCGGCAGTCTGGCGCTACCATCCGCAGCGGCATGCCTTCGAAGTTTTCGCGGAAGGCACCAGCAACCCCTGGGGAGTTGATTTCGATGCCTACGGCCAGTGTTTCATTGAGGCCTGCGTCATTCCGCATTTGTGGCACATGATTCAGGGTGCCCGCTATCAGCGTCAGGGTGGGCAGCATTATTCGGTGAACCTCGATGAAATCCGGCGCAACACAACGCATGTGGAAGCGCGGAGCGGCAAACCGGTCTTCCCTTACTTTTATGAGGACATGCAATCGATCGGCGATCATGTGCACTGGGCGGGAGACAAGGGCCCACACGCCGGCAACAGCCGGTCGGATTCCGCCGGAGGAGGGCACGCCCATGCGGGTCTGATGGTCTATCTGGGAGACAGCTGGCCGGCGGAATATCGCGGAAAACTTTTTATGAACAACATCCATGGTCAGCGCATGAACATGGACGTACCGGAGCGCCGGGGATCCGGATTTGTCGGGCATCACGGTCCCGATTTTCTCAACTTCAACGATCAGTGGTCCCAGGCTCTCAACATGCGGTACGATCAAAACGGTTCGGTCTATGTGATCGATTGGTATGACAAAAACCAATGCCACCACCGCAACTATGAGGGGCACGATCGGTCCAATGGCAGGATCTACAAGATTGTTTACGGCGATACAAAATGGACTTCCGTCAATCTGGCAGAGGCCAGCGACGAGCAGTTGGTCCGCTGTCAGGCGCATGCCAACGACTGGTATGTCCGGCATGCACGACAGATCCTTCAGGAACGCGGGGGCAATGCCGCGGTGCACGCCGGGTTGTTGGCCATGCTCGAAAGCGACCCCGAGACCACGCACAAGCTGAACGCGCTTTGGACGCTGCATGTCACAGGCGGCCTGAAAGAAACCAAGGCGTTGTCTTTGCTGGATCATTCCGATGAACATGTCCGCGCCTGGACCATTCAATGCCTGACGGAGTCCCGCGAGGTGTCGGACACCGCGCTTGGTCAGTTTGCGCGCATGGCCTCATCGGATTCCTCGCCGGTGGTCCGACTGTATCTCGCCTCCGCGCTGCAACGCCTGCCGGTGGAGCGGCGCTGGAACACGCTGGAGGGATTGGTAACCCATGCCGAAGACGCCTCGGACCACAATCTCCCTCTCATGGTTTGGTATGCGGCCGAAGGCCCGGTCAGCACAGACTGGCGGCGCGGACTCAAGCTAATGAACCGGTCAAAGATCCCGAAGGTGCGAGAGCTCATCGCCCGTCGCATCGCCTCCCTGATGAAGGGGGACAACAACTAGAATCCGCTTCCAGAGTTCGGGAGGACCCGGAGAGACGGTTCGTCCCCGGCAAAACCGGGATCATCCCGTGAACCATTGCGCTTCCCCGGAAATGTTTTACCGCACCGCCGAGACTCGCAATTGACGCAGCGTTCGCAATTGTTTAAACGGCAAGCGCCCCAGGCGACGCGCACCCGTTTTTCGTTTCGGGCCGAACCTGTCTCGAAACCTTTCGAACATTTCTTCTGCAAATGCCTGTGAACCAAGCGCCGCCCCGTCGATCAGATATCGGATACTCAGTCGAAGTGCCTGCGATTGACTCATCTCACCGTGGGCATTCCAGATTTCTCTTACCTTCTCGAGATTGAGCTCATCCGTCCCACCCGCATGGCCTGCACCTGTCCTGCAGAACAGGGTTTCCCGATACTTCCCTACCACCCGACGCCATTCGCCATCGCCTTCGAAACTGGCTATGCCGTTGATTTCCAGCGCATTACCGGCAGCCGCAGCCGCGTATCCACAGAATCGGTAATCCGCCGGATCCTCCACCATTCCTGCGCGGACAGGATTGAGATCAATGTACGCGGCCACGGTGCGCACCACATCCGGTCGATCCTGAACCAGGATACTTCGAAAACGTTCCGACCAAAGGGTGCCGTAGCGGTTGTGTTTCTTGTTGTACCAAACGCTGAAGCTTTGTTTGAGTTCTTTCATGAACGTCGAGACGTTGTTCATCCTTTTCAGGAGCCGGGTGCGGTCCTCGTCGAGGATTTTCCCGATCGTTGCGATCGATTCCTGGAGTCTTCGAGTTTCGCCCGCGGTCTTTCCGTAAAACGCCTTCACCCGCCCAAGCAACGCCTGGTCTGAAAGTTCGGTTTGGTGCGGAACTCTGGTCAGAACGTGGAAATGGTTGGACATCAGACTGTATGTAATGATCTGGACGCCACAGAACGCCGCCTGACGTTTGAGTAGATTCAGGAGAGACTCCTTTGCCGTGGCTTCCGAAAGCAGGAATTCACCCGCGACGATTCGGGAAATACAATGATAAACACATGTGACCTCAGAGAGTGTCAGGCGGGGTCGACGCATAAAAAACCTCCAGTAAAAAACGAACTAGGCACGTCAAACTCGTCCGAGTTGGGGCGGCAGTCAAATTTTCTTTGAGCCTGGCACATAGTTTAAACTCTGAAAACAATAAGCCTGTCCCTTAGTCCCTTAGTTAGGTTGTCTTTGCGTGTTGCGGATTGGACTCAGCTCGGGTACTACACGCGGATGCGTTTCATCGGCAGTGTCATCGAAAAGCTGCAGAGGCATCCGAAACGGATCGTGTTCCCGGAAGGAACCGAACCGCGGGTGCTGCAGGCTGCCCGGCAATTCTATTCGCTGAGGTTGGGCGTTCCCATCCTCCTCGGAGACAGGTCGAAGGTCAAGGAGGCGGCTGAACGACTGAATGTTTCCCTGGAAGGAGTGAGAATCATCAATCCGGAGCAGAGCGAGGAGACCGAACGATTTGCCAAACATTATGTCGAGGTGCGCCGAAGCAAACCGGTTTCCGAAAAGGAAGCCATGGAAGTCGTGCAGCGGCCGAACTATTTCGGAGCGATGATGGTGGCGTTGCGCCAGGTTGACGGCATGGTCTCGGGCACCAACGAGATCTCCGGAAGTGTCTTGCGTCCGCTGTTCCAGATCATCAAGGTGGGTCCCCGGAGAGCCACGGCATCCAGTTGCATGATCATGGAAATTGAGAATTTGAGTTTTGGCGAAAACGGAGTGTTGTTCATGGCTGATTGCGGTGTGATTCCGGACCCGAACGTGGAGCAGCTGGCCGACATCGCGGTGTCCACCGCGCAGCTCGCCCGGCAACTGCTGGGAACCGTACCAAGGGTCGCGATGCTCTCGTATTCCACCAAGGGCAGCGCCACGCACGAGACCATTCGAAAGGTGCGGTCCGCGACGACTTTGGCACGGGAAAAAGCGACCACCCTTCGCCTGGAGGCCGAATTTGACGGTGAATTGCAGTTGGACGCGGCGCTGGTGCCAGAGATCGCGGCCAGGAAGGTGCCCGACAGCAAAGTGGCCGGGAAAGCCAACGTGTTTATTTTCCCCGATCTGAACTCGGGAAACATCGGGAGCAAACTGGTGCAGCACATTGCCCGGGCCAACGCGTATGGTCAGATTCTCCTGGGATTGGACCGACCCGCAGCAGATGTCTCGCGGGGATCGAATGCCCATGACATACTGGGAGTCGCAGCCATCCTGGGCCTGCAGGCCATCGCCTATGACCTGTTGTATTGGGAGCACAGCCGGGAGCAGGCAAGGAAGACGGAGGAGAAAGGTTCCCAGGGACCCGAGGGGGCGGGGGCAGTCTGAATGAATACAGAAACACCACGAGTTTTTATCGCCGCCACACGGCAGAATGACGGCAAAACCACGGTTTCACTCGGTTTGCTGGCCGCGCTGCAGCTCACCTACCCGAGAGTCGGATTCATCAAGCCGGTTGGTCAGAGGTTCGTGAGGATCGATCAGCACGCGATCGACGAGGACACCGTCCTCATGGATCACGTCTACCAGTTGAACTGTCCGCTGATTGAGATGAGTCCGATCGCCGTCGAGCCGGATTTCACGCGGAAATACCTTCAGTCCTCGAACTACGAAACCCTGGTCCGAAGGATCCAGAAAGCCTTCGATCGCGTGGCCTGGGAAAAGGAGTTTGTGTTGTGCGAAGGTTCGGGACACGCCGGCGTGGGATCGGTCTTTGATCTGTCCAATGCGCGCGTGGCAAAGCTGCTGAACGCCAAAGTGGTGATTGTGACCCAGGGGGGAATAGGCAAACCGATCGACGAAGTGGCCCTGAATCACGCCCTGTTTGAAAAGGAGGGCGTGGAGGTCATCGGCGTGATCGTCAACAAGGTCATGGCCGACAAGCTCGACTACATCACGGAGTTCGCCCGGAAAGGCCTGAAGCGAAAAGGAATTGAACTGCTGGGGGTGATCCCGCATCAGGCGATCCTATCGCGACCGACCATGGGGTTGATCCGCGAAGAGTTGAACGCCGAACTGCTGAACGACGACGGCCAGCTGTTGAATCAGGTGGACGACGTGCTGCTCGGAGCAATGAGCGTGCAGAATGCGATGAGTCAACTGCGAAGCGGAGTGCTTTTGATCGCTTCCGGAGACCGTGCCGATCTGGTGCTCGCAGCCATGACCACCTTGTTTGAACAAAACGACGGCATGGCTGGAATTGTCCTGACGGGCAAGATCCGACCGAGTCCGAATGTTTTGAAAGTGATCGAACGAATGCCGTTTCCCGTTCTGCTCGCGTCACAGGACATTTACAAGGTGGCCTCCAAGGTGCACGATCTGATCGTGAAGACGCGCCCGAATGAGACAGATAAGATCTCGCTGATCCGGGATATGGTCTCCAAATGTGTGGATGTGAATCGGATTCTGAAACTGTTGTGAGCATGCCCTTGAAACTTGAGTTGAATCGTGTGCTGGAGTCGCTGCCGGTCTATCAACCCGGACGACCGCTCGACGAAGTGGCCCGCGAGTTGGGAGTCCCGACGAAGGACGTCATCAAGCTTGCGTCCAATGAAAACCCACTGGGCCCGTCCCCCCGCGCCGCAGAGGCGATGCGCGAGGCGATTGCGCAGCTGCATCTCTACCCGGATGGGAACGCGTTCCACCTCAAACGTGCGCTCTCGGCGAAGCTCACGCTCGAGCCGCGAAACCTCATTCTTGGCAACGGCTCCAACGAACTCATCGAATTCATCGGCCACGCATTGATGTGCCCGGGAGCCGAGGTGGTCGTTTCCGAATATTGTTTTGCCATCTACCCGATCGTCGCGCGTTTGTTTGGCGCAACACCGGTGACGGTGCCCGCCAAAGGGCTCGGCCACGATCTGACCGCAATGCTGGAGGCGGTGACTCCGGCGACACGGGTTCTTTTCGTGGCGAACCCCAACAATCCAACAGGCACCCTGGCTTCGCGGGACGACGTGCTTCGACTCGTGGACGCGGTGCCGCCGCACGTGCTGCTGGTCATGGATGAGGCGTATGTCGAGTTTCTGGACGAGCCGGTCGATCTGCTGCCGCACATCCGCGACGGGAAACATCCGAATCTCCTGCTGATGCGGACGTTTTCGAAGATCTACGGTCTTGCCGGACTGCGGCTGGGTTACGGGATCGGTGCACCCGAGGTGATCGCCGGTCTCGAAAAGATCCGGCAGCCCTTCAACATCAACTCCATAGCGCAGGCCGGGGCCCTGGCTGCGCTGCAGGACGAGGAACATCTCCAGAACACCCGCAAGAACAACGCGGACGGATTAAGATTTTTTGAGGAAACGTTCCGTTCCCTGGGGCTGGAGTTTGTGCCCTCCTCGGCAAATTTCGTTCTCGTGCGAGTGGGTGACGGCAGCGCCGTTTTTAAGGGACTGCAGCAGCGCGGGATCATCACCCGCCCGATGGGAGGCTACGGTCTTCCCGATTGGATTCGCATTTCGGTGGGAACCGAGCGGGAAAACAAGGCCTGCCTGAAGGTGTTGAAAGAAATTGTTTCAGTCGGGAGCGGATTGGAGGCAAGCGCCGGCGGGGTTGCCGCGCGGAATCCTTAAAGCCATGTTCCCGGGCAACCGATAAATCACCGTGAAACTGACCGACCTTCGAGGAATCCTTCAATATGTGCCGCGCTTTCGGCAGAAAGTGTTCGTTCTGAGCCTGGACGGAGCGGTCGTGGCCGACGAGAACTTCGCAAACATCCTTCTGGATATTGCGCTGCTGCGTTCGTTGAACATCCGGGTGGTATTGGTCCACGGTGCGGCCGCTCAAATCGCGGCGATGGCGCTGGCGAGTCAACGCCCCGCCTCCGATCTGGATGGTCGGGGTCGCACCGATCTGGCAACACTCAAACTGGCGCTGGCAGCATCGAGTCAGGTAACTCATGAGATCATGGAGGGGCTGTCCTCCAATGGACAGCGGGCGGCGTACGCCAACGCCGTGATTGCGCGACCGGTTGGAATCATTCAGGGGATCGATCAGGAGTACACGGGCAAGGTGGAGCGTGTGGATGCGGAGTTGTTGCAGACACTCCTGGAATCGCGAATCATCCCGGTGGTGCCTCCGCTCGGATTCGACGGGGACGGAAAAACATTCCGGGTGAACTCCGATGCCGTGGCCGTGTCCATCGCGGAGTCCCTGAAGGCCGCCAAGCTGATCTACATGACGACCCGGGACGGATTGGTCCGGCATGGCCAGTTGATCCATCAGATCCAGGTGGACGAACTGGCCGAGCTTCTGCATTACCGGCGTCAGGAACTGGATCCGGAAGGGGTTTCGAAGGCGATTTATGCGGTCGCCGCCTGTCGCGTCGGTGTGCCGCGGGTGCATGTCATCAACGGGAAGGTGGACGAAGGATTGCTCGCCGAGATTTTTTCCAACGAAGGCATTGGCACCCTGATCCATGCCAGTGAATACCAGCAGATCCGGCGCGCGCTCAAGAAGGACATCCGGAGCATCCTCACGCTGATCAAATCCTCTGTGGCCATCGAGGAACTGGTCAAACGCACCCGGCTCACGATCGAGAAGCAACTCGACGACTACTATATTTTTGAGATCGACCGCAACCCGGTGGCGTGCGTGGCGCTGCATCCGTATCCCGCCGAGAAGAAGGGGGAACTGGCATGCCTCTACGTCGACCCATCGCACGAAAATCAGGGCATCGGGCGCAAGCTGGTGAGTTTTGTCGAAGAAAAGGCCCGCGACATGGGCTTTGCTGAACTGATCACCATGTCGACGCAGACGTTCACCTATTTTCAGTCGAAAGCCGGCTTCACCGAGGGCACGGTGCAGGATCTGCCTCCGTCGCGCCGTGAGAAATATGCGCAGAGCGGACGCAATTCAAAGGTGCTGGTCAAAAAGCTGGCCCGACCGGTCAGCGCAAAGCCGGTCCGATCCGTGGAGTAACGGTGCAACCGACCGATCGACCGACCCACGACCGAGCGGGGTTGTCGCCCACACCCCGGATCGTTCCTCGAGGCTTCGCCCGGCTTTCTCCGTCCATGGTGCGGTCGGCCAGGCACCATTCCGTGCCACTCTCTCCCCAGGTTCTCGAAGTCACGATTCGGACCCAGCAGATGCGGCTGTTCAGGAGAACGACGCACCGTTCTGCCCGCCCGTTATGGGGGCAGTTTCGCCTCATGAAGCAATATCGAATTTCCAGCTCGCGAATGGGAACGGGACAGGCGGCAGGATCGAACCAGACCCCGCTGGGGTTGCATCGGGTGGCCGAAAAAATCGGGACCGGATTAACTGTCGGCACCGTGTTTCGTTCCCGCGAACCGGTGGGTCTGGTTTCACAGGGAATGCCGGATGCCCCCATCGCACACCGGATTCTCTGGCTGGAAGGTCTCGAACCCGGATTCAATCGCGGGGACGGCGTCGACTCCCATGACCGGTATATTTATATCCACGGGATCGGGGACGAACGCACCCTGGGCAGACCGGCTTCGATCGGCTGCATTCACCTGGCGGCATCGGATCTTCTCCCCCTGTTCGACCGGATTCCCGAAGGAACCCTGGTCTGGATTCAATCGTGAAACTTCACGCTTTTCTCTTCGGCCGGATCGCTTAAGTTCTCCCCATGGATTTGACGGAACAGATGATGCAACTGGCGCGCCGGGCGAAGACCGCGGCTCGCCAGCTCTCCACGCTGACGTCCGACGAGAAAAACCTGTGCCTGGAAGCAATGGCGGGAGCGATTGATGACAATCGGGATGCCATCCGGAAGGCGAACGACCTCGACATGGCGGCAGCAGCGCAGTCGGGATTGTCGGGACCGATGCTGGATCGCCTGAAACTGGACGAGAAGCGGATCAAGGCCATGGTTCGGGGATTGAGGGAGGTCGCGGCATTGCCGGATCCCGTGGGTCGCCTCCTGGAGGAGCGCAACCGGCCGAACGGATTGAAGCTCTGCAAAATCTCGGCTCCGATCGGGGTGGTGGTGATCATCTACGAATCCCGGCCGAATGTCACGGCGGACGCGGCGAGTCTTTGTTTCAAATCGGGCAATGCAACCATCCTGCGCGGCGGCAAGGAAGCGCTCCACTCGAATCAGGCGATTGCGCGATTGATGGTGGATGCGGCACGCCGCGCTTCCCCCAAATTCCCGGCTGGCGCGGTGCAGGTGGTGTCGACACCCGACCGGGAAGCAATCCGGGAACTGCTCTCGCTCACCGAACTGGTTGACCTGTGCATGCCGCGTGGCGGCGAAGGTCTGATTCGTGCCGTGACGGAATGTTCCCGCGTACCGGTCATCAAGCACTACAAGGGGGTCTGCCATGTCTACGTGGATTCCGAGGCAGATCTGGAGATGGCCGGAGAAATTGCGTTCAATGCGAAGGTACAGCGCCCCGCAGTCTGCAATGCCATGGAGACGCTGCTCATCGACCGGAGTGTCGCGGCCGACTTTCTTCCCGGTCTCGCCAGAAGGCTGGCCGCGAGCCATGTCGCATTGCGGGTGGATGCGGCCGCCAAAGATCTTTTGAAGGATCCCATCGAGGGATTGAATGTCACGGACGCCACCGAGGAGGACTGGTACCGGGAATACAACGATCTGATTTTGAACATTGCGATTGTCGATGGCCTGGATCAGGGCATTGCCCACATCAACGAGTACGGCTCGGGGCATTCGGACTGTATTGTCACGCGCGACGAAGCCCGGGCTCAACGGTTTCTCAACGCGATTGATTCCGCAGCGGTGTATTGGAACGCTTCAACCCGGTTCACCGACGGCGGCGAATTCGGCATGGGCGCGGAAATCGGCATCAGCACCGACAAGGTGGGTGCCCGCGGCCCCATGGGGCTGGAGGAACTCACCACCTACAAATGGCACTGCCTGGGTACCGGGCAGATCCGGACCTGAGGACAAGGTTTTCGTGCATCCTGATTCACCGGGCGACAAGGCGCGTTTCGTGCGCGGGCGATTTCCGAACGAGGGGCTTTTCCAAGGAAAGGACTTCCGCATCGCGCCGGCGCCCTTCGAATTGGAGCCGCGCCTGGCCAAGGACCTGGAGTTTCTCGGCCGTGTTTTGTTCCAGTTCAATCGCGCCACCAACCTGCTCTACCGGCTGAGCGTGGCAGGCAAACAACCGGCCTGGATCGCCCGCTGGCTGGATCAGGGAAAGCCGGCGGAATTGATCGAACTACAGCGATCCGCGACCTTCAAGAACGACCTGCCCCGTGTCATCCGTCCCGATGTGCTCCTGACGGAAACGGGACTTGCGATCACCGAATTGGACAGTGTTCCCGGAGGCATTGGATTAACCGGGTGGCTCAACCAGACCTACGCCGACCTGACTCCCCCACCCACCTCCGGGGCGGCAAAAACCGGAGGCATCATCGGCGGGGCGGATGGCATGATCCGGGGGTTCGAAAACATCTTCGGGGACGCACCCCGTGTCCACGTCGTCGTATCCGAAGAAGCGGCCACGTACCGTCCGGAGATGGAATGGATTTGCGCACAGTTGGGGACGGATCGGTTCGCGGTGCGGGATTCGCAGTTCACCGGGTTCGAACCCGGTGATGCAGTCTACCGTTTTTTTGAGCTGTTCGATCTGCACAATGTCGCCAATGCGCGCCAGGCGCTTGCATTGGCCCGTGAGGGAAAGATCCAGCTCACACCTCCGCCCAAGCCGTTGTTTGAGGAGAAACTGTTGCTGGCACTCCTCTGGAATCGGAACCTGCGGGATTTCTGGCGTCAGGAACTGGGTGGTCGGTTCCTCGACAAGATGCTCGAATCCGTGCCATACACATGGGTGATGGATCCGGCCCCGCTTCCGGCGCACGGGGCGATTCCCGAGTTGAATCTCACCGACTGGAACCAGCTGAAAACGCTCTCACAGAAGGAGCGCAATCTGATTCTCAAGATCTCCGGATATTCCGAGCAGGCCTGGGGTGCCCGCGGTGTGTTTCTCGGCAACGACCTTTCGAGCGGTGACTGGAGCGCCGCCGTCGATGTTGCTTTGCGGTCATTCGAAAAATCCCCCCATGTCCTGCAGCGTTTCCACAAACCCAGAACGGTGGAAACACGCTGGTTCGACTTTGAAGCGGAAACGGAAGTCACGATGCAGGGACGCGTCCGGCTTTGCCCCTATTTCTTTGTCACGGGCCTGGGGGATTCCGCCCGCACCCAACTCGGCGGGGTGCTGGCAACGATTTGTCCCGCCGACAAAAAGATCATCCACGGAATGCGGGACGCGATTCTGGTGCCGTGCTCGACGGCTGGATAGGCCCGGGGCCGGCCAACCTTTCGGGATTCAGAAGAAGTGGCCGGTCGCCTTCCTGATGCGGCCGGCGGATCCATGGCAGGGCCCTTCTCCTGCGACCCTTTCGCGCCCTGCCCTGATTCAACGGCAACTTCTCAGCTCAGGGCTTCGCTCCGATGCAATGCAGGTAACGGTCGGAGCGGACCAGCAACCGGTCTCCGTCCACGACCGGACTCGCATCGAATCGACTTCTGTCGCCCAGATGATTGGTGGCCATGAGTTCGAATCTTGGTTGTGCCGTGATCACAAAAACAGTTCCGCTTCGAGAGAGCACATAGAGGTTCCGCCCCGCGAGGATCGGGGAGGCATAGACCTGACCCGCCCGCGTCAGTCTCTCTTCATAGACCATTGCGCCAGTGTCGGCCCGGGCGCAATTGACGACGCCCAACTGCTCGTGCACCCAGTACAGGTGACCCTCGTGGAGGATCGGGGAGGAGACGTTGGAGCCTTTTTTCATCGTCCATGCGCGGTGGGATTGAGTGACATCTCCGCGACCGCCCGCTTTCACGGCGAGACCGCCACCCGTTCGCCCCCCGATGCAGTAAACCATGTCTTCCTGATTCACAAGGCTCGGCACCATGTACCAGCCAATCCCCGTGTCACACGACCAGAGGGATTCTCCCGAATCCGGATTCAGTCCGAGCACCTTTCCGAAGATCGCGACCACCAACTCCGTTCGCCCCCCGCCCACTGGGACCAGCAAGGGGGTGTTCCAGGATTCCTTCATGCCCGGAGTCCGCCAGACTTCCCTCCCTGTCGCGCGGTCCAGAGCGATCATCGCCCCACTCTCGACGCTTGCGTTGGCGATCACCAGGTTTTTGTAAAGCACGAGCGAGGAGGCCGAGCCCCAGCCGTGAATCCCGTCCCCAACATCCGCCCGCCAGAGTTGTTCGCCCGCGTGCGAGAACGCAAACACGCCTGATTTTCCGAAGAAAGCGTAAACGCGGTCTTGATCCGC
Source organism: Verrucomicrobiota bacterium (assembly GCA_021733945.1). Classification (GTDB taxonomy): domain Bacteria; phylum Verrucomicrobiota; class Verrucomicrobiia; order Limisphaerales; family SIBE01; genus JAIPJX01. The sequence continues at coordinate 23,469 of JAIPJX010000002.1, read as the reverse complement.
AAGCGGAGTGCTGGAGGCGTACCCGTGGTCACGCACCTTCTCCTGTTCCGGAAGTACGGCGGGCACCCTTCTGTTCCAAATCACACCACCATTCCAACGGTTCAGGCAGAGAAGCTCCCGACTCAGGTCCTGCATCTCACCGGCAGGTTCACCCGGCACTCCGTATCCGGTGTAAGCCGTCACGTAAATGTGATCGCCCCAGACGATCGGGCTGGAACCTCCCGCGCCGGGCAACTCGGTCTTCCATGTCGTCCCGGTTTCAGCGGTCCAGTTCACGGGAACGGGCTGGTTTGGGCTCACCCCCAATGCCCCGGGACCGCGCCATCCATTCCAGTCAGCCGCACGCGACGCAAGCGATAGCGCGACAGCGAGGAGAAGCATTGCCGAGGAAGCCGATCTGGGAGGATGCCAAAGTTTCATAAATCGTGGATTGCCCAAAAACTACCGCCTGCCCGGCTTCGCGCCAATCACAATCGGCACCCCTGTCATCACTGGGTCACAGCTCGGCATTGGGCACTGAGGAAAGGGTGGCCTTCAACGCAGGACTGTGTTAGATCAACGCGTGTCATGATGGATCAAATCGTTGGATGGAACGTGTTGAGAATCTTGTGGAAAGGGCCTTCGTTCCCAGTGAGATTTCACAAAACCCAGCTCACCTGCTGCCGCCTTTTTCTTTGGATCGGGTTGCTGATTCCGCCCCTTTTGCCTGGAAAAGCGATTGGAGCTGAAAACCACACGGAGAACGTGGTGCTCGTGACAATGGACGGCCTTCGCATTCAGGAATTGTTCGGGGGCATCGACCTGAAAATCCTCAGCTCGGTGAACCAAGGCAAACCCGTTGAAGAGTCGCCGTTGTACCAGAAGTACTGGGCACCCACCGCCGAAGAGCGTCGTGAGAAATTGATGCCGTTCTTCTGGAAAACCCTGATGCGGGATCATGGTTCGGTGGCGGGCAACCGCACCCAGGGAAGCACCGTGCTCCTGACAAACGGCCATCGGTTTTCGTATCCCGGGTATTCCGAGATCCTGACCGGACAGGCACATGATGACTTGATCCGGAGCAACGACAAGATCCAGAATCCAAACGCTTCCGTGCTTGAATTTCTCAAGGACAAACTGGAACTCTCGAAGAATCAGGTTGCCGCGTTCGCTTCCTGGGAGGTCATGAACTGGATCGCGGAAAAATCGCCGGGTGCCATCACGATCAATGCCGGCTTCGAACCCTACGATCATCCGTCGCCGGAGGTTCAGCTTCTCAACAAACTGCAAAGGGAGACCGGCACTCCCTGGGACAGCGTCCGGCACGACGCCTACACGTTTCGTTTCGCCATGGCCCATCTGCGAACCTACAAACCGCGAGTCCTCTATCTGAGCCTCGGTGAAACGGACGATTGGGCGCATGATGGCCGATACGATCGAGTGCTTCAGTCCGCCGAACAATGCGACGCCTATTTCCGGCAGCTTTGGGACTATCTGCAATCCGAGGAACAGTATCGTGGAAAAACCAGCCTGGTGATCACCACCGACCACGGCCGCGGGTTGACCGGTGAAGACTGGACCGGTCACGGTTCAAAGATCGAGGGGGCGCAATACATTTGGATGGCATTCGTAAATCCAGACAACAACCTGCGCGGCGAATGGGCGAATGCGGAAACCATTTACCAGAACCAGATCGCAGCCACGCTCAGTTCCTTTCTTGGACTGGACTTTCATGCCACGCATCCGGAGGCGGGCCGACCCGTCGCAAGGGTTCTTCGCAAGTAGGATCCGGCCGGAGACTCGTCGTTCCGAGGGTCTCACGCGAAGACCCAGGGAACGCAAATTGATGATGGAGAGAAGGGCCTCGCGCAGCCGGGCCCGCACCACTCCTGATCGTTCAATTCCCAGACACGAGATTGCCTTCGAGTCGGGCTTCTCCCGTCACGGCCTGACCCGTCGTGGGACCGATGGTGTTGGCTGTCACAAGATGTCCGGCCCCGGGGCCGGAGAACTGAATGGCGTGCCGGGCGACCGGAGTTTTGCGGGTGTCGCACAGTGTGTTGCCGGTAATGGACAACTGTCGGCTGTTAACGGATGCGATGCTCGCGGGAGCCCCGTTGAGAAACTGACACCCCGTGATGTTGATGCGATCACAGCCGGTGATTTCCAGAAGGCCGGCGAGGCCGGGCTGGCCGCTTTCGGTTTCATCCAGAATGGAACAACCCGTGAACGCGATGTCGGAGCACCCCACAAAACGCACGCCCGTGCCGGATTCCGGGGTGTGGCGCCGGAAGGTGTTTCCCGAGATGTTGATCAGGCGTGAATCCTCGATCAGCAGATTTCGATTCGCGCACGAATAAATGCAGTTGCCGCTGATGGCCATTCCATAACACCCGGTTAGATGCACGTTGTTCTCCTGACTTCCGATGATGTTGCCGGCAATCGAAAACAAACCTGGAGGTCGGGAAGCATCCCGTTTCTCGAGGATGCGGATGTTGCAGCCACCGGGCGAATGGGTGGCCTGGATGGTATTCGAAGCGATGGTCACCTCGTTGACGCTCGCGCCTTCGGCCGTGGTGTCGATGTAGATCTCGGCAGTCGGTTCGGGCTCGGTCTGATGGGCACGATGATTGTTGTACTCGATGTCATTGCCGGTGATCTGGAGGTTGCGGACTTCGGAACGTTCCACCCGGATTCCACCCAGCCGGTTGTAGCTGATGTGATTTCCATTCAGATTGATCTGATGCAGACTCACGCCATCGAGGTAAATCCCCACGCCCGTGTTGGCATACAGGTGGCAGTGAGTGATGAGCACATTGCGGTTGCGCCGGGTCAGATGAATGCCGTGCCGACACTTCGTCACCATCACCCCCTCGAAGATCGCCTGCATCGTCTGAATCAACTCAAAGCCGTCGGCCTCCTCATGGGCTCCCGCGATCTCGATGTTCCGAACTGTCGGCATCCGCTGATGCGTCGCCACATTGCCCTCACGGCTGCCGGGATCGCCCGTGCCTCGGTGCGTGCCAATCAATCGAAACGCCGGCCCCTTGCCGGCCATGACAATGCGCGCCGTGCCGCCTGTGCCGTCGATTGCCAGCGGACTGCGCGATGCAAGATCGATCTCGATCGGTGCCGTGATTCTGTAGGTTCCCGGAGGAAAGTGCAGCATCCCATCGCCATTGGCCACCGCATGCCGAATTCCCTCCGTATCATCCGTCAGGCCATCCCCCGACGCGCCGAACCGAGTGACATTGCTCATTCAAAAACCGTGCCCGCCGGGTTGAACGCTGTCAATCTCAGCGCCTTCATTCCAGCGATCCTCCTTCGGCCAGCGGCTGCATCGTCCGGGGTCGCGGACTTAAACCCAATGCCATTCGGCCTTATCTGGTTGGCGGGGCACACCGTTCGGAGCGGATGCCCCCCGGCAGGGTCAGCGGACACGACACAATGGCAGCGCGTGGTTCGCGATCTCTTTTCAATTCTTAACCCAACGGGAATGCGCCGAGGCGTTGCCCGGGGCGGCGGCAACCGCCTCATCAAGAGCCTCGGTGATCTTCGCAATCGCGACGGCGTTGGCTTCACCAAAGACACGCGCCCGGATGACGCCATCCGGTCCGATCACAAGGATGTTTGCCTGATCCGATTTGAATCCGAACTGCGAACAGATTTCACCCGTCCAATCCATCATCACAGGATATTTGAGGGTTTCCTGGAATTTCTTCCGGATCCAGCCCCGGAGGAATGCGGGTACGGCGCCACAATCAGCGAGGCCCCGAATATCGATCCGCTCCCCGTAACCCGGTTTGATGGCCTCGATCCAGCCCGCCACCTGTTTGGAACCTTTTCGGTCGGCAATCGTGAGCAGGGTGACACGGCGGGCTGGAAAGGAAAGGATGTGAGCAACGTTGTACTGATCGTGCAGTTCCACGTTTGGCGGCGCTTGATCCAGCGCAGGAGCGGCCTCATTGAACCGAACGAGCATTCCGCTCAACAGGAAAACGATCAGCGGTAGTAATGAGAGTTGCATGGGTGTCATAATGCTTCTGCCGGTTGAATCCTCTCCGAGGGACCATAGGAACGGCCCTTCCATTGGGAAGGTCTGCCAAGGAGTTGCCGGACGAGCGCACTCCACTGAATCGCGAGCAGGGCCAAAACTCCAAGGGGATGCAGGAGAGCGCTGCCCAGGGGTTGCCTGAACCGAAGAACCGCAAACAGCCTGGGCAGGATCGCAAACGCAGCGGCACTCAGGGCCAGCACGAGGGCCTTGGAAGACAGGATTGGGGCACAGCCGCAGAGGATGAACGGGAGCACCTGGCCACCCGCAAGGAGCGCCGTCATCGGCACGATCCTTCCGGGAGCACCCAACCCTTCCGTGGCATTCTTGCCCAAACCGCGCCAGGTTTCCCCGTTGGTTCGGTACATCCGGCACGAGGCCAGATCGGTGGCGTCAAAAAGATCGGTCGCGAATCCGGCCTTCCGGAAAACGCGCGGCAGGCGAATGCCATCGTGCAGGGAGGCACGCAGTTCGGCGTGACCTCCGCAGCGTTTGTATGCGTCGCGTCGAGCGATGAAGAGCTGACCGCAACCTGCGGACAAGGAAGCCCGCCGGGTCCAGCGCATGGCGTGCATGGGGAGAAAACCAAGCAGGACGGAATGAATCAATGGCAGCAGCAATCGTTCACTGAAGGTCCCGAGCTTCTGCCTGGGCACACCACTGGCCAGGGCAGCGGGATTCCGCTCCATGAAATGAACCATCCGGGACAAAGCATCCGGAGCCAGCCGCACGTCCGCGTCGATAAACAGGAGCAATGGGTGGCGCGCCAGTCCGGCGAGCACGTGGCAGGCGTGTTGTTTGCCGCACCATCCCTTCGGAAGCGACGGGGCGGATTCCCCACGGACACGCTGATCACGCCGGGCAAAGGTTTTCAGGATCTCCGCGGTTCCATCGGTTGATGAATCGTCCAGGACAATCACCTCGAACCTGGCTTCCCGATTCGCAAGCACGGCTTCGAGAGTGGCGGCGAGGTTTTGTTCCTCGTTGCGTGCGGGAATCAGCACCGAGACCGCGGTGTCGGAACGCGAAGGGCCCTTGAGGACCCTGCGGTACACGAGGAGGTTGATGAAAAAAAGAGCGCAGGGAACGGCGGCCAACACCAGGGCAATCAGCGAGAGCGTGTCGAGATTCATTTGTTTCCGTGCTCCTTCCGGAAAGCGGCACCGAAGAACCGCGCCTTTGTGGCCCGCCACAGATCGTAGACACCTCCCTGACCCGCTTCTCCCCGGAGGCACGTGATGAACTCTTTTGGATCGCGCCGTTGCGCCTGCAGGGACAGGCCGTCCTGGGCGGTTTCGAGTTTCTGTTCGAACAGAGCGGTCCAATATTTCGAATCAAAAGCCGCGGCGTGTTCCCGCCGCACCTCCACCGGTTCACCGAACCGAACCAGGACTTCGGGCAGGCGTTCCTCCCAAAACACAAATTCGGTCGCCATGGGCACGAAGACCGCCCGAGTCGTTCGTGCGGCCAAATGTCCGATGCCCGATTGAAATCGCACGGGTCGTTCCCGGGCATCGGCAAATCTCCCCTGAGGTGTCAGTGCGAGCAGGGAATCCGGCTCGGAAAGAATGGCTTCGCTCGCACGCAGGAACTGAACCGCACCCCGCCTGGTCTGTTGCTGAACTCCGAAGAAACCGAGCTTTGCGAACAGGCGGTAGCGCTCAAGCATGGCGGCGTCGATCGGGCTGAACAGTCTGCGGTCTGGAAGCAGGGCCTGTTTCAGAACGAGCCCGATCAGGGGATCCCACCAGGAGGCGTGGTTGGTGTAGATCACAAGCGGAACCCCTTCCGCGTCCGACAGAATCCCGGATTGCGAGACACGAAGCGAATGAAAGTGACGACGAATGTAGCGGCGACCGTACGCGGTGAACCACCGAAGGAGCAGCGGTGAAATGTCCGGCTGTTTCGACGGCTGACGCTCTGATGGGCGGGATGCCGGTGGTGCTCCCGCGCATGTATCGGAGCGCAATTCCAGGCTGCCGGCCCGGCCGGGATCAGACAGATCGGGAAGTGGTAGACTGGACAGGATCGGGTTCATGGTTTGGCCTCCGGAGCGGTCTTCAGGCAGGAGTCAGCTCGGAACGATCCCTTTCCGAATCGAAGGGTGCCGGCTCTCCAGCTTCCACCACACCGTCCTGATCGAGCGTGTCCGCTGCGATCCATCCGCTCATGAGCACCATCGGCATGCCGGGTCCGGGATGCGCGGCTCCACCCGCGAGATAAAGACCCCGGAGATCCGGTGATCGGTTGCCTGGCTTAAACGCTCCGAGAAAAGTCCCGTGGCTAGCGAGCCCGTAGATGGCCCCGTCCAACACCTGGTAACGGTCGTGGATATCCTGAGGTGTCAGGGTGCGCTCGAATACGATTCGCTCCTCGAGATCCGGCATCTGGCCGGTCGTCTTGAGCTTCTCAATGATTACGTCGCGATAGGCGGGCAACATCCTTTTCCAGTCGTGGTGGGGCCGCAGGTAGGGGGTATGCACAAGCACGTAGAGGGCTTCCCCCCCTTCGGGGGCCGTTGCCTTTTCGCTGCACGTGGTCGCCGCCAGATAACAGGTTGGATCCGGAGCGGGTTCCCCTCTCTTGTAGATCGCCTCGAACTCCTCGTGGGGATCGCGGCTGAAAACGAAGTCGTGGTGAGCCAGGTGATCGTATCGTTTCTTTAACCCAAGGTAGAGGACAACGCCGGAACAGGCGGCTTCGTAGTGGCGCCGACGTTCGAACTTCGTTCCCACGGGACCGCTGATCAGTTCGCGATGCGTTCGCACGGAATCGCAATTGGAAACCACTGCCCCGAGGGGAATCTCGGTTCCCCGGTTTGTGATCACTCCGGTGACACGATCGCCCTGCGTCTGAATCCTTGTTACCTGTACCCCGGTATGAATCTCGACTCCAAGTTCCCGGGCCAGTTTTTCCAACGCGACAGGCACGGCTCGTGTGCCGCCCATCGGATACCAGATGCCTTCGTCGGTCTGCATGTGTGCGATCCCGCAGAGCACGGCGGGAGATCCGTACGGAGAGGAACCGACATACTGCGTGAAGTGATCCATCATCTGCGCCACGCGCGAGTCCGGGGTGAAGGATCGGACCGTGCCGGCAACGCTGCGTCCCATGCGCATCGCGAGCACATCGCCAAGGATCTTGGGATCAAAGCTTGTCTTCAAATCAAACATGTCCCTCAGACCGCCAATGGGTTTGTAGAAAAAATGACGCTGGGAGATGTCGTTCAAGCGCCTGCTGTACGCCATAAAATCCTGATAACGCCGGCCCGAATTCGTGCCCGGCGCGAATGCCTCGAGCGTGGACGCCATCGTCTCCGGGTCCTGCATCAGGTTGAGAACGGAACCATCGTCAAAGAAACAACGCCATTGCGGATCCAGCCGCACCATGTCGAGATAATCCTCCATCCGGCGCCCCGCTTCCTGAAAGATGCGCCTCAACACGGAGGGAATGGTGACGATGGTCGGTCCCATGTCGAAGCGAAAACCATCCCCTTCGAGCTGCGCGGCCTTTCCACCGAGCCATTCGTTGCGTTCGAGGAGGACAACTTGGTAACCGCGAGCGGCCAGGGTACAGGCTGCAGCCAGTCCGCCGAGCCCGCCGCCAATCACGCCAATACGTTCTTGCGTGGAGTTTTTCATAATCCGGATTGATTCTTGGGTTTACTGCGATTCGTGAGCGATTTCATGACATTGACCAGGGACCGGATGCGTCCGGTCAGTCCACGTCCATGCGCGAGCCCGAGGTAAGCCTCGAAGAGCGCTGCGTCATCCGGATGTGGCTGATCAAAAGCGGGCCGCATTTTTCCGCGGGTGAGAGTGATGACCTTGGGTGCTGTGAGTTCGAGAAGACCTTCCGCTCCACGGGTCACTCCGAAGCCGCTCCGTTTTCGACCTCCAAACGGGGCGCACGCGTCGGCCGTCGGCACGATCAGGTCGTTGATCGTGACAACCCCCGCGTTTAATCGGCCCGCCATCGTGCGGGCCGCTGCCTGATTGCGACTGAAAATACTGGCACCCAGGGCAAATCGACACTCATTGGCGCGCATCACGGCCTCGGCGTCGTCGGCTACGGTGACCAGAACCACGATCGGGGCGAAAAGATCCTCCTGCAGGATGGGAGCGTCCGGGGTTGCCCCCCCCAGCACCACCGGCCCCATGAGTCCTTCTTCGGGGTGGTGGGATCCTGCGATGAAATGCATTCCGGACTCCAGCGCCCGATCCAGGCAGGGTCGAAGCCGGGTCGCAAGTTCACCCGAGAGCCGACAGGAATTTTCGGACGGCAGTGCTTTCGCCAGACGTCCCTCAAGCTCGGTTGCGATCCTGCGATCGACAAAGACGCGTTTGGGAGCCATGCAGGTCGCCCCTCCGTTCAACCGGAACCCGAACACCAAGGCCTTTGTGACCAGATCGAGATCGGCATCGGCCCGGACAACCACAGCATCCGATCCGCTCAGTTCGAGAGTCGCCGGTATGAGGGCGGGTGCGAGCTGCTGAAGGATTTTCTCTCCGGTCCCGGCGCTTCCAGTAAAGAGGACCTTGTCCGGACCCGCTGCGATGGCGCAGCGAGCGGCTTCCGGAGATTCGGGCAGGAGCCAGACCAGACCCGGATCAAATCCGGCACGAACGATGAGGTTGATGAGTGCGGCGGCTGCAGGGGCACCTCCGACCCCGGGCTTCAGCATCACGGAATTTCCAGCGACCAGTGCCTGGAGCAACTGCACCCCCGGTAGAAACAGGGGATAGTTGCCGGGGCCAATGATCAGGATGACACCCAGGGCATCACGACGGATCTCCCGACGCACTCCCCAGAGCCAGAGCGGAAGGGAACGGGATCCCAGACACCGGGTCTTGAGCAGCGCACCGGCGTTTCGGAGGAGAAAACGGCACGCCTCAGCCAGAGGCATTACTTCGGCGGTCAGGGATTCTGCAACCGGGCGTTGCCGCGAACCGGCCGAGGCGGCGGCCAGGGCCATCGCATGTTCTGAGATCAAACGCCGCAATTCGGCTACCGGAACCAGCCTTCGGGCAACCGGTTTGAGAGCCCAGTTTCGCTGAGCGGCCCGTGCCGCCCGCATGGCCGATGGAATTAGATCGGGATGCAAGGCAGGCAAATGGGGCAGTTCCTGCGGACTCAACTCTCCGGTGGCCAGGTTCACAACGATGATTTGGAGTTCAGGCCAAACATTCCGGCCATGGCATTGAGCAGTCCCGGCTTTTCATCGGGGAGCTTTGAACCGGATGAGGTCCGAGCCGAGTCAATATGCCCGGCGGGTATTCCGAGGTCTTCAAGCAGAAGCCGGGAACTGATCCGGGCGCTTTCGAAAATGACGGGCAGCCCGCTTCCGGGATGTGTTCCGCCTCCAACGAGGTACATTCCATCGAGGTCTTCGAAGCGATTGTGCGGGCGGAGGTGCAACATCTGATCCAGCGTGTGCGCCAGATTGAAGGTGGCACCCCGATAGATTTCGTAGCGATGATCCCAATCGGCCGGAGTGATCACCCGCTCGTATTGAACGCGTTTCTCGAGATCGCCGTAACCCGCCTGGGCGATCTTGTCGAACGAGAGGTTCCGGAACCGGGCCTTGTCCCTGCTCCAGTCCACGTTCGGATGTTGATGGGAAACGGGGGCAAGCACATAAAGCGCACTCTTGCCCTTGGGCGCGAGCGTCGGATCGGTCACGCAGGCGTTCTGCACGTAGAAACTGGGGTCCTCGCTCAGAACATGGCGGCTCTCAATATCCTCAAGGTTCTGCGCGTAGTCCTTGGCGATGTGAATCGTGTGATGCGGCAGGTCGAACGTTCCCTCGACGCCGAGGTACATCATGAACGTCGAACAGGAGTATTTCTTCCCCGCGAGCTTTCGATTGGTCCACCGCCTCCGAAGTTGATCGGGCACCAGCCGTTCCATCGCCCGGGCGAAGTCGGCGTTCACGACGACAGCGTCGGCCCGGTGGGTATCCGCGCCGGTTCGAACCCCCACAGCCCTGCGTCCCGCGAACAGGATCTCTTCCACGGGTTCATTCAGGCAGATCTCAACCCCAAGCCTCCGCGCCACACGCTCCATCGCCCGGGTCACCGCGGCGCACCCGCCGATGGGGTGGAAAACGCCATATTCGTATTCGAGGAAACTGAGGATACTGAACAGGCTCGGGCATCGGAACGGCGACATGCCGAGATACTTTGACTGAAAACAGAATGCCAGGCGCACCCGTTCGTCCTTGAAGAACCGTTTGAGGTAACCATCGACCGATTGATGGGGTCGAAGCATGGGCAGCATCTTGAGCAACCGCATCTGCACAAGATCCCGCCACCCAAGGAACGGGGATTCGAGACAGGGTTCCATCGCGGCAAGTTTGGTTCTGTTTTCGGCGAGAAACCGACGGAATCCCGGGGCGTCGGCGGGGCACAAGGAGGCAATCTGCTGCTCCATCGACTCGATGTTCGGCGTGCAGTCGAGCTTGCCGCCAGCCCCGAACTGAATCCGGTACTGCGGATCCAGACGAACCATCTCAACCTCCTCCCGAAGACTCGTGCCAGCCGCACCAAAAATCTCATCCAGCACTCTGGGATACAGGAAGAAGGTCGGACCCAAATCGAACTTGAATCCGTCGGCTTCAATACTCGAGGTCCGACCACCGATCACCGGGAGACGTTCCACGATTTTGACCTTCACCCCAGCCGAAGCCAGGAGAATGGCTGAGGCAAGCCCACCCGGGCCGGCACCGATCACGATAATTTCTTTTTGCATAGGTTCTGGGTTTGGGCGGAATTGATTTGCAGCTGGCAGCGTTGTTTTCGAACTAATCCACCATACATTGTCTAAAACAGGTTTCAATGTCAAGCATTTGTCTATTAAAGATATTTTTGGCTGCCCCCGGTTCGAGACCGCCTGGAAACCGGTGTTTGCCGGGATAAAACCGTTGCAGGCGTTTTTTTCGAAATCAACACTTGCCAAGGAAGAACTTTATGTCGCAAGATTGTCTAATTTATGTCAGACGCTCACCACGCCATCAAAGTCGTTTCAAGACGGACCGGTCTCAGCCTGCACGTCATCCGGGTCTGGGAGAAACGTTATCAGGCTGTAGCCCCCGACCGGACCGGAACCAACCGCCGCCTGTATTCCGAAGAGCAGATTGAACGATTGAGCCTGTTGCGGCAGATCACTCAGATGGGCCACAGCATCGGCCACGTCGCTCAACTGCCCACGCAGAAATTGCGCCGGCTCGCCAACGAGGTCCCCGCAACGAACGGTGCCAGGGCCCCTCTTAAAACAGCCGAGCCGGGCGCTCCGAAGCACCTCGAGACATGCCTCCTGGCAGTGAGGTCCCTTGATGCCCGATTGCTGGATGACACACTCCGGGAAGCGTCGACAGAGCTTGGTTCCCAGGGTTTGTTGCAGCGGGTCATCGCCCCGCTGGTTCAAACGATTGGCGAGCTTTGGCGCGAGGGCACCATCACGGCCGCGCACGAACATTTTGCGAGTGCGATCATCCGCGTCTTTCTCGGCCACGCCTCCAAGCCGTTTGCCGGAACCCAGGACTCGCCCGTGATTGTCATTACCACGCCTGCGGGGCAGATCCACGAATTGGGAGCCCTTTTGGCGGGAGCGGCGGCGGCAAATCTCGGCTGGCATGTGACTTATCTGGGAGTCAGTCTCCCGGCGGCCGAGATCGCAGGAGCGGCCCGGCAAAACCGAGCCAAGGCGGTTGCATTAAGCCTGGTGTATCCGGAAGATGACCCACGGCTTGAGGGGGAGCTGACGCGCCTGCGCGAAGCACTGCCCCCGGAGATCACTCTGCTGGTGGGGGGACGGGCGGCCCCTGCCTATCGGCCCGTTTTGGAAAGGATCGGTGCGATCGAAATGAAAGACCTCAATCACCTCTGCTCGGTGCTTGATCAACTGCGCAAACCTGCAACTCAAAGAAAACGATGAAACCCTTCTTTACCCGCAACATCGACAACCGTGGACGCCTGGTGCGTGGAATTGGAGCCCTGGCACTGCTGGGCGGCGCGGCGGCGTGCACTTCCGTTTCCCATTGGCTGGCCATCGTCCTCGCGGCTTCCGGGCTCTTTGTCGCATTCGAGGCGCTGCGCGGTTGGTGCGCGCTTCGGGCGTGTGGCATCCGCACAAGGCTCTGAGCGCATTGCCGGCTTCCGGCAGGGTACCGGGTCAGTTGGTCTTCGGTTTCAGGAATCGCGCGATCAAGCCCTGCCTGGGCGAGAAGACGAAGGCGAAGCTGAACAGAAGCCCGGCCACCACCGCCATCATTCCGGAGGTATTGGTGTCGGCGAACCCGAAGATCGGGGGAACCGCCATCGCCGACCAATGCCCGCCAATCGCGCTGAGGGTGGCAAATCCGAGGCTCAGCAGGATCATTGATTGGAGACGATCTGTCAGAAGATAGGCTGTGGCGGGCGGAACAATGAGCATGGCAATGACGAGGATGCTTCCGACGCTTTCGAACGAAGCGACGGTGGTCACGGCAACGAGTGTCATGAGCAGGTAGTGCATCCAGGCCGAACGAATGCCGAGCGTGGTGGCCAATTCCTCGTCGAAGGCGCAAATCTTGAATTCCTTGAAGAACACGATGATGACACCCAGGTTGATCGCGAATACGATGGCCAGGGTCAGCACGGCGCGCGGGATGCTCAGGGAACCGAGCTGAACTGTGTCGAGCGGCACGGTTTCGATCGCACCGTAGAGCACACAGCCCGGGTCCAGATCCACCGCATCAGCCGCCTGAACAATCAGCACGAGACCCACTGCGAAGAGGGCTGTAAAAACCACCCCCATGGAAGCCCCCTCGTCCACCTTGCCAAACCGGTTGATCCACTGGGTAAACACGGCGGTGAGCACCCCGACCACCGCGGCCCCGAGGAACATCACGAGACTGGAGCGGCTGCCTGTCAGCAGAAAGCCAACGGCCAGCCCCGGAAGCACAGCATGGCTGATGGCGTCCCCCATCATGCTCATGCGGCGCAGGAGGAGAAAGTTTCCGAGGACCGAGCAGGAGCAGGCGCTCAGCACTCCGGCGATCACGATCCAGGTGTCGAGCATCGTCCAATTCATGACCGACCTCCGGCGAGCGACAGGGTGTGTGGGCTGGGCGGCATGGCCAGATGGGGGTATCGCGTGCGGAGCAGGGCCTCCAACTCGTCCACCATGGCCCGCCCCAGGACATGCTCGATCATGTCGGCATCCCGGTCGACGTGGCTGGGCGCGATGTCCGCGTATTCGATGAGGTAGATTTCCCAGAGTCGATGATTGCGCACGACGCGGCGCGCTTCCGACCAGCCTTCGCGTGTGAGGTGGAACAATCCATCCGACCCATCATAGATATTCCCCTGACCCATCGCGTCCCGGAGCCAGCGGCGCAGCTGCCTGGGATGCCAGGAGCGTTCCGGAAGCAGCGATTCGAATGAAATTCCCATGCTCTCTCGTTCCGCTGCCAACTCGTCAGGGCCCGTGCCACTCGATTCTTCGACCCATTCGTAGAGTGCGCGCAGAAGGTGTTGACGGCCCACCTTGCGACTGAGTTTCCAGTGTTCGAAGAAGCGGATGACAACCCCGCGACGCGATCCAAAGAGCATGCTGAATACAAAGAAAGCGGCGGCCACCAGAACGATCACCGCGCCGGCGGGCAGGTTCGGAACCAGGGCGCTGGCGAGGGCCCCGATCAAGCCACTGATCCCGCCGGTGATTGCCGAGAGCCAGACCAGGGTCTGCAGATGCTCCGTCCAGAAACGTGCCGTTGCCGGGGGAATCACGAGCAGTGCGATCATCAGGATCAAACCCACCGCCTGCAGACCGATCACCGTCACGGTCACCACCAACAGCATCATGACGATGTCCAAGGCACGCACAGGCCAGCCCTGGGATTTGGCAAACGCCTCGTCGAAGCAAAGCAGACGAAACTCCTTGAACAGCAGAACGGCCGTGGTGATGACCACCAAAGCCGCGCCTCCGATCAGCATCGCATCCCCGGCCAGCATGGAGGCCGTCTTTCCGTAGATGAAGGACTCGAGACCCGCGGCGTGGCCCTGACGCATTTTCTGAATGATCCCAAGCAACGAAACACCCATCCCGAAAAACACACTGAGTACGATCCCCAGAGCGGTGTCTTCCTTCAGTTTGGTCTGACTCCGGATCCAGAGCACCATCAGAATCCCCAGACCTCCGGTCACGAGCGCGCCGAGCAGGAGGCCCGGAAGCCATTTCCCATCTCCGCCCATGGAAGCCATGATCATAAATGCGGCGCACAAACCGGGAAGCGTGGCGTGACTCACCGCGTCCCCGACAAGGGCGCGTTTGCGCAGAAGCATGAACGATCCAATCACCCCGGCGGCAATGCCCAGAAGGAGAATGCCGACGACCACCACCCGCGTGTTGTAGTCCTGGAGGGTGAGCACGCGCATCAGCGGCATGACATCCGCCGATGCGGCGGGTGCGCCGACGAGCAGAAGGCTGACTAAGATCCAGAATTTGAATTGCATCCTGACTTTGGGAACCACCCGGGCGATCACTTTAGTTTGGAACCCACGCGTCACCGCCTAACTCTGGGAGATGATTGCCTGCGCTGCCTGGTCGAGCAGAGAGAGCCGGCCTCCGTAGGTTTTGCGCAGGTTCTCGCGGTTGAATATCTCGCGCGTCGGCCCGGCCGCCACCACGCGCATGTTGAGCATGATCAGGTGGTCGAAATAGTCCGAAACCGTCTGCAGATCGTGATGCACCACCGCCACGGTTTTTCCGGCCGATCTCAGATCGTGCAACAGGTGGATGATCGCCTTTTCCGTCGCGGCATCCACCCCTGCAAACGGTTCATCCATGAAATAAATCTCCGCATCCTGCACCAGGGCGCGGGCGAGAAAAATCCGCTGCTGTTGTCCGCCGGAAAGATGGCTGATCTGCCGGCGGGCGTAATCCGCCATCCCAACCCGCTCCAGAGCCGCCATCGCCAACTCACGGTGGGGTTTGCGGACCGGACGGAACCAGCCAATCTTTCCGTAAACCCCCATGGTCACGACGTCCAGGGCGTTGACCGGAAAATCCCAATCCACACTCTCCCGCTGCGGCACATAGGAGACCAGGTGCCGCTGCCGCTGGTAAGGCTGCCCGAAAACCGTGACACGCCCCGACGCTTTGGGCACAAGGTCCAACACCGCCTTGATCAAGGTGCTTTTGCCGGCGCCGTTGGGTCCCACGAGACCAGTGAGTTTTCCCTTTGGGAAATCGAGGTCGATGTCCCACAACACGGGTTTGCGGTGGTAGGCCACCGTCATGTCATGGATCGAAACCGGTGCCGTGGCCGAGTGTTCACTCCCGGTGGCCGGCAGTGTTTTTGCCGAGGTGTTCAACGACATGGGAGCATCGGTTTCCATCTCTCATTCCCCGGTCTCGTGCGCAACCCCGGAAAGTTTGCCCTGCAGGCCCTTCTCCGGGGCCTGACCTCCCAACGCCCGCGTGATCAGAGTGACATTGTGATCGATCATCCCGATGTAGGTGCCCTCATAGGTTCCAGCCTTGCCCATGGCATCCGAATACAGGGGACCCGCGATGGAGATTTCCGCCCCGCGCGATCGGGCACCCTCGACCAAGGCCCGCACATTCTTTTCGGACACGCTGCTTTCGTTGAAGATGGCGCGGATTCCCCGCTGCACGATCGTGTCAACGAGCCTGTTGATATCTTCCAGACCCGCTTCCGACTCGGTCGAAATGCCCTGGATCCCCAGGACCTCCAGTCCATACGCACGACCAAAATAGTTGAAGGCATCGTGGGCAGTGATCAGAACCCTCCGGGACTCGGGAATCGTCTTAATCACGGTCCGTGCATACTCGTCCAGTTTCCGGAGTTCTTCCATGTAGGCATCGGCATTGGACCGATAGAACGCAGCATGCGCCGAATCCACTTCACCCATTGTCCGGCCGAGAAAATCCACCCCCTTCATCCAGCCCTGCACATCCATCCATACATGGGGGTCGGAGTGCCCATGCATTTCCGGTGGTGACAGCAGATAGGCAGGGTCAATCGATTCGGTTACGGCATAAACCGGTTTGCCGGACCGGGCCACCTTCACCAGCGTGTCCCCCATCTTCCCCTCCAGCATGAGACCGGAGTAAACGACGATGTCGGCAGCAAGGATCGCCTTCACATCACTCACCGTCGGTTTGTAAAGATGAGGATCAACACCCTCCCCGATCAAATGCGCCACGGAACCCCGCTCACCAACCACCTGGCTCGTGATATCACCCACCATCCCGACTGTCGTGACGATCGTGTAAGGACTGCGTGCAGACCCGGCATCGGGTTTCGTTCCTGGTTTCGAGCAACCGGGAACGACACCCAGGATAATGAGAAAAACACCGAGGCAGACCCTCCGTTTAAGGTTCAAGCAATGATTCATCTTTTAACTTTGAGTAGTCAACAACACCGTTTTGATTAGTGAAAGTATATTTGGTTGACACTCAAAAACAATGTTTTTATAAACAAAATTTCATTCAAACCATGCATTCAAATGGCGAGCAGTACCGTTGAAAACTACGTAAAGACCCTCTACTTCATTGAGCAGGGCAGACCGGGGGCCCTTGTGGCGATGGGCGAGCTGGCCAGTTCCATGCAGGTTGCTCCGGGCACGGCGACTGCCATGGTGAAGACCCTTTCGGATTCAGGCTTGGTGGAGTACGAACGCCGGGGAGGCTGCCGCCTCACCCAGAATGGGCGCACCCTCGCGCTGGCCATTGTCCGGCGCCATCGATTGATCGAGCAGTTTCTGGTAAAAACCCTGGGGCTCGACTGGTCCGAGGTGCATGAGGAAGCCGAACAACTCGAACATGTCATCTCGGACAAGGTTCTGGATCGCATCGATCAACTGCTTGGTTATCCGGATGTCGATCCGCACGGAGATCCCATCCCGACCGCAGAGGGACGAGTCTCTGCCGTGCCCATGGAGTCCCTTCAGGACGTAGCCCCCGGACAAGAGACGGTGATTGCAAGGGTTACCGACCAAAAACCAGCGTTCCTTCAGTATCTGGACGCCCAGGGCCTCGTGCCGGGGGCGCGAATCACGATGCAACGAATCGACACCCCGGCGGACTCAGTCACGGTTCTGGTGGCGGAAAACAGCATTACCCTGGGTGGCAGCGCCGTTCGAAAAATTCTTGTCGAGCGTCGGGCCGACAAGATGCCCTGAACCCAGTTCCCTCCCGATCGTGTCATTTTGACCCTCTCCGTGTTTTCGGAAGCTCCGGATCCGCCCATGACAGGGAGCCTGTCCCTTTATCGTATCCGACGAAGAATACAAAGGGACAGGCTCTAAGAATGGCGTTGACCCGGGTGGAAGCTCCGGTTAGGGTTGGCCACTGTTTTAAGTTGATGAACCTTTCAACCGTCAAGTGCGTCAGCACGGTCAACCACGCTTCCATGGGCGATTTCGCCATGTGGGTGTGTGTCTCCGTTATTGAGCGCCCCGTCGGCGGTGGAGGAAGGTCCCGGTAACTTAAAACCGAGAATTTCAAAAACCCACCGCTGGCAACCCGGCGGTGGGTTTTTTGTTTTCCAGAGCATCGAAATACGACAAGTGCCAATCCAAAATGAATGCAGATATTGAAGAACTCGTTGTGAGGGAGGAGGGTCCGGAGACCGATCCCTTCGAGACGTTTGAAACAAGAACGATCCAGCTGGTCCAGATTTATCGGGCCATCGGATTGAACTCCCAAGAGGCTCGCCGGGCAGCTTCATGCGATCTGGCAAGCTTGTTCGAATCGGACGACCTCGAAGCGATCGAACCGATGGTTTCTCACCCGTCCTGTTGAAGCCTGCCTCCGCCCTCGGGGCGGAACCGACCCTGCGATGAGCCTGCGATCTGCACGAACCCTCCGCCGTTGGACACGGGAGGTGCGGCCAACCTGGAAGTTGGCTCTACCCATCGTCTCCGGGATGGTTGGACAGATGCTCATGGGCCTGGCGGACACGCTCATGGTCGGCCGGGTGGGCGTGATTCCGCTCGCCGCCGCCGCGTTCGTCAATGCGGTTGTACACCTGCCACTGGTGTTTTCGGTCGGACTGCTCTCCTCCGTCTCCGTGATGGTCTCCCAGGCCTACGGAGCGAACGAACCGAAGGAGGCCGGCGAAGCGCTGCGCCACGGATTGCTGATCGCCTCGGTCACAGGGGTCCTGACGGTTGCCGGATCCTTCGCGCTGGTACCCGTTCTGCATCTCTTCGGGCAACCGACGGACGTGATCGGGGCGTGCACGGCATACCTGTTGTTGTTGGGGGCATCGATGCTTCCCCTGGGAGTCGCGCACACGTGCAAACTGTTTGGAGAATCCCTGAACCGGCCGTGGACACCGAGCCTGATCCTCCTTGGCGGCGTGCTGTTAAACATCTTTCTCAACTGGATTCTGATCTATGGAAACTGGGGAGCCCCGGCGCTCGGCCTGGAAGGGGCGGGTTGGGCAACCCTGCTCGCCCGAATCGCGACTGCCGCCGGGTTGATCGTGTTCGCCGTCCGAAGTCCCTCATTAAGACGGTTTCAGCCGCTCCACTGGTTCGCAAAATTCCAAAGAAGTTGGTTTGATCGCCTTCTGAGTCTGGGGTGGCCCGTGGCGACACAACATCTTTTGGAGGTAAGCGCCTTCGCTTTCGCAGCAGTGATGATGGGATGGATCAGTGCCGACGCCATGGCGGCGCATCAGGTGGCCATTACCTGCGCGTCCACAACGTTTATGTTCCCGTTCGGCGTCGGCATGGCGGTGTGCATCCGGGTGGGGCATGTCTGGGGAGCAGGCCAATTCGAGCGCATGCGCCGGATCGGATTTGTAGGCCTCGGAATGGGTGCCGGGATCATGGCGATTTTCGGAACGTTGTTCATCGTCGGGAGGGTGCCTCTGGCACGGCTGTTTGTAACCGCGCAGGAAGCGGTTGACCTCACGGCGCAGCTGTTCCTGGTGGCAGCACTGTTCCAGGTGGCGGACGGATTACAGGTCGTCGCCATCTCAGCGTTGCGCGGACTGTCCGACGTCCGGGTTCCGGCGATCATCGCCGTTCTGGCGTATTGGGTTGTGGCGGTACCGGCCGGCTATTATTTAAGTTTTAAAGCGAATCTGGGAGCCGTCGGCATCTGGATCGGTCTGGCGGGCGGCCTGGGCACTGCCGCCTGCGGGTTGTCCTGGCGATTTCACCTGAAAAGCAAACCGACCCAAAGACGTTCCACGCCCCCCGAACACACGACCGTCGTCGGGTGACCCCGACGGGTCACTGGAGCTGACTCAAGGTGGACAACACGCGCAGCGGGATCCGTGTTTCGGCCTTCAATCCCCCATCCACATTCACGCGGAACGGGGCGGTGCTCCCGGTGGGATCCAGTTTCTTGAATTTCCCGAGCAGATCGGGAGGCAGGAACGTCATGGACGCTCCATTTCCCTTGAGGAGGGCAACGAGATTGTAATGGCCGACAAGCACGGTCTGCGGATCCATGGAGAGCCATGTCGACCCGCTCCGGGGAACGATGGCCTGTTCCATTGGAATTCCAGCGGCCATGTGGAGCCTGTTGCCTGACAGTGCATATTCAACCTCCATTTTCCCACCGGGCCACATGGATTCCAGGACATCCCGCTGCTGGGGTGCCGCCTTGAGAGCCGGTGCCTCGAGATTCAACATGAGGGTCAGACGATCGACCGGGACCTCGCCGATCTTGCGGATGCCGCGTTGAAGATCGAATCGGGAATAAATCTTCTCGGGTCCGACCTGCGACTTCATAATGCCTTCGAGCCAATCGAGAATCTGGGAATAGGTGACTGTGGGCCACGGTTCGATTCTTTGACTTTCGAATTGCGAATTTCGTCCATGAATTTAGAATAACACTAGAACCCGGACAACCATCACAGCATAACCAGCCACCGCTTATGCACTTCGGAGCAGACTACTATCCAGAGCACTGGGTGTATCCTTATGCAGGAACGCCAGAAGAACCCGAATCCCGGTGGGAAACCGACGCCCAGATGATGGCGGCGGCGGGGGTGAATGTGGTGCGGATGGGCGAATTTTCATGGGGAATCAGCGAGCCGGAAGAGGGCAAATACGATTTCAGCTGGCTGAAGCGGGCGATGGACCTCATGGCCAAACACGAGATTCAGGTGGTGATTGGCACACCGACGGCCGCCCCGCCGCTCTGGTTGACCAAGAAACATCCGGAAATCCTGCCGATTGACGAACGGGGAACAAAACGGCATCCGGGCACGCGTCGTGCGTATTGCATGAACAGCGATGTGTATTGGGACTACAGCCGCCGAATTGTAAAAGCGATGGCGACCGCGCTGGGAGGGCATGAGCAATTGATCGCCTGGCAAATTGACAACGGGATCGGCGCCCATGATACCGAGGTGTCGTTCAACGAAGAGTCGCGACGCGACTGGATTGCGTGGTTGAAGGCCAAGTATGAGACTCTGGACCGGCTCAATGAGATGATGGGACTCCGGTTCTGGGGGCAGTGTGTGCGAGACTGGACCGAAGTCCCCATCCCGCTGGTGGCCCCCACGGTGCACAACCCGGCGCTGGTGACCGACTGGAGGCGGTTTTGCAGTGATACCTGCGTGGCGTATGTGAGGATGCAGGCTGATCTGCTGCGGGAATTGACCCCAGCGATTCCTGTCACCACCAACGTGCGGGTGCCAGACCACAAGTTTGACCATTTTGACATGGCCGAGACGGTCGATTTCGTCTCTGTGATCAGCAATGCGGCCATCCACGCACGTTCGGCCGAAAACGCCTGTGAAATCGACATGCTCCGGTCCCTGAAAAAGGAAGGCATCCGGACTCCGGACGGTGATCAGGGCTTCTGGGTGATCGAGCAGAAGGCCGCACAGGTAAACTGGCAGGATGTAAACTCCCTGGTCCGCCCGGGCGTGGTGCGGTTGTTTACGTACCAGCTCATTTCGCGCGGTGCTTCAGGAGTTTTGTATTTCCCCTGGCGACAGCCCAGGATCGGTTCGGAGAAATTCTACGGCGGAGTGCTCAGTCACGACGGGAGCAACCGGAGCCGGGCCTACAAGGAAATCTGCCAGGTGGGGGAGGAGATCAAGAGCCTGGCACCGATCCTGAAAGGAAGCCGGGTGGTGGCCGATGTTTGCATCCTCACCAGCAACGACAATGAATGGACCCTGCGGCAGCCGATGCAACCCAACCGGCATTTCAGTCAGAAGGAGCATGTCCAGCTGTTCTACAATGCCTTTCACGACGGGAACATCTCGGTTGATTTTGCCCGGCCCACGGACGATCTCTCGAAGTACAAACTGGTGATTGCGCCTTCCCTCCATCTATTGGCCGGAGGCGAAGCGGATCTGCTCAAAATCTATGTCCACAACGGGGGAACCTTGGTCGGCACGTTCAACACCGGCCTGGTGGATGAACACGGCATCGCGCCGGACACCGGATATCCGCATGACCTGACCGACGTGTTCGGGCTGGAAGTCATGGAGTTTGACCCCTTGCCGCCGAACGAGGAGAACCACCTGACGTTCAAGGGTGCGTTCCCGACCAGCCACATGCATCCGGCGCGACTGTGGTGCGACCTGATCGAACCCGGGGAGTGCCAGGTTTTGGCGACCTACTCGAAGGACTTTTACGCCGGAAGACCGGCTGTCACCATGAACACCTTCGGCCTGGGCACGGCGGTGTATCTCGGCACCATGAGCCATCAATTCTTTTATCATGATCTGATCGTGTGGCTGAGGCAGCGGTGCAACCTGTTTCCCATTCTGAAAGTTCCCGAGTCGATCGAAGTGAGCTTGCGGCAGAAGGACGACGTCCAGGTTTATTTCCTCCTGAACCACCACGCTTCCTCCGTCCGGATCCAGTTCTACAAACCAATGCACGACTACTTGTCCGGGGCCATTCTGTCCGGCAGTTACGATCTTCCGCCGCACGGCGTCCTGGTAATCGATGAACACCAAGCGAAAACCGAAGCCTAAGGCGGGGAAACCCTCCGTGGCCGGAAGACGCTCGGTGCTCGCGCAATGGCGGGGAATTGATCTCACGCCGCTGGAAGTCGCCCTGGCCCCCACGACCCGGACCGTGTCGTCCCTCATGCCGGCGGTGCTCAAGGGCATGGGCTTTGATCAACGCCGGGTCCATGCCGAGATCATCAAGGTATGGAGCCATCTCATCGACGCCAACGTCGTGGCCCACGCACAACCGACGGGCCTTCGCCGGGGCACCCTGTTCGTGACAGTCGACAGCAGCCCGTGGCTCAACGAAATTGTACGCTACCAGCGCAAGGAGATCCTCGAGCGACTGCAACACAGTTTCGGGAGCGAGTTGATCACCCGGATTTCGTTCCGGGTCGGGTGAGGTCGGATCAGCCGAATGGCTTGGCGGTTCGGGTCCCTCCCGACGCACCATTCTGAATCGAATGCTACGGAAAACAGCGCAGGAATGTTTTTATGGGAGTGGGGCTTGTCACGCTCCGACAGGCCGGGTTGTCGCAGCGCGACAACTGCCACCTCAGATTCGGTGTTCTCAATCAGGAATGGCATCGTCCGCCAGGGCTCGGATTCCGGTTCCGCAACCCGATGGGTCATCGCATGGCCAAGGAGGACAAGTCTGAGGATTCCATCAAGGAAGGGTTGATCGCAGAGTCTCGAATCGCAGGCGCAATCAACTGCATAATTTTGAAGCTCATGAAATATTCCGGCTACGTTCGCCTGTCGGTCTATGAAGGCAAATACGGTCAAATCTGATTCAATCTTCATGCCCCAGAAAAACAAACAGCCCGAAGTGGCATTACCGCCGGTGGCCATCAATCGCACCAAGGAGGCCGTGAGCTAATTCTGAATTGACTGGTATAACCGAACACACGTACGGTTAAACCGAACGCTATGACCAACCTCGTTGACATCGTTTCATCACGCGTGAAGGCCGAATTGCTCCGGTTGCTGTTTGGCCTGAGCCAGCCTGAATTGCACCTGCGCGAACTCGGTCGGCAGTCCGGCCTGTCGCTAAGCACGGTCCAGCAGGAACTTAGACGCCTCACCCGCGTTGGCTTGGTGATCGCACGGAAGGACGGAAACCGCGTCTATTACCGCGCCAACCCCGACCATCCTGTGCATCGGGACTTGTGTGCGCTGGTGCTCAAGACCGATGGCCTGGCCGGCGTGTTGCAGTCGGCGCTCAAGACGCCGGAAGTCAGCCTTGCTTTCGTTTTCGGCTCGGTGGCACGCGGCAATACCGGCGCGGGCAGTGATGTTGACCTAATGGTCATCGGTGAAGTGGGCCTGCGCAAGCTGACCAGCCTGCTTTCGGGGATCGCGGGCCGGGTCGGGCGCGAGATCAATCCCCACGTGATGACGCCGGAGGAATTCGCCAAGCGCAAGGCGGACCGCGACCACTTTGTGACCTCGGTGGTGGGGTCGCCAAAACTCTTTGTAAAAGGAACAGAAC
>JAIPJX010000102.1 GCA_021733945.1 Verrucomicrobiota bacterium | reverse complement strand
ACCGGGACGGTTCGCGCGAATGGCAGTGCGGTTCGTGCCACCTTTTCAGATCTTCAACCGACGTGGTGCTTGGAGGTCAGATACTTTTTCCAAATAAGCCAATGGAAGCAACGGTTCGAAGAATTCTGTCTTGCACCCGGTCCGGCCGCTTTTCCCCATAAGAGCTCGACAGGAACGTCCGCAGTGTTCACTTTAAGGCGTGAACTTCGACGGACTTTTTCGTGCCCTTCCTATTGCTTGTTCGAGTCTGCAGGACCGCGGGAGGGCTCCTGAATAGGTCTGTGGGGAAACGCCCGGACAAGACGGGCGCTGCGGCCGTGGTGGAGGACAATCGCCAGGCTTGGAACGAGGTTTCCGAGGCGGGTTGTGTATGGTCGATTCCCGTGTCTTCGGAGGTCATCCGAAACGCGAGACAGGGGCGTTGGCAGGTTGTGCTGACGACGAAACGAGGGGTGCCGCGGGATTGGTTCCCGGTATTGGAGGGAATCAGGGTGTTGTGCCTGGCCTCCGGCGGTGGACAACAGGCACCGATTTTTGCCGCTGCCGGCGCCGAGGTGGTGAGTCTGGACATCTCGGAGGAACAGTTGGCTCGGGACAACGAAGTGGCTGCCCGGGACGGATTGAAGTTGAGAGCGATCCAGGGCAACATGAGCGATCTGTCGGCGTTCGGCGACGGGTCGTTCGATCTGGTTTTTCATCCCACCTCCAACCTGTTTGTTCCTACCCTGCCACCTGTTTGGGCTGAGTGTTACCGGGTTTTGCGGCCGGGAGGGGCCTTGCTGTCCGGTTTCATGAATCCGTTGTTTTTCCTGTTCGACCACGACGCCGCCAAGGCGGAGGGAATTCTGGAGGTGAAATACCCGCTGCCTTACTCGGACCTCCTGAGTCTGAAGCGGGATGAGAGGAAACGGGTGCGGGAGGATCGAAGGACCGTCGAGTTCAGTCATTCGCTGGAGGCGCAGATTGGCGGGCAGATTCAGGCGGGGTTCGAAATCATTGGTTTTTACGAGGATTACTGGGATGACGAAGCGACCTTGCTGAACGTTTTTTCGCCGACGTCCATGGCGACCCGTGCCCGGAAACCGCAGGTGCCTGCGAAGAGCGCCGCGCCGATTTCTCCGGCTTGAATGATCAACCGCGATGAGGTAGGCTGGAGTCCCAGGTTCAATGAGAATTTTCAATAAAATAGCCCTCGCGTTTCTTGCGATCTCTTCGTGTGTCATGAACATCACCGCTTCTTCCATCAAGGTTGGGGAACCCTTCCCGACCATCCTCCTGCCCTCGCTCGAGGATGGTCGTGCCCGATCGATCCAGGAGTTTCATGGCCAGAAGCTCATGCTGCACCTGTTCGCCTCCTGGTGAGCGGGTTGCCGAAAGCACGTGCCCGTGTGGCACGCAAAAACGGAATCGCTGCAGCGTGCCGGGAAAATCCGCATGGTGGGGATCATTGAGGAACAACACCCGGATCGGGCGCGCTTGTTCATGCAGTGGAAACAAATGGATTGGCCGATCCTGGTCGATTCCCTGAACCTGTTCCAGATGACGGCGGTTCCCGTGACCGTCCTGATCGATGAACGTGGGATTGTTCAGAAGATTGGGCCAAACGAAGCGGACGTCGATGCCTTCGTGGAGGAGGGGCGTTCGGAATCCGATCCCTCGGCGGCGGTCGTGCCTCCCGATTTGGAGCAGCTACGGATCGCGGCTGAATCGGGCGGCGTGGACGAATGGCGCCGATTCGCCAGCGCGGTGGTTCTCTGGGGGCAGGGCACCGATTTGGGACGGGGGATTGAGGCCTTCCAGAGGGCGGTCGCGCTTTCGCCGGAGGATGGGGAGACGCATTTTCGGTTGGGTGTGGCGTATCGCAAACGTTATGACTCGGCTCATCGCGTGGACGGTGATTTTGCTGCGGCGGTGCGGCATTGGGGCAGGGCCCTGGCCATTGACCCGAACCAGTACATCTGGCGGCGCAGGATTCAGCAATACGGTCCGCGCCTCGACAAACCATACTCGTTCTACGATTGGGTGAACACCGCACGGAGTGAGATCCGCGAACGCGGCGAGGTGCCCTCGGTTCTCCTGGTGGAACCAGGAGGAGCCGAGTTCGCGGCTCCATCCAGGGAGTTTGCGGCGGTGAGTCGGAGGGCGGTGGATCCCGACCCGGAGGGCCGCATCCAGAGGGATGTGGAAGGGTTTGTGAGTGTGGAGACAACCGTTGTGCCGTCTCAAGCCCGCCCGGGTCAACCGGTGCGGATACACCTGGTTTTTCGACCCAACCCAGCAATCAAGGCTCACTGGAACAACGAGGCCGCAGACCTCGCCCTGTGGGTGGATCCCCCGGAAGGATGGCGCGTTGATGGTCCGTTGCACACGGTTGCCAACCCTCCAGAGGCCGTGGATCGCATGCCGCGTCGAATCGAGTTCGAATTACAGTGCGCTCCGAATGCAACTGCCGGGGAGATCACGATCCGGTGTCACGCCCTCTATTATGCCTGCGAGGATGCGACGGGCGTGTGTGTCTATCGACGCCAGGAGATCCCTGTTCGAGTGCCGGTTTCCGCAGAAGCGCCACGCGGGAACCCGTAGCCCCAACGGGCGACTGTGTCAGGGGAGTTCGCGGATGCGGAGGTGTTTGAACTCGACCGGAGAACCTTCGGATTCCAGTGCGAGAACCCCGGAGCT
Organism: Verrucomicrobiota bacterium; assembly: GCA_021733945.1. Classification (GTDB taxonomy): domain Bacteria; phylum Verrucomicrobiota; class Verrucomicrobiia; order Limisphaerales; family SIBE01; genus JAIPJX01. The sequence goes on along the minus strand of JAIPJX010000102.1, from coordinate 17,877 downwards.
CGGTTTGCAGTTCGTGCCACCCGATACTTCTTCCCCGTTGACCCAGAGCCGGACCTCGCCGTTGATGCAGCGCACGTAGTAGTGATTCCATTCACCGACTCCCTTGCTCAGGTTCTTGGAGGGGAAACTCCGTTTGCCGTTGGGGGCCACCGGCGGAAAAGGGGTCATGGTGGAAGCACCCGTTGGGAAAACATCGCCGTTGCTGGTGAACCAATCGGCTTTCTTCCCGGAGCTTTTTTCATACTGCTCGGTATAGCCGTGATCCAGCACCTGCACCTCGATTCCCTGCGGGAGTTGGCCCGGTTTCAGGGCGTTCACGGATTCCTCGGTTCCCCAGACGAACACTCCGGAATTGCCGGCAGATTTCAGGTGTCGCCATTCAACCACGAGTTCGAAGTTGGTGTACAGTTTTTTGACGCGCATCACGCCCGTTGGTTTGCCCGTGCAATGAATCACGCCGTCCTTCCAGCTCCAGGTGTCCGGGGCGCAATTCACATTGATAAAATCGGCCTCGGTCAAATCTGCCCAACCCTGGCCTGTTCCGTCCACAAACGCCTTGGGAAGCGCGGGCGGTTCGGCTGTCCAACTCGTGGTGAGGATGAGGCTGGTGGCGGCGATCAGTCCGATCTGGCGGAGGGGTTTCATGGGGGCAGAATAGGGAGCCGCTGGAATCGGGGCAAGCAGAAGTAAGGAGGCCCTTCGCTCCCACCGCCGCCTTGAACGACGCAGGCTTCTGATGCAGCCCTACTGTTACCAGAGACACACCGTGGACCTCGGGAACGAGCTGCCGTATTGTCATCAGCCCATCTTTTCCTGGTGCGACGGGCACTTCGCCGCCAGTTTCCTGCGGGTCTTGATCGAGCGCGCCCATGCCTCTCCCGAAGTTCCTCCCATGACCTCCGGGCAGAAAGAGGCACTCGATTTCCTCGAAGCGGTCGCTGCAGAGCCTGAATTGCATTTGCGCTTGGCTCAGGCCCCGGGTGACATTCTGTTTCTGAACCATCGGGCGAAAAGGCTTCGCTGCTCGCAGCGTTTTGTTCCGCACCCGATCTCCGGTTTGTGCGGGTTTGGCTTGACCCGCTGACATGCGGCGATCATCATTGCTGCAAATGCCACATGCTCCGAAAATTCTGCTGGTCGATGATGAGTCTTCGATTCGGCTTCTTTTCAGGACCTTCCTCGAAAGAGCGGGTTTCGAGGTGGAAGAGGCTGAAGACGGAGAGACTGCGTTTGTCAAGATTCACAAGTTTGAGCCGGATGTGATTCTTCTGGATATTCTGATGCCCGTGAGGACCGGCAACGAACTCGTGGCCGAAATCAAGGAATGGAAGCCCGGCATTGAAGTCATCATGGTGACGGCCTTGGCATCGGATGAAATGAGAGCGGAGTGTATGGCAAAAGGCGCTTTCGCTGTGGTCAACAAACCGGTTGTCTTCGAGACCCTCCGGTCCACCATCGCCGGTGCGCTGGAGAAAAAGGGAATTCGCGTGAATGGAAACGGCGATGGGTCGCTTCCGGCCTCCGAGTGACGATCCGTTCTAAACGGTCTGCTTCACCACCGGGATCAGGTCCATCGGGGAGCTGATCAGTCTCTTCGCTCCGTGTTGTTCCAGTTCCTCCCCCGTTCGGAATCCCCACAGGACCCCCACGGGCAGCATGCCCGCCCGCACTGCAGTTTCCATGTCTGTGGATGTGTCTCCCACATAGACGATTTCCGACGGTGCGACCCCCCATTCCGCGGCGATCCGCAGTGCCCCGGCGGGATCCGGCTTTTTCGGCAAACGATCGTGTTGTCCAATCACCTGTTCGAAAAGGTTTCCTGGAAAAAAACGCTCGATGCACTGTGTGGCGAACGGGGTTGGTTTGTTCGTCAGGACCGCCAGGGGGATTTGACTCGCCTTGAGCTCGGCCAGCATCGGGTCGATCCCCGCATAGGGTTCGGTTTTTACATTCAAACAGCGTTGGTACTCCCGTTTCATGGTGACCAGGCATTTTTCGAGCGTGCCGTCGTCCCGCTGATCCTCCGGTACCGCCCGGGTTACCAGCATGTTCATGCCGTCACCGACAAAGTAGCGATAAGCATCGATGGCATGGGTCGGGTATCCGTGGGTGGCCAGCATTCCGTTCGCCGCGTCGGCCAGATCCTCCAGAGTATCCAGAAGAGTGCCGTCGAGATCGAAGATGACGCCTTTGAAAGACATGAGTGCGATGAAGGGGGCTGATTGTGTTTTGATTGTTCCGTGAGTCCACGCGCGCCTGTCGGTCGGTTCCGATCAAGGCAGGACACCTCCGCAGAATGGCGGACAGGAACCTGATTGCAAATCGTTTTTTTCATCAGGGTGGGTACAACCTTTTGTTGCACCTGCAACAAAAGGTTGTACCTGGAGTCCCGGGGCTGGGGCGATGGATCGCATGGCCTGGAATCTTCGCGGATCCCGCATTGGCTGACTTTCAGGCTGGCGGAAATTGGGAAATCGGTGTGAAATCGGTTCCTGTGAAATCTATAACCTGGTCGGTTCTCGGGAATTCTTGTGTGGGCGTGTTCCTTGGCATGGCAACCCTATCGATGGTGGGCTGCGCGTGCCTGGATCGCGACTCCGGTGGTTCGCATGCCGGGCATGAACACGGACACGCGGCGGTGACCGGCGTCAAAGGGGACGCCCACGCGGATCCGTCCGGCGCCTCGAAGCGGGTGGGGACCGAATGGAAATCGCTGTTCGACGGCGCGACTCTGGCCGGTTGGACGGTGACTGATTTCGCCGGCAGCGGTCTGATCGAGGTGGAGGATGGATTGCTGGTGTTTAACCCCGGGGTGATGCTCACCGGGGTTTCATGGACAAACGACCTTCCGAAAACCAACTACGAGGTTTCGCTGGAAGCCATGAAGCGGGATGGGGCGGATTTCTTTTGCGGTTTGACGTTCCCGGTGGGAGATGCGCACTGCACGTTCATTGTGGGGGGATGGGGCGGCGGGGTCGTGGGGATTTCAAGCATCGATTCCATGGACGCTTCCGAGAATGAGACGACCAAGTTTTTGAACTTTGAGAAGAACCGCTGGTACAAGATTCGTGTCCGGGTCACCCCCGAAGCCATTCAGGCATGGATTGATGATGAAGAGTTGGTGAACCAGCCGATCGAGGATCACCGAGTGAGCATGCGTCCTGGCGAGATCGAGCTTTCGCAACCGTTCGGCATCGCTAACTGGCAGACCACCAGCGCCTTTCGGAACATCCGGATTCGCGAGCTCAACTAAACCGGGACTTTCCATTTGCGCGTGCGGAAGCCTTTCCATGCAGTGTGCGGTCGGCCGGCGCCTTCCTCGCGGGTCCCACGCTGGTTTGGTTTTCACCACCTCTCAAACCGCGGGAGCTTGGGGGATGCGTGAGTCGCGCCGCATGCAGTCCGTCCAGTCTCCGATCATTCCCGTGGTCGGAGAGCTGATCCGGAATCATCCCGGCACGATTTCGTTGGGGCAGGGCGTTGTCTATTACGGTCCGCCCCGGGAGGCGGAGTCTGAATTGACCGCCTTCTGGAAGGATCCCGAGAACCACAAGTACAAGCTTGTGCGAGGTTTGGCACCGCTGCTGGATTTGGTGGGCCTGAAGCTGGAGAGTGAGAACGGGTTCAGGCTGGGTGCGGACAACGCGCTGGTCATCACCGCGGGCGGCAACCTGGCATTCACCAACGCGCTTCTGGCCATCGCCGATCCTGGCGATGAAATCATCCTGCAGACGCCCTATTACTTCAATCACGAGATGGCCGTGACGATGGCGGGGTGCCAGCCGGTGCTCGTGGATACGGATTCGGAGTATCAGTTGAGACCCGATGCCATCGCTGCCGCGATCACGCCCCGAACGCGCGCGGTCGTGACCGTTTCGCCCAACAACCCCACAGGTGCCGTCTATACCGAGGAGTCGCTGCGCACCGTGAACGGCCTCTGCCGTGACCGGGGGATTTATCATGTGCATGACGAGGCGTATGAATATTTCACCTACGAGGGAGCCCCGCATTTTTCGCCGGGATCGATCGAAGGAAGTGCCGGGTACACCATCTCGCTGTATTCGTTGTCCAAGGCCTATGGGTTCGCCAGCTGGCGGATCGGGTACATGGTCGTGCCGGATCATCTGCTGGATGCGGTTAAGAAGATCCAGGACACCCTGTTGATCTGCGCCCCCGTGATCTCGCAGTGTGCGGCGATTGGTGCCTTGAAGGCTGGGCGCGCGTATTGCCGGAAGCGGCAGGAGACGATTATCGGTGTGCGCCGACATCTGCTGGAGGAGCTCGACCGGGACCAGGGTGCCTGGGAATTTCCGAAGACACAGGGTGCGTTCTATTTTCTGCTTCGGCTGAACACGGAAAAGAGCCCGATGGAACTGGTGGAGGCACTCGTGCGGGAGCACAAGGTGGCGGCGATTCCCGGCACCGCGTTCGGAATGGAGCAGGGATGCCTCCTGCGCGTGGCCTACGGCGCGTTGGACGCCGGGACTGCGGCCGAGGGCGTGGGGCGGTTGGTGCGCGGGTTGAGGAGATTACTGGCATGAGAGAGACGAAGGAAAACAGGGTCGTTTGCGCACAGCTTGATTTGGTGTGGGAGGACAAACCCGCGAACTTCGACAAGGCGCGCGCGTTGTTGGATGGGGTTGAACCGGGGTCGTTGGTATTGCTTCCGGAAATGTTCCCAACCGGTTTCAGCATGAACGTGGCGGCCATCGGTGAAGGGATTCCTTCGGAATCCGAGCGGTTCCTTTCGGAGCTGGCGCGGGAACGCGGGATTTGTCTTGTGGCGGGATTGGTGACGCCGGCCGACGACGGCCGGGGCCGGAACGAAGCGGTTGTGTTCGATCCCGAAGGAAAACTCCTGGGCCGGTACTGCAAGCTGCATCCGTTTACATTTGGTGGGGAGTCGGAGCATTATCAGCGCGGTTCGGAGATCGTCACGTTTCCATGGGCTGGATTTGTGGTGGCGCCGTTCATCTGTTACGATCTGCGGTTTCCCGAGGCTTTCAGGGCTGCTGTCCGTCGGGGTGCAACCCTGTTTGTCGTGATTGCGAACTGGCCCAGCCGCCGGGTCAATCACTGGGTGACCCTGCTCCGAGCCCGTGCGATCGAGAACCAGGCCTACGTCGTTGCGGTCAACCGGTGCGGCAGTGATCCCAAACTGGAGTATCCGGGGCGCAGCCTCGTGATCGATCCCCAGGGTGAGATCCTCCAGGACGCCGGGGATTCGGAAGGATGCATTTCGGCTGCGATGGATCCCGAGGTTGTGGCCTCGTGGCGGGCGCAGTTTCCCGCCCTTCAGGATATTCGGCAGGAGTTCCTGGGCGGCGATCCTTCCGCGCGGACAATCCCGTCATGAGTGCCTCACCAGATTGTTTGCCTGTTCCTCAGGGAACTCCGCCGAGCATGAAACTCTCGGTCATCATTCCTGCGTTCAACGAAGAAAAACGATTGGCGCGTTGCCTGACAAGCGTGCGAGCGGCGTTGAAGGCAAACGCGCGTCCGAACCTCGAGACGGAGATCATTGTCGCCGACAACAACTCCACCGATGCCACGGCGGCAATTGCCCGGGAGCACGGTGCGAGGGTCGTTTTCGAGCCGGTCAATCAAATTGCGCGGGCGCGAAATGCGGGGGCGGGTGTTGCAACGGGTGATTGGTTTCTCTTTTTTGATGCGGATTCCTCGCTCCCGGCCGGAGCGGTGGCGGATCTGCTGAAGGCCGTCGAATCGGGCAGGGTGGCCGGTGGAGGCAGCACCCTGGTCTTTGACAAGGCACCCTTCTGGTTGCGCGGGGTCCTGGTGCTTGGAAATCTTGCGGCTCGGTTCACCCACCTGACGGCGGGCTGTTTTATTTTTTGTCCTGCCACCGCGTTCCGGGAGCTGGGCGGGTTCAGTCACGAGCTGTTTGCCGCGGAGGATGCTCAGTTTGGATGGTCCCTTCGCCGTTGGGCCCGAGATCGAGGGATGGACACGGTCGTGCTCCATCGGCATCCTCCGGTGACTTCCAGCCGAAAACTGGAGTTGTACAGCAAGCGTGAGATTCTCACGCTTTTTGGACGCTTCCTTCTGCTGCCGAAACGGACGCTGCGAAACCAGGCGGCCCTCGCGTTTTTTTACGATGGCCGCAGGTGACGGGAGTTGGTTGTTCACTTAACAGAAAGGCAATTGATTGATGTCCACCGTTACTGCATACGCATCCGTTCTCGAAACATTCAACGCACCTCTGCAGCTTCGCGAATACGCCCTGCCGGTGGATCTGGAGGCGGGGGCGACCCTGGTTCGAACGGAGATGGCCGGCATTTGCGGAACCGATGTGCACCTCTGGAAGGGCGAGCTGCCGATCCAGTTGCCGGTTGTGCTTGGACACGAAACCGTCGGGCACATCGAGCGCCTGGGGCAGGGCGTGACCCACGATTGGACGGGGCAGGAATTGAGTGTTGGGGATCGTGTGACGTGGAACTCAACCGTGTCCTGCGGGCATTGTTTTTATTGTGCTGAGAAATGGCAGCCCACCCGGTGCCCGGAGCGACGGGCCTACGGGATCGGATATCGTTCGGATCAGGCACCGCATTTCCTGGGAGGCTATGCGCGGTATCATTACCTGCACCCGCGCACCACGCTGTTCCGGCTTCCGGAGGATCTGCCGACCGAGTCGGTGATCGGGGCCGGGTGCGCCCTCATCACCGCGCTCCACGGGGTGGAACGAAGCTGCGGAGACCCGGTCCTGCCGGACGCGGGGCGTGTGGTCGGAGTGCCTGTGCTTCCTGAGCTTTGGAGAAATGTGGTGGTGGTGCAGGGGGCTGGGCCGGTGGGGATTTCCGCTCTGGCGGTGGCCCGTGCCGCAGGTGCGCGCAAGATCATCGTGATCGGTGGACCGAAGCCGCGCCTGGAACTGGCGCAGCGTTTCGGAGCCGATGGAGTCATCGACATCGGTGAGATCGCCCATCCGAAGGATCGGATTGCGGGCGTGCGTGAATTGAGCGGCGGGCACGGTGCGGACGTGGTTCTGGAATGTGCGGGAGTGCCCGGTGCGGTGCCGGAGGCGGTGCAGCTCTGCCGGGATGGCGCCAAGCTTCTGATTCTTGGGCATTACTGTGATGCGGGCGAGGTTTCACTCAACCCGCATTGGATCACCAAGAAACAACTCCAGATTTACGGGTCCTGGTCGAGCGAACCCCGGCATTTACGCACGGCGATCGATTTTCTGCGGGCCTATCGGGCGGAGTTCCCCTTCGAATCGATGGTGACTCATCGGTTCACGCTGGAACAGGCCAATGAAGCACTGCAAACAACGGCGCGCTGGGAGTCGGCCAAGAGCGTGATTGTCCCGTGAATGGGAGGCCGCACGACGGTCCTTCGGGCGGTTATAGGAAGAGGTAGACAAGCACCTGGATGCCGAGGGCGATGGCGGCCCAGACCCTGAGATTCTCGCTTAATCGATAGGGACGATCCGGTGCCGTGACCTCCGCGCGAGGAAGCGTGAGCACCCAGATCAAGAGTGTGAGCATGAGCAGCACGAACAGGGCCCGGGCGACTCCCAGGGGAACCTGGAGCAGGGCTTCGCGCAGGAAGTTTCCGATGTGATGGAGCGGGCTCACGAGGCGGTCCTCCTGGATCGTGAATACACGAGCCCGTCGGTTTTTTCGGACGGATCGGGGACTGTGAGCAGGCTGACCGCGATGACCAGAACCATGGAGATCAGGAACGCCCATACGGAGAAATAGAGAAACGGGTCATTGATCCGGAAGAGGGGTTGCCAGCCCAGCGCCGTGTAGACAGTCTCCTGATTGAGGGTGAACAGACCCACCGCGGCAGCCACTCCGCCCAGGAAACCGACAAACGCTCCCTGAGCCGAGGCGCGTTTCCAGAGGAAACCGCAGAGCAGCACTGCCAGCGCCGGGCCCTGAAAGAACGCCATCAAAGTCTGGAAGATGGTGTAAATGCCGGTGCCTTCCATCCGGGCGACGAGCAGCGCGAAGACGATGCCCCAGATCATGAGGCCCGCCGAGGACAACCGGCCCAGTCGCAGGAGATGTTGATCGCTGGCGTTCGGACGAAAAAAGCGCCGGTAGAAATCGTGAGTCAGAATCGTGGCCGCCGAGTTGACATAGGAATCGACGCTCGACATCAGGGCCGCGAGGAACGCCGCGAGGAACAGTCCGCGAAACCCGATCGGCAGCATGCGCGACACGAGCGTGGGAAGGGCGTCGTCCCCGTTCTTCAATTCCGGGTATTTTGCCAAAGCAATCAATCCCGGCACCGCGATGATGATGGGAAGCAGGTTCTTCAACAAAGCTCCCCAGATGTACGAGGCCTTGGCTTCGAACTCGCTCCGGGCCCCGAGGGACCGTTGTACGATCGCCTGATTACCGATCCAGTAGGCCGGACCGAGAATTATTCCCAGTCCGAAAAAGATGCCGGTCCAGGGAAAGGGTGTGCCGGTGTCGACCGGGAGAATGAGACGCAGTTTTTCGTTTGCCTGGGGTCCGGGTTCGAGCGCGCGGATCTGGTCGAGCATCGCGCTGAAACCACCCAGATCAATCAGGCCAATGACGAGCACCATGAGGCATCCGCCGATCAGGACGACGCACTGGATGACATCGGTGTAGACCACCGCCGCGAGGCCTCCAGCGGAGGTGTAGATGCCAACGAGGATTGCGGTGACGAGGACCGACACGACGGGATTCCAACCGAACAGGACCCCCATCATCCGGGCCGATGCGAACAGCATGATCCCGATGTTGCACGCCATGAAGACGAGCCAGCAGAACGCGACGGCGGCGCGAACCCGGCTGTCGAACCGTTTCTCCAGATACTCCGGGATCGTGTAGACCCCGGCCCGCCAGAAAATCGGGACGAAGATAAACGCCGCGAGGATCATGGCCGGGATGCATCCGATCCAGTCGAAATTCCCGACAGCCAGTCCGTGGGCATAGGCTGCCCCTCCCACGCCGATGATGTCGGTTCCTCCGATGTCCGAGGCGACCAGGGAAAAGCCGATTGCCCACCAGGGCAGATTGCGGCCGGCCAGAAAGAAATCGCTGCCCGTTGTGACCTTGCGGCCGATCATCAGGCCGAGGATCACCGTTCCGGCCAGATAGACGGCGAGGATCGCGTAATCGAGCAGTGCGAGTTGTCCTGGCATGACGTCCTGGATTCAATGGTCGCGGCGAATGCCCCGATGGATCGCGGCCCTTCGGTTCTCAGTGGCCGGCGTGTTCCTGAATGTATTCCTGTTTGAGCCCGAGCTTTTCGGGCGCGTGGAGCACGAGCATTTTCATGCGAATATCCTTCGGGATTTCCTTCCGGGTCAGTTTCGAGACGACGATCATGAGCCCGATGGCGAGCGGCACGGCCCAGATGGCGGGTTGTTCGGCAAGGATGCGCAGGAGGGGGTGGCCTGCCCAGAATTCCTTGAGAGGCAGAAGTCCCAGGTCGCTGAAGCTGGTCATCGAGATGGTCAAGACGGCGAGCAGACCGCCGCCGAGCATCCCGGTTGCGGCACCTTTCATGGTCATGCCACGCCACCAGACACACATGAAGAGCAGTGGGAAATAGCTTGCGGCGGCGATTGCGAACGCCTGGCCGACCATAAAATTGATCTGGAACTGTTCGACCTGGGTCCCGAGCGCAATCGCGACGGTCCCGACGATGACGGCGCTGATCTTGAAGGCGCGCATTCTCTGGGCCGGGTTGGATTGGGGGCGCAGCATCCGGCCGTAGACATCGTGGGCCAGGGCACCGGTCATGCTGACGAGCAATCCGCTGAAGGTGCTCATGAACGCGGCGAACGCACCGGCGCAGGTGATCCCGCTCAGGATTGATCCGACCATGGGATATCGTTCGTTGAGGATGCGGGGCAATTCCAGCACCACCTTGTCCGTGCCCTTGGCACCCGCGCCCAGATACAGATCCGGCAGGAGGTTCCGTCCGAGCACGCCGAAGATTGGCGGAAACACATAGAACACGCCGATCAGGATCATCACCCACATCGTGGTGCGTTTCGCGGCCACGCCGTCTGGGTTGGTGTAGAACCGAACCAGGATATGTGGCAGACCTGCGGTGCCGCAGACCAGGGCCACGATGAGGGAGTAGGTGTAGAGCAGGGAATAGGGCCGGGATTCCTCGGCGCTCAAGCCGGCGGCCTTGGTCGCCTTGGTCGTCAGCGGGCCGAAGGGGCTGAGCCAGATATCGTCGGGCGGTGCCTTGGCCGGGAGGGTTTCACGCATGGCGGCCTGTGCGGATTGGGATTGAGCCGATGCGGAGGGCGATGGTTGCGGATCGTTTACGGAGAGTTGTTTGCCGTAGCTGCCGTAGATGGAGAGCAGAACAAAGATCGGGACCGAGATGGCGAACATCTTGGCCCAGTACTGAACGGCCTGTACCAGGGTGATGCCCTTCATGCCGCCCAGGGCGACGTTCATGGTAATGACGGCGCCGATCAATACCACGCCCGCCCAGTAGGGCAGGCCCGGGAAGATGTACGCCAGCGTGGTTCCAGCGCCCTTCATTTGCGGCATGGTGTAAAAGAACCCGATGAACAGCACGAACACGACGGCAATTTTGCGGAATACAGGCGAGTCGAAGCGGCCTTCGGCGAAATCCGGGACCGTGTAGGCGCCGAACCGTCGCAGGGGCCCCGCGATGAACAGAAGCAGAAACAGGTATCCGCACGCGTAACAGACCGGGTACCAAAGCGCGTCGTAACCGACACTCATCACCATGCCGGCCACGCCCATGAACGATGCGGCGCTGAGGTATTCGCCGGAGATGGCGGAGGCGTTCCAGCCGACGGAGACGGACCGGCCGGCAACGAAGAAGTCCTGGGCGGTCTTTGATTTCCGGGCTGCCCGGAAACCCATCCAGATGGTGCCGAACACGGTGATCGCACTGAACGCGAGGATCCATGGGTCGATGGTCATGGTTAGTCCTTGTGGGGGGTGCCTGAGGTTTGTGCGAATCGTGCTTCGTTGTCCTCCAGCGCGATTGAACGTTTGATGAACAGATAGGAGATCACCCAAACGAATGGAAAAAAGAGAATGCCCAGGATCAACCATGACACCGTGAATCCCAAAACCCGGGTCGCCATGAGTTCGGGTAGGAAGTAGTTCAACAGCGGCATCGCCAGGAGCGCGGAGAGGAACGCGGCTGCGCAGGAGATGGACAGCTTGAGTTGATCCCACATGAGTCGATGGAGGAATGATTCAGAATGGACCTTCTCTTGGTCGATGGTGTCAGGTGGCATGCCCGATGGTTTTAACAAACCGGGTCGCCTCTCCGCAATGGTGATTTCCCTCTTTTCAAGAGGCGGACCTTGGCGTACCTTCGCGGCACCTTGAGCTTTATGGCGAGTGTCTACATTAAAACCTACGGATGCCAGATGAACGAGCGCGATTCGGAGGCGGTTGCCGCGCAGCTCGTTGCGAAGGGGTACGCCCTGGCTGGATCCGAGGCGATGGCGGACGTCATCCTTGTGAACACCTGCAGTGTGCGGGACACGGCCGAGCAGAAGGCCTTCAGTAAAATGCAGAATCTGGCCGGGGAGACCCGCAAGCACCGGCCCAATGTGCTGCTCGGATTCATGGGCTGCATGGCTCAGAGCCGGGGCCAGGAGTTGCTGGATCGCCTGCCGGACCTTGACCTCGTCGTGGGTACGCAGAAATTTCACCGAACGGCCGGGCATCTCGATGATTTGCTGTCCGGCCGACGGACGCGCATCTGTGATGTGGAGGAGGAGGCCGGGAGCGAAGCCGCGATTCGCGAGCATGTCTCGATGGGGAACTCGGAGTCCAAGGCGGCAGTGGCTTTTGTGAGCATCATGCAGGGGTGCAACCAGCGGTGTACGTTCTGTATTGTGCCGGACACACGAGGCAGCGAGCGCAGCCGCACGATCGGGGACATCGTATCCGAATGCCGTGATCTGGCGCAGCAGGGGGTTCGCGAGGTCACGTTGCTGGGCCAGATCGTCACCAGCTACGGGCGGCGCGAAATCGGGATCCGGAACGGGCTCTCAGCTTTTGTGCAACTCCTGGACGCGGTGAGCGAGGTTGATGGATTGGACCGGATCCGGTTCACCTCGCCGCACCCCAGGGGGTATGGCGATGATCTGGTGGAAGCGTATCGCCGGCTTCCGAAGCTTTGCGAAAACGCGCATATTCCCGCGCAGAGCGGAAGTGACCGGATTTTGAAGCTGATGCACCGCGGGTACACGCGCGAGCGGTTCCTGAGTCTTGTCGACAAGCTGCGGGCCGCGCAGCCGGCCATCGGAATGACGACGGATCTGATCGTCGGATTTCCGGGAGAAACTGACGCCGACTTTCAGTCCACACTCTCGCTGGTGCGGGAGGTCGCGTTCGACAACGCGTTTGTTTTTAAATACTCCAAACGCAAGGACACTCCGGCGGCGGACATGCCCGATCAACTCCCGGAATCGGTCATCGAGGAACGCCACGCGGCGGTGCTTGATGAGGTGAACAGGATTGCCTCGGACCGGACCCGTTCCTTTGTGGGGCGAACGGTTGAGGTGTTGGTGGAGGGTCCAAGTCGCAGAAATTCCGAACGGCTGGAGGGGCGCACCCGGTGCAACCGGATCGTGGTGTTGGACAAGACCGATGGTGTCGCGGGGCAGTTGGTTGATCTGGAGGTGGAGCATGCCAGTCATTTCACATTGTATGGGCGCCGGTCCGTTGTGGCCGCGGTTTAGAAAAAAATCCCAGGGTTCCTCATGTCATTGTCCACATTGTCTGTCGGGTTGGGTTTGTTGATCGCGTTGCCGCAGGTGTTCGGGTTGCTCAAACCCAGGGAATTCGCATTGAAGGCCAGGCAGTTCCCGCGTTCGGTGATGGCGGGTTACCTGCTGATGGGCCTGGGCACGGCTTGGTTCCTTCAGAACCTTCAGGCGGAATCAATTTCGGATTTCGCCGCGTACAAGAAGCTCATGGTGTTCGCCTTTGGCGCGATCGGGGTGCTTACCTGCATCTATGTGAAGGATTATCTGGCTGTGCGCGGACTGGCGGTGGTGATGTTGATGCTGGGCAAACTCATGCTCGATACGGCGCGTTGGAACGATTCTTCCTGGCGTCTGGTCATCTCCGTTCTCGCCTACGTCTGGATTGTTCTGGCGATGTGGTTCACGGTTTCTCCCTGGCGTCTGCGCGACATCATTCTCTGGGGGACTGCCAGCGAGGGGCGGATCAAGGTGTGCAGCGGGATTCGGCTGGCATTTGGATTGTTTGTAATTCTCCTGGGCCTGGCCGTGTTCTAGTCTGCGGTTTCTTTTATCCAGTCGGCTTCATGAATCAGGTGTTCACGGTTTGCGCGCGATGACGGTTTCGACCAAACCGAGGGGGAGAATCCTCGTCGTTCGGGGTGGGGCGATCGGCGATTTTATCCTCACGCTTCCGGTGCTGCGGGCGTTGCGCGACCGTTTCTCAAGCGCCGAACTTGAAGTCCTCGGATACCCGCACATCGTGCAGGTGGCCCAGAGCGGTGGGTTGGTCGACCGTGTTTCGGCAATCGAGGCGCGCGGCATGGCGGGGTTCTTCGCCCGCAACGGCACGCTGGACAAGGCTTTGTCCGATTATTTCTCAGAGTTCAGCATGATCCTGTCCTATCTCTACGATCCGGACGGGGTCTTTCGGGAAAACGTGGCGCGCTGTTCGGAGGCGCAGTTTGTGGAGGGACCCCACCGGCCTGATGAAACGCAGACGATTCATGCGACGGACGTGCTGCTCCAGCCCCTGGAACGGTTGGCCATTTTTGATGCCGATCCGGTGCCCAGACTGGATCTGGGAATCCGGCCTCCGGATGAGTCACTCGATCTGGCGGGGGCGCATGCGGGTGTTTCGCTTCGTTGGCTCGCCGCGCACCCGGGAAGCGGCAGCGAAAAAAAGAACTGGCCCGAGGCTCGGTGGGCGCTGTTGCTGGAGAAATTGGCAGAGGAGACCCGGCTGAGATTCCTGTTGGTCGGCGGCGAGGCGGAAGGGGATCGATTGGAACGGCTGGCACGGATCCTCCCGGTTGAACGGGTCCGGGTTGCCCGTAGTCTGCCTCTGGCCGATGTGGCTTTGCTTCTCCGTCAGTGCCATGTGTTTCTTGGTCACGATTCTGGAATCTCGCATCTGGCCGGTGCGTTGGGCGTGCGCGGTCTGGTGCTTTGGAACGATACGAATCCGGCGATTTGGAAACCTCGGACGGAGCTGTTGGATTTGCTCCAGGCACCCGGTGGTTTGAATGCGCTCAGTGAGACGACTGTGTTCGAGCGGATGCGAGAGTTCGCTTGAACCTGAAGCATGCTTCATCGGACCGTGTTCGGATTCTCGTGCGCGGTTGCCTTTCCTGGCAGCGGGTTGCCTGGCGGTGCTTCGTTTCTTTGCGAAGTTGGTTGAGTGATGCGGGGCTTTCCGGTAAGGATGATCCTGTTGACGCCGTGCTTTTCCTTCGTGATTTGTCGGGGATCCCTCCGGACCCGGTTGTTATCGTTGAATCGCTTCATGGACTATTTGCTATATCTGATTGTTAAATCGCTCGTGGTTTTCCTGCAAACCCTCCCGCTGAGGTGGGGGGCGCAGCTGGGAAGATTGGGGGGCGATCTGGTTTACCGGTTGGATCGGCGCCACAGGCGCATGGCCGTTCGAAATCTTACCGCTGTTTTCGGTGGTCAAAAATCGGAGAGCGAGATTGTGGCGCTTGCCCGTGAAAACTTCCGGCGGCTGGGCGAGAATTATTGTTCCGCCATCAAAACCGCCTCGATGTCGGCCGAAGCCTTGGCGCCGCACTTGAAGATGGTGGGGTTCGAGAAGATCCAGGATCTCGAGACCGTTCAGAAATCCTGGGTGGCTGCCGTGGGCCACTTCGGGAATTTCGAGTTGTATGCGCGGATTGGCTGGCCTGGATCGGATTTCCAGGTGGCGACCACGTTTCGTTCCCTCAAACAGAAACGACTCAACCAGCTGCTCCAGGATCTGCGGGCTCGTTCCAAAGCGATGTATTTTGAGCGACGTGAGGAGGTCAAGGAACTCAGGGAAGCCATCAAGGTCCGGAACATGGCCGTCGGTTTCCTGTCGGACCAACACGCCGGACAAAGTTCCATTCGCATTCCGTTTCTGGGGCATGAATGCTCCACGACCGTGGCGACCGCGGTGTTTGCACTCCGGTACCGCCTGCCGCTTGTTTCGGCGATCTGCTACCGGACCGGACTTGCCCAGTGGGAGATTGAATTCAACGACTGGATTCCAACCCGCGAAAACGGCAAGGCAAGGTCCGTTGAAGCGATCATGGGGGATGTGAACGAGGCTTTGGGCAGGGGGGTCCTGCGCGATCCTGCGAATTGGTTTTGGGTTCACAACCGGTGGCGGTTCCTGTCACGGGCGGAACTGCGCGGCCAGAGTCCGGTGGCGGCTCCCGCATCGGTTTGAGGGGACGTCGGAGAACCGGGCCGGGGCGAGAGGACTCGGGGATGTTGTCAAATGGGGCTGGATCGGACGGGAGTCATCCTTCCCGTCTGTGTCCGGAATCCTGCGATTGCCAAATCCCGGGAATCCCCTAAAAAGATTGATGCAATCATCATCCGATTCGAATCGATCCTCCCTCAAACGCCGTCAATTCCTCCAGGCCGCCGGAATGGCCGTGGGAGGAGCCTGGCTGGGAGGTTGTGCTTCCAGCGGGGAACATCACGCACACGCCGGGGCCGGCCACGAGTCCGGTCACGGATCAGCCCACGGCTCACTGGTGGCAGCCGGGGACATCGTTCTCTTTCAGGGAGACTCCATCACGGACGCTGGACGGAGTCGGCCTGAAGCGGGCCAGGCCAATCATCAGCCGGCCCTCGGGAACGGCTACGCCTGGCTGGCGGCGGCGCAGTTGTTGCTGGACCGACCGAAGGATCATCTGATGGTTTACAACCGGGGAATCAGCGGGCACAAGGTCCCTCAGCTGGCGAATCGGTGGCAGGCGGATTGCCTCGATCTCAAGCCCAATCTCCTGAGTGTCCTGATCGGAGTGAACGACATCTGGCACGGGCTGAATGGAAACTACGACGGAACCGTGCAGACTTATGAGCGGGATTATATGGCGCTGCTCACCCGGACACGGGAGGCTTTGCCGTCGATCAAGCTGGTGGTCTGCGAGCCTTTCGTTCTCCGCTGCGGGGCTGTGACCGACAAATGGTTTCCCTTGTTTGACGAATATCGGGCTGCAGCCAAAAGGGTGGCCACTTCGTTTCATGCTTCCTGGGTACCCTTCCAGGGCATGTTTGATGAAGCCGTCCAATACGCGCCAGCGGAGCATTGGGCCAAGGACGGCGTGCATCCCTCCAGCGCCGGTGCCTCGCTCATGGCGCATGCCTGGCTGAAGGAAGTGTATCACCCGGGTCTGGCCTGAGAGCGTGTCTGAAAAGTAGGAGCCGACGTCAGAATGCTCACTTCTTCAACATCAGCCCATCCTGCCGGGAGCTTGCCGGGCCCCCGTTCCATCTGACTGGATGGAGCGGGGGCCTTGTCGTTGAAACCAGCGACGCAGGATCCGCACGGACGGTTCACTCCTTCTCGTATTCGCGGAGGAACCCGAGGAATTCGCGACGGTGATCTTCCTCTCCGCCGAGGATGCTGATGACCAGGTCCTGGGTGACGTAGTCGACGCCTTCGCACAGTTTGATGATCTTATTGTACTGTTTGATGGCCGCTTCTTCGGCGTCGATCACTCCCTTGATGACGGCGACAATGTCGGTGGTGTCCTTCAGGGGCTGAAGCGACTTCTGGCCGCGCGGCAGATCCAGGGAACCTGGGACGAGGCCGCCGATGGTTTTGATCCGCATGGCCAATTGTTGGGAGTGCAACAGTTCGGTGGCGACATCCGCCGCCAGGGCTTTCTTGATGATATCCGATCGCACTCCGTCGAGGTTCACGGATGCAGCGATGTAATTCTGAACCGTCTCGAGTTCCATGGCGTAGGCGAGAGACAGTTCCTTGACGATTTTTGCGTTTCCCATAGGCCTTCATCCGTAGCATGGAATACTTGGTTTGACAAACATCTCCGATCAAACCCCGAACCGCTTCCTTGTTTCCCGTTGCCGATGCGTGCGGATTCCCGGGTGGGGCTTGCGGGCTCAGGTTCCGCACGGGGTGGGATCACCACACCGCGCGGATGCAACCCTGGGAGGTGCCGTTTGGGAGAGTGAATGGTTTTCCGGCCGTCAGGCCCCGCAGTCGCTGACCCACGGGGGATTGCAGGCTCAGGACGATGACCTCCCGGTCCTGGTGCACAACCGTGATCCCCCCGCCGGAGGGAAGGAGGAAGTAGAGATCCTGATCGTCGTCGATCGTCACTTCCACAAGCGCGCCCGTACCGATGGGGTCGGCGTTTCCGTAGGTGGGAAGCCGGTAGGATTCGAGCAGGCGCAGGCCATCGACCAGAGCCTCAAACTGCATGGCGTGGCCGCGTGCCAGATAGGATGCCTCGGTCGCCCGGGTGTCGTATTTGCCCTCTGACAAGACCTCGTCCCCGGTTGCGCCTTCGCGCGCTGCGCCGGCGGCTTTCTCCTGCAAACCCAGGTCATGGCGGAACTGGGCGAGCACAGCCTTAAATATTTCTGACTTGTCCATGAGGGATCGTTGCGTTCAGAGCGGATTCGGTAAAGGGGATCTGCGGCGACTCAGGATGCGAGCCTGACTGCATGGGGGGAACCGCTGTTTGATCCCGATGCGGCCAGGGTCGTGACGGTTTGCGCAATAAACACCATGCCGGGACTCTACAGGGGATCGAACTGCTTTTCAACCGTTCGAATTGCCGGCGCGCCTCAGCGGGTGCAAGACAGAATTCTTCGAACCGTTGCTTCCATTGGCTTATTTGGAAAAAGTATCTGACCTCCAAGCACCACGTCGG
>JAIPJX010000101.1 GCA_021733945.1 Verrucomicrobiota bacterium | reverse complement strand
GCGTCCCGCTGAGCCGGGGGACGGTGAAATGCGAAAGACTTCCGAACGCTCACCGGGACGGTTCGCGCCACCATCCCCCCGTGCCCCATTCCCTCTCCCCGCCCCCACGCCGGTAGGGCGAAGCATTCCGCTGAGCCGGAGGATGGAAAACGGATGTTGCTCCGGCTACCGTACAAGCGAACGCGCAATCAGTTCTGCCATGTGCAGAGGTCTGGCCGATGTGAGGTGTTCGACCTGATGCCGGCAGCTGGTTCCTGAAGAAATGAGCGTTGCCCCGTCGGCCATTCCGGCCACGGCTTCGGCGAGCGATTGTCCGATCCGGACGGAAAGGTCGTAGTTGGATTCCATGGCCCCGAAAGCCCCCGCCATGCCGCAGCATCCGGTGTCCAGCAACGTCGCGTGTCGTCCGGGCATTCGCGCGACCAGGCGTCGCATGGGCTCGGGGTTCATCAGGGATTTGGCGTGGCAATGCGCGTGAATGCCGACCTGTTCCTCCCGCGCCTGGAACCTGAGGGCGTCGGGTTCCCGTTCAAGCAACTGATTGATGAAGGTTTCGAAAAGATAACTCCGCGCCGAGATGGTGGCGGCATCGGGAAGCCCGAGTTCCCGGTAATCTTCGGCGAACATTGAAAAACAGGATGGCTCCAGGAAAATCACCGGCGCGGCAACTCCATCGGTTGTGGAGAGCAGGTCGAGGTTGCGGGTTCCCATCCGGGCCGCACGATCCAGGTCGCCTTGGCTGAACGCCGGGCGACCGCAGCAGGCGCGGTCCTTCGGGAGCGTGACTTCGTAGCCCGCGGCCTCGAGCACGGCCACTGCCGCCCTGCCAATGTGGGGCTCATGGTATCGGACGAATGTGTCATCCCACAGAATGACGCGGCCCCGGCTCGGGACGACGGCTGGTTTCCGGCGTGCGAACCAGTGGTCGAACCGATCAAAGGTGTAGGCCGGGAGCGGGCGTCGTTCGGAAACTCCGGTCAGGAACCGAAGGATTTTCCGGAACGTTGGATTGAGCAGGCTGGAATTCGCCAGGGCCGGCGTCCGGCAGGCAAGTTTCGACAGTTGATCCACCGAACCAATCAACCATTGCCGCAGGGAAAGTCCGTGACGACGGATGCGCGCGTGCGCCAGTTCGGCTTTCAGAAGGGACATGTTGACGTTCGACGGGCATTCGCTGGTGCAGGCTTTGCAGGATAGGCAGTGGGCCAGGGCGGCTTCAAGTTCCGGCGCATCGACGGGATGACACCCGTCTCCGAACCGTCCTTCCAACGCCGCGCGAATGGTGTTGGCGCGGCCACGCGTCGACATGACCTCCTCTCCGGTTGCCCGGTAGGTGGGACACATCGTGTGGGTTTCCTTGCGGCAACCGCCGCACCCGTTGCATTGTTCGAGGTTGCCGATGAAGGACCGGTCCTTGGCGGCGAATGTCAGCACGGGGGTGAAGGCCGGATGCAGGTCGGCTCCGGCCGTTGTGCGCAGCCGGGTGTCGAACCGATAGCGTCCGTCGTCGATGATTTTTCCGGGATTCAGTCGGTCCGAGGGATCGAATGTGGCCTTGATGCGGCTCATGACTCCGAGCAGATCGGACCCCACCTGATCGCGAAGATATTCGGTGCGGGCAATGCCGACGCCGTGCTCGGAGGCGAGCGATCCCTTGAAGTGCCGAACCAGGGCGGCTACTTCGTCCGCCACTCTTCGGAATTTTTGCACATCGTCGCGGCGATGCAGATCCAGCACGGGGCGCACATGCAGGAGTCCCGCGGCCGCATGACCGTAGAAGCAGGCTTTCAGGTCGAGCGATTTCAGCAGGCGTTCGAGGCTCGCGACATATTCCGGGAGATGCTCCGGAAGCACGGCGGCGTCTTCGATGCCTGTGGCGGGTTTGGCGGCACCGGGACAACCGGTGAGCAGGGAGAGCCCCGCCTTGCGGAGTGCCCAGACCAGGGCCATCTCGGATCCCGATTTCAGGGTGAGACTGCGGTGACCCAGGTTCAACCGCGCGACATGCTCAAGCCGGTCGTCGATGTCGTCGAAGAATTCAACCATGAGGATCGCTTCGCAGGGGCGTGTGTCCAGCTGGAGGAGATCCCGTGCCGCCTGGAACGGCACCTGCCCGCGGGTTTGATCGAACAGGACCCTGTCGATGTGTTCGATGGCGGCGGGCCGAAACGGAAGCAGCGCGACCGTGGCCTGCATGGCTTCGGCTACGGAATCAAAAAACAGAAGGCAGAGTCCCTTCTGACGTGGCAGAGGCACGACCTGGAGTTCGGCCGACAGGATTGCCGCCAGGGTGCCTTCGCTCCCCGCGATGAGCTGGGTCAGATTGCCGGGATCCTCCAGATACCGGCTGAGTCCGTATCCGGGCCATCGTTTCAGAAGGCCGGCTGGCATCCGGAAACGAATCTCGTCGGCGTGCCCCTCCACCCATTGGGTGATTTGTCGTCGTTGAGGCCGGAGTGTGTGCCAGGCCGGGCCAACGGTTTCGATGCTGCCGTCGGCCAGGACGAGTTCGATGGAGTGCAGATGATCGGCCGTGGTGCCGTAGGCCGGCACATGCGCCCCGGAGGAGTTGTTGGCGATCATGCCTCCGAGAGTGGCGCGGGAGCTGGTGGCAACGTCGGGACCGAAACAAAGACCATGCGGACGGAGGAAGGTGTTGAGCTGGTCGAGCACCACACCGGCACCGACGCGCACGGTCTGTTTATCCAGATCGAGATCGCTGATCCTGCGATTGTGCCTTGCGAAATCGATGATCAATCCGTCGCCGATGGCCCCGCCGGCCAGACCGGACCCGGCTCCGCGCGGGGTAACCGAGAGACCGGCCTCACCGGCACCCCGGATCGCGGCTGCCGCCTGCGCGGCGTTTTTTGGGAAAGCGACCGCCGCCGGTTCAACGCGATAGAGCGACGCGTCGGTGGCATACAATTGCCGGGTCAACAGGTCGGTGGCGACGTCGCATCCGGTGGCGCGGAGGCTTCGTGTCTGCTTCTGCGAAATCATGGGTTGATCGGCACGGTCCGGCTCAGTGTCCGGAAAGGCCGCCGGGCAGGTTGTTCGGGGTGGAACCGATGTCAACGGCGGGCCGTTTCCAGGGGAGGCCGTGCGCTTCCCCCACGGCCGCGCAGGTGATGTTGTGGTTCATCACGTTGATGCCGGCCAGGAGGGAAGGTTCCTTGCGACAGGCTTCCTCGAGGCCGAGATCGGCCAGCAGTTCGATCAGCCGATGCGTGGCGCCGGTCAGTGCCTGCGTGGCTGTCCTGGCATAAGCGCCGGGCATGTTGGCCACGCAATAATGCAGCACCCCGCTGTCCGTGTACACGGGATCCGAATGGGTGGTGGGGCGCGAGCTCTCGGCGCATCCTCCCTGGTCGATGGCGATGTCGACCAATACGCTGCCCGGGCGCATGCGGCCGAGCATGTCGCGTCGGATCAATCTGGGGGCCTTCGCTCCCGGCACCAGCACGGCTCCGATGAGAAGGTCGACGGAAGGCAGCAGTTCCATGAGCTGCGATTCGTCGGAATAGAGTGTATGGGCGGTGTGCAGCGTGATGTCCAGAAAACGCATTTTCTCGAGGTCGACTTCGAGGATGGTGCAGTCGGCTCCCAGGCCGGTGGCCATGCGGGCTGCGTTGATCCCGGCCACTCCGCCGCCGAGAATCACCACACGCCCGGGCAACACGCCGGGGACGCCTCCCAGGAGAACGCCGCTTCCACCGTGGTCTTTGCCGAGAAAATAGCCTCCCACCAACACGGACATTCTTCCGGCGATTTCGCTCATTGGTTCGAGGAGTGGGAGGCGTCCGTTCCGTGAGACGGTTTCATAGGCCATCGCGGTGGCACCCGAACGCATCAATCCTTCGGTGAGCTCCCGATTGGCTGCGAGGTGAAGGTAGGTGAACAGGATTTGGCCAGGTCGCAGCAGGGCCACCTCGGACGGTTGCGGTTCCTTGACCTTGACGATGAGATCGGCCGCGCCGAACAGCTCGGTCCGATCCTCCACCAACTGCGCTTGCGCCCGAACGTAGTCCGCATCCGGATACCCGGCCCCGACGCCGGCACCCGGTTCGACCAGCACGGTGTGGCCGCGTTTGATCAGGCTGTAGGCTGCCGAGGGCAGCAGGGCCACACGATACTCCTGTGGTTTGATTTCCCTGGGTACGGAGATTGTCATAAAGCCTCGGATTCCCAACCGCGCACTCCCTGAGAGTAGAACGCAGGGGACGCTGTGACAAGAATGGAATCGGAAGGGGCAATCGGAAGGGGCGGGCAAGAGCTTGACGTCGGAACACCGGGGAGAGTAAGTTTTTTCTCGCATCTCCGACAATCACGGCAATCATTATTTGCGCCATGCCCCGTCTCCAGACCTCATGAAACTTCCATCGTCCCTTCGAAGCCCCGGCCGGCACGCGTCGCGTTCGCGGCGGACCGGTTTTACCCTGATTGAATTGCTGGTCGTGATAGCGATCATCGCGATCCTGGCTGGAATGCTTCTGCCTGCGCTCTCCAAGTCAAAGGCCAAGGCGCAGGGGATCGCCTGCCTGAACAACCTCAAGCAGCTTCAGCTTGCGTGGTTCATGTACGCCGATGACAACAATGACAAGCTGGTTCCGAACGGGACCGGAGCCCAGGTGGGCTGGATTGAGGGATGGCTGCAGAACCCGCGGGATGCAACCAACGTGAACCTGATCAAGTCACCCAGGGGAATGCTCTGGGACTACAATCAGTCCCTCGACATCTACCGATGTCCCGCGGACCGGAGCACCGTTTCGATCGGGGGACAAAATCACAGGCGGGTCCGGAGCATTTCCATGAGCGGGAACATGAACGGAGACAGCTGGTATACGGCTGAGATCAAGGATTCATTTTATACCTTTCGGAAGTCCAGCGAGATCAACCGGCCTTCCCCCTCGGAGGCATTTGTTTTTCTGGACGAACATCCGGACGCGATCGATGACGGCTATTTCCTGGTATTCCTGAATCGCCGTCACCTCTGGGGGAACATGCCCGCCAATTATCACAACGGAGCCTGTGGGTTCTCGTTTGCCGATGGGCATGCGGAGATTCGCAAATGGCTTGATCCTGACACGCTGGCCTCAAAAATCCCGGCCAACCCGACCGGCCCCAGGGATGTTCCGTGGATCCAGCAGCGCACGTCAGCTCCGAAAGATCCGGGTGCCCCGTTCCCGCCCTGAGGAACGTGTTTGAAAAGTAGGAGCCGACGTGAGGAGGCTCGCTGTTCAACTGCGAAACCGGGTGATTTCCAGATCATCTGGAGCTCCGGTGGTTTCAACCTGATTTTGCCCGAGCCTTTGCGTAGGCCTCCAATGCGACGTCCCTGGAGATGCTGTGGCTGAGGAGCGGGGCAGGATAACCCGGAGCGTCCGCATGGAGTTCCCAGGGACGATGAATCCACTTTTTTGAAAGCCCGGCGAGTTCGGGGATCCATCGCTTCACATAGATGCCCTCGGGATCAAATTTCTCTCCCTGCAACATCGGATTGAAGATTCGGAAGTAGGGTGCCGCATCGGCGCCACAACCCGCGGTCCATTGCCAACCCAGCGTGTTGTTGGCGAGGTCGGCGTCCACCAAGGTGTCCCAAAACCAGCGGGTTCCATTGGTCCAGGAGATCAGGAGGTTTTTGACGAGAAACGAGGCCACGATCATTCGAACCCGATTGTGCATCCAACCCGTGGACCAGAGCTCGCGCATGCCGGCATCCACGATCGGAAACCCGGTTCGGCCGGTTTGCCAGGCTTCGAGCCAGGCCTTGTTCTCGCGCCACGGAAACGCTTCGAATTCGGGACGCAAGGGTTGGTTTGTGGTATGGGGGAAATGGAAGAGCAGGTGGTGGGAGAACTCCCTCCAGCCGATTTCGGTGAGGAACTGGGAACGACGCCAGGCATCGGCGGCGATCCCCTTGGCTTCCGCGTGTTGTTGCACTGCGCGCCACACCTGATGCGGGCTGATCTCACCAAAATGCAAATGAGGCGAGAGCCGCGAGGTGCCGGGCTCGGCCGGGAAGTTGCGCTGTTCGCCGTACGCACCGATTGCTGAATCGAGAAAACGGTGGAGTTCGGATTTCGCTCCGGCGGTTCCGGGTTGCCACGTTTCCCGGAGACCGGAGTCCCATGGGATCTTGGGTCTGAGCCCGAGTTCTTTCAGATCGAGGGATTTTGGCCAGCGCGCGGGGGCTTCGGGTTTTCGAAGGGCGGGCAGGGGGGCGGGGACGTCGATGAGGGAGAGGCAGGTTTTCCAGAACGGAGTGAACACCTGGAAAGGTCTGCCGCTTTTGTTTTCAACAGTCCATGGTTCCAACAGGAGGGCGCTGTTGAACGACGCGACCTCCCGGACGGATTCGGTGAGGGCGTTCTTGATTGCCTTGTCCCGCTTGATCACGGCGGGTTCGTACCGGCGATTCCAATAGATGGCGTCCGCGCCGGTTTCCTTCACGAGCGCAAGCAGGGATCCGAGTGAGGGACCGCGCCGCAGGATCAGTCTGGAACCCTGCTCGCGAAGTTGTTCGTCGAGGCGTTCGAGGGAATGATGCAGCCACCACCGCGAGGCTGCGCCCGGTGCCCACGGGGTCTCCTCCTCCGGAGCCCAGATGAAAACGGGAAGGATCGGTCCACCCCGTTCCTTTGCGGCCCGGAACGCGGGATGATCCTCCAGCCGTAAATCCAGCCGCAACCAGACGATGGTGGGTTTGCTCTGGCTATTCATGACGAGGGACGGAACCCGGGGGCGGTTGAAGCCATGGCCGACTTCGTGCTCCCGGGTTTAACTCTGGCTCAGGCGTTTGGCCGGGGCTTCGAAGAACAGGGAGTGGGATTCGCTGAGAATCTCCGGAATCCGATCCGCGAACGGGCTGTTCGCGATCACCGGCTTGAGGGCGTTCGCATCGAAGGACGCGGCGTTGGTTCCGGGGAACCAATGCTCCGCCTGACCCAGCAGGTTGTAGCGCATCTTCGCCCAATCCACGAGGTCCAGGCCCTTGGCGTAGGTCCAGAGGCGCAGGATTTCGCAGATGTTCAGTTCGTTGGGCACGTCCACATAATGGGGCAGGCCCTCGGACCAGCGCTGACACCAATCGGCCCCCAGCGTTTCGTCCAGCCGGGCCCGCAGGCGCGCCTCGATCGGGGCGATGGTTTCGGGGATCCGGTCGTAGAACTCGAGCGCCGCAATATGTTCGTCGAAATCCGAGGGTTTGGAGGCGCCGCAGCTGAGGGTGTGCACCTCGGGTCGCCCCAGACAGTAGAGTCCGTTGAACTGCATCGGGGTCAGGGGACGGCAGAGTTCGACGAGGCTGGGTGGAGGTGAATAGAGTTTTCCGCCCTTGTCGTTGGGGCTGATGATGAACACGCCCATGTCCCGCTGCGTTGCGGCCTGCACCGCGGACCAGTTCAGGTCGTTGACGAAGTACCAGTGCAGGTTCACATAATCGAACTCGTTTGAGTCGATCGCCTCGAGAATGACATCCGTGGTCGCATGGGTGGAGAACCCGAGATGCCGGATGCGTCCCTGTTCCTGAAGTTTCCGGGCGGCGGCGACGCAGCCGTCCTTCCTGAGGGAGTAGTCAAGGAGTTGACGGTTGTTGATGCCGTGAAGGGACAGAAGTTCGACGTGATCGAGCTTCAGGTAAGCCATCGATTGATCGAACGTGCGGAGGAATTCGTCCGCAGTCGCAAACGGCGCGACCTTGGTCTGGACGATGATCTTCTCGCGGGGCAGGGTCGGCAGCACGTTTCCGAGCTGCATTTCGGAGGATCCGTAGCCACGGGCAGTCTCGATGTGATTGATTCCAAGTTCCACAGCGCGGCGGATCGTGGCTTCGAGGTTGCGTTGGTTTTCGGCGGGAACCTCTTCCGGGGGGACATCCTCCCATTTATACTGGTAGCGCATGCCGCCGCACGAGATCACCGGCATCTGCAGTTCGGTGCGTCCAAAACGTCGATATTTCATGGGATAAGCTCTTCCTGGTCAGTTTACAAATTCGAGTTCCTGACGATGGGGGATCAACCCACGTTCGAAACCCAGGTTCAAGAACCGGCGGATCGATTCGCGGCCGCGCTCACCGTAGTCCACGGTCCAGTGGTTGACGTACATACCGACAAACCGATCCGCCGACTCGGCGTCCAGACCACGCCCGAATTGCAGGGCGTGCTGCACGGCCGGTTCCCGATGATCCAGGGCATACTGGATGCTGGATCGGAGGATGTCTGAAATCTGACTGCGCATCTCCGGTTGGAAGCGTTTATGAATGACGTTGCCACCCAGGGGAAGCGGGAGCCCCTCGTTCTCGCGTCCCCACCAGACGCCGAGGTCTTCGCACAGGACCAGACCCTGCCGCTGATAGGTGAGCTGCCCTTCGTGAATCACCAGACCCACGTCCGCATCGCCCTTTTCAACGACATCCAGGATGCGATCGAATGGGACGACTTCGATGTTCAGGTCGGCACCGGGTTTGCCAAGCCAGATCTGGAGCGCCAGGAAGGCGCTGGTCATGGTGCCGGGCACGGCGATCTTCAGGCCGGCGATTTCCTCCCGGGTGTAAGGCTTCCGGGCGACCAGCATCGGGCCGTATCCGTCGCCCATGCTGGCTCCGTTGGGGAGCAGGGCGTATTGTTCGCTCACATAGGCGTAGGCATGGATGCTGATGGCGGTGATGTCCAGTTCCCCGCGGGTGGCGCGCTCGTTGAGGGTCTGGATATCCTGCAGGATGTGTTCAAATCGAAGTCCGTGGCACGGCACCAAGTCCCGGGCCAGGGCGTAGAACATGAACGCATCGTCCGGATCGGGCGAATGACCAAGGCTGATTACGGGCGTTTCCATGGGCGCAAAGGTGCCGGAACAGGATCCGGATGTCACGATTGGACTGTGGCGGATTTTGAGCCCGCGCCAATTCCGAGCGATTTGAGGAATGGTTCAATGGACCTGGGTCGTTGGAGGAAGCGTTGGATCGAGACATCGACCTCGCGCGAGCCGCCGGGGGCGTAGACCTCGTCACGCAGGCGTCGGCCCGCTTTTGTGTCCAGAAAGCCCTCGGGCGATTCCTCAAACACCGTCGCCATGTCCGCCGCAATCGCATCCGCCCAGGCGTAACCGTAATAACCCGCGTCGTAACCGGTCAGGTGACCGAAGTAGCTGATGAAACAGGTGGTATCCGGCACCGATAGAAAGACCTCGCTGAGGACCTTGTTGGACACCGAAACGAGGGCTTCGTCCGTGGCACCCGGCGGATCGGTGTGGAGTTTCAGATCAAGCAGGCCCATGGCGAGTTGCCGGCGGTAGAACATGCCGACGGTGGCGAGTTTGGCTTCCTTGAGTTTGGCGATCAGCTCCGCCGGGATCTTGACGGTGGGATCCCGGTAATCGGCGGCGAAACTGTCGAGTGCTGTTTTATCCCAGGCCCAGTTCTCCAGGATCTGCGAGGGCACCTCCACAAAATCGCGCGGCACGTTCGTGCCCGAGAATCTCGCGAAGCGCGCGCGGGTGAGGATGGAATGCAGCCCGTGTCCGAACTCGTGGAACAGGGTTTCCACCTCGCGGTGGTTCAAGAGGGAGGGTTTGCCGGCCTCCGGTTCCGGGAAGTTGCAGATCAAGGCCACGCACGGGCGTTGATACTGGCCCGAGGGCAACTGTTTGCCTTCGATGATCCCGAACTGGGCGAAATGATTAAACTTTCCCGTGCGCGGGTACATGTCCAGATAGAACGTTCCGAGCGGTTCGCCCGATTCCGCGTCGCTTACGACATACAACTCCAGGCTCGCGGTCCATTTTTGAGGCGGTGCGATCGCTTCGATCTTCAGTCCGAAGAGATTTCCGTAGAGGGTGAACATTCCCGTGAGCACCCGGTCATAGGGGAAGAAGGAGCGCAGGGCTTCGGTGTCGATGGTGTATCGGCTCTTTTTCAACTGGTTGCCGTAATACCGCCAGTCCCACAAGTGAATCTTGTCGTCGGGGTTCCCGGTCTCGCTGACCTTGAGTGCGCGGAGGCACTCGAGTTCCTGGTCGAATTTGGATTGAAGTCCCTCGTTTAAGTCGTTCAGGAAAGCGCTTGCGGTTTCTGCCGTCCGGGCCATGCGCGGTTCGATCTTGTAGTCGGCCCAGGATGCGTAGCCCAACCTCCCGGCGATGTCCCGGCGCAGCTCAAGGATCTCGCGCATCAACGGCAGGTTTTCGCGAACCAGCGAATACCGTGCCTCCTTCAATTGTTTGCGGATCGATTCCCTCCGCGCATTCTCCATCACCGTCACGAAATGATGGGTCACGGTCACCATGATCCGGAACCGACCCGATTCCTGCCGGATACCCTGCTGGGACAGGAAATCCTCGGGCACACCTTCCAGTTCGTCCCGGCTGAATTCCAGGGCGAGTTCGGCCTTGTTGATGTTCGTGTTGAAATCGGTCGAGACGGTGGCCATGCGTTTGCGCATGCGCTCCACTTCGGCGCGTTCGGTTTTCGGAAGATGCAACCCGGCTCTCCGATAATCCCGCAGAGTTTCTTCGAATACCTTCTGGTCCTCCCCGGTGAGTTCGGGTTTTGAATCGGCAAACGCCTGCACCGCCGCATACACGTCTTCCCGATACTCGAGGCCGACCGCCCATTCATCGAACGCCTTGACCATCTCCGTGGCGGCATCGCGGATGCCTTCGTTCTCGCTGGTTTCTTTTGCCAGATACACCCGGTTGGCGGTCAGGCCCGCGGTATACACGAGGTCATCAAGCGCCTGAACGGTGTTTTGAAATGTCACCTGGCCGGGATGCAGGTTTCCAATGGCATCCAGCGCCGCATTCGCCCGGGCGATGGTTTCCCGCACCGTTTCCCGCACCTGGTCGGGTGTGGTCTCAAAATCCGGCAGGTTCAGGGCGGACCCAAAGCTTGCCGCCCGTGTCTGAAATTCCTCCAGCTGTTTCAATGGGACCTCCTGACGCGGCGTGTGGTCTCAGCCTGAGGGAAGCGGCTTGCCCTTCGGTTGGCGCGGAAAAAGACTAAAATCATAGAGTCGGCAAACTAGCGGCGATCGACCCGGGCGACAAGATGAAACCCGGTCCGAATCGGCATCGGGTCAGGTGCCTCATCGGGCGTGTCCAAAGCGGCGTCGACACTGCGCTTTGCCGCGCGCACTCCAAAACACCGTGGTTCTTCGGACGCCATGCGTTGGAGGAGGGTGGAGTCTGTCGCGCTGCGACAGACAGGTGCCGCGTCCAGCGGCGCAATGGATGCCAGAATTGGGTTTTGTGCCGTCCGGTGGCGCGGACTGGGTTGCCGCAGCGCGACAACCCCCTACCTGCAAGAAACTGAGATGCGCCCCACGTTCCACCTCCCTGCGCATGAACCTCCCGAATGTTGCTTCGCTTTTGACCGCGCACGCCAATGGGCGCCCCCTTTCCGCGCGCCCGCCATCGCCCATGCATTCGGTGAAAGAAAATCGCCGACTCGCGAGCTTCTTTCAAAACCCGGTAGCAGCCGACGGGAGTCGGCTCAATTACTCGGGAAGTCAGAGCGAACTCACGTTCGCTGCTAGACCTCTGCAAGAACCTCTCGCGTCGGCGCGTGCAAAGACACGGTTGGACACCACGGATTTCCTTCAATCAAAATGCCGGCGTGGCCCAGTTGAACCAGTTGATCACACTGGCTACGACCCAGATCAGTTCGCTCACCGAAGCCTACGGTCACGTCCACAGTCAGGATATCTTGGATCTGCGCTCGCGCGTGGAAGCCTTCAAGAAATCCGCCCAGAAAATTCTGGAAGGCCATAAGAGCCGGGCTGCCAAGATTGACAATTCGCAGATTGAGAAGCCCGAGGATATTGAAGGCTTATTGGCGGAGTTGCGCGCGCTGTTCAGCGTTTTTGACGGGTGTCAGGTGGATTTGGGCAACTTCGTCATTTACCAAAAATGGCTGCAACGCTTCGATGGTGATGCCGCCCGGCTGGACGATTCCACTCTCACTCCTGCCGCCTTCACTAAGCTGGCCAAGTCATTGGCTAAAGAGGCCAAAGCCACCCAAACGGACGATGATGAGTTGCCTTGGGATATCGAGGAAACCTACGAAACCTTGATGCAAGCTATTCAGGCCCAGCGCGAGGCCACTGCGGCGCAGTGGCTCGCCGAGCACGTACCTGCCAAGAAAAACATCTCCGCGTTCGAGGCGAGAGACGTCCAGAGCCTCCGGACACTCCTCCAGACAGCGCCAGCCCTTCTTTCTAAAGATCAAACCAAGAAAGTTGACGAGGCGGTCGCCGCCTGCGAAGTCCGCCTCGATGACCTACAGGTAGACGGCCTGCTCGCCAAATTCGAGGCCCTTTCGAATTCTGCCAAAAAGGAGTTTATGAAAACGGCGGAAAAGATGTTCACATAGACGACATGAATGGCGTGCCGTTACTACCACCGACAGCCGCGCAAATCGATTGGTCGCGCAAGAACGCCAAGCACTGGGAATGCCGATCGCTGATCGGCGGCAAGGTTTCCAAGGTGACCACAGATTTTATTTTAACCACCGACGCTATCACGCTATCATGAAGAGTTTTGCATCGAAATTGACTCCGAGGAACAACGAGTGGAGGATGCCCACAACCGCAGGAGCAAATGAAGACGTTACAAAAAAGATGGAGAAAGTTTTTTTGGGGGGGGCGGGTGCTACTGGTCAGTGCCTGTTGATGGTCAACGACAATTCCACCGACTTCAACTCCAGCAACACTTTACCCGACACAACGAGGTCGGCCCGGAACCCTTCGTCGAAATGAACAGATTCAGTGCCATTTCTCATAACGTTGAAAACTCTCTCACAACTGCAATCATTCTAAAACCATCCGAAGACCAAACGCTGCCCTATCCGGTCCAGAATCGGGTGAAATCGATTGAGAATCGACTGATGCACCTCTCAAATTTGCTCTGGCATGTTTTGAGCTACTCCACATTTCGGCAGTCGTGCGGGACCAAACCGCGCAACCGAAACCTGACGCGCTCGGAGAGTTTCAACCGCCCCAGATTGGCTCATCCATGCGAATCACGGTTGGTCCTGGTCATTTGGATCCGCAAGCCCAACCCCAACCCATGAACGAAAAACCATTCTCCCGCGTTGTTCGGTGTCTCTCCCTTGTGGCCCTCCTCGCGCTCTCGGTCGATCCCATTGCCGACGCGGTCGCTCAGGAGCTCATCCGCTGCGACGGACAGGTCCTGAGCGGGATCAACGGGCTGCCGTTGGAGAATGCGCAACTCGTTCTTGACCGCTCTCCCGCCGACGGCACGCCGGAATTCACCGCGCTCACCGACCCGTTCGGATTCTTCACCCTGAAAGACGTCCCTCCCGGGGATTATGAATTAAGCGCCCACCACCCGAATTTCAACGAACACAAAGAAATCATTTCATTGAGTCCGGACAAGAAATCGAATCCGATGATCCGACTGGTGCCGATCGATGCGAGGGTCGTTTTCGACCTCTTTTTCCAAATCTATGGTCTCGCAACACACGCACGATTGGCCAGTGCCCAGGTCACCGCGCAATACTGGCGCCCCGATGGCGACCTCTCCGGCCCTCCCGATCGAACCTTCGTTGCCCTGTCGGATTTCTCAGGGGCCGCGACATTCTCCGGAATGGTGGATGGATTCTACACCTTTGACGTCGCACGGCCGGGATGGGAATCCGTCTCGTACACCCCCTCGCCCGAAATCGGCCCGATCGCGGACGGCAAAATCCGGCTGATTCGTTCCCACCTGGCGGCCGTGTTCCTGAAGCCCGTTCGCACCGATCTGCGAGTCACCGTGCAAGGGTACGATCCCGTCAACGATGAAGCAAACCGCCCGCTGAAACAAATGGTGCTCAATCTGACCGGCTGGGATCCGGCGCTCAACGCAGTCCTGGTCCCCACTCAAAGTGCATTTACCGGTGAAGACGGAATGTTTCAGTTCCAAAACCTGGTTCCGGTCGACTACAAGCTCACGATTGGAAGACTCGGATACGTACCGATGGAAATCGTAATCACCCCAAACGCCAACGGGGGATTCGACGCGATCACCGCCAACGTGGATCTCGAACCCACCAAGGTCCGCGTCATCCTGGAGTCCCCCTATCAAACCAGCGCCGCCGTCGAAGGCGCAACCGTCCTCCTTCGGGGCATTCGTGAGTCCAATACCGAAGGGATCGAACGACAACTCAACACGACCGTCGAAGACGATGGCGTAACCGTCCGCGCGCTGTTTGAAAACCTGCTCCCCGGGCGTTACTGGATTCAAACCAAACACAAGGCGACCCTCACCGGACTTCCCACCCGCTCCGGCCCCCTGGTGGGGCCCAGCCAGTTTCAAGTCGAATTCTTTGCCCGCGAATCGTACGGAGAAGTATCCCCGGGCGCGACCGAGGATCTCAGACTGGAACTCGAACCGGTGCCGGCAGCCATCCAGGGCCGCCTTTGGGCCACGGACGAACTTTCCGACACCACCGCCGAGACCTGCTACTCCGAACCCTATCGCTTATTTCACCAGATCGCCCACGACGGCATACTATTCCAGGAGCATCAGATCATTGATCTTCTCGAGGAAACCCACAAGGTGATCCACGTCGAAACCGATGCTTCCGGATACTACACCGCCCTGGTGACACCCGGGATCTTTGGACTCGCCCTGCCGGGAATGAGCGGGTATTCGGGCCACAACATCGAATTTGGGGACCTCACCCAGAACGAAGGGCCAAAAGCCCGGCCCTGGCCGTATGCGGTTGAGTGGCCTTACGACACGTTCGAGTTCGGACATCACGGTGCGGGACTTCGATTCGATTCGAATCACGAGTACCAGCTCGATCTCTTCCTTCACAAACATTACCTCAACATCTCCGGATCGGTGCATACCGAAGGTTCACCCTTCGGAAGTTTGATCCTTTTGATGAATCCGGACGGAACGCAGGTTTCCGAAACGCCCTACAATCACCTGTCCGACACGGGCGCACAGATTACCCTCACGGGCCCGGTCAACCGAACGGCCTCGTTGGACCCCGACAACCGCTATTTCTTCTCCAACCTCACCTCCGGCTCCTACACGCTCGGGCTCGAACACCCGGACTATGTCCTGCCGCCGGTGCCATTCACCGTTTCGCCCTGGCCAACCCCCGGGGAGGTCCCATCCGTTGCCCCGTTCGCGCCTTCCTACTTTTTCTCAGGCATCACCCATTGCGACGCCGTGTTTAACCTGAAACCCACGTGGGCGCATGAAGGATCAATCCGGGTAAAGCGTTACATCTATTCCGCAACTCAGCGCGATTACGTGTCCCAGAGCACATCAACACCGGATTATTTCACTGTCCCGGATTTGCCCAATCGCGTTTTTTCCTTCCTCTCAACCGGCGGCATTCCGTCCGGGCCATACACCATCTGGGAACGCCACGGCAACGGATGGTATTCCGCATCCGGAAGCGGCTCGTTCGAGTTTGATGGCGCCCTGGAGGGTGGTCCTCTGGATAACACAGATCCCGACAACAGCCCCGTGTCACGCAAATCCTACAGGATTGATCTGCACGCGGTCAGTTCCGCGGATCCTTCCATGGAGATTCCTGGAATCACGGTTGATTTTCCGTCGGGCAGATCGCATCCCGCCGGTGGGGAAATCGCGCACGACACCAGCCCCTATCCATCCGGGGCAACCGATTCGCAGGGCCAGTGGACATTCTCTTACTTCCCTCAAAGCCGGGTTGAACTCATCGACTCGACAGTACCGCTCTTCAAAGTGACCGTCTTCATGAATCGCGCGATGGTGGTGAGCGGAAGGGTGCGGACATCCACCGGTGAAGACGTGCCGGGGGCGGCGATCGTGATCCGGAATCGATTCGGAAATCCGATCGGCAGCGGAGTGACCACTGCAAACGGTTCCTTTCGGGTTGCCAATCTGGTGCCCCAGCCGGTCTATGTGGACATCAACCGACGCGGCTTCGTTGCCCAGCGCCATCGGTTCGATCCGGAGAGTCCTCAAAACCCCGATATTCTTGAAAAATCCTTTGAGCTGGAGCCCGTCCCAGAGCCCTCGATCCAAACATTCACCATGAACCGCTTCGGACTGTTTCTGCCCGGCGTCACCAAAAGCGGCGATTCCAACATTCCAATCCTGGGCGGCACCAACGGTTTTAATCCGGAAAACGGACGCGCGAAGCTGACTGCAACCTGGAAGGTGAACGCGACCGCACAGGACTTCGACGTTTCGCTCCCCGGCTTCGTCGGCCCGGACAAACAGCCACAGCCGCGTGAAGAATTCCAGGTATCCGATGAAATCGAAGAGGTCTGGATCGTGGACCGGCGCGCATTCCCAGCCCCCCTGGTCAACGAGCCGGATCAATCGAGCTTCCTGCCCGTTGATCCTCCCACCCCGCTGAATTACATCACCGTCCGGGAGTGGTTGTCCCAAATCTCCGCTGCCAAAAAAGACGGCAAACCCTATTATGTCGTGCACCAGCTTGCCCTCAGGAGCGGGCGTGAAGCGAGCCAGCCGTTCGAAGACAGGCTCCGGTTGTGGGAACTTCCAAGCGGTGTGTTTAAGCCCCGCGCCGTGGTGATCACTCGAAGCGGCGGCGTTGCCATCAGGGACTACGAACTTCCCAGCGGAGTGGAGAATCCCCTTCAGGGAATGAACCTTCCCAGATGGGCCGCGACCATTCTCGAAGCCGTTGGCTTCTACGCCAACGTCATCCCGGGTGGCGAGTCCGCAATCACCGGGCATTTCCAGGACGGGTTCCTGAAGCTGGGATCGATCTCCCCGAAGGTCGAAGCACGCATCGGCCTTATTCCCACTTCATCCGTTGCAGTCAACTGGACTGCCGACGATGATCTATACCTGTCGTACAAGTATGTTCTGGGAGTGGATCTGCCCCTGGGAGAAGGCACGGCGGAAAGCGGGCCGCTGGCGTTGGGCCCCAAGTTTCTTGGGCTCAAGTTTTCCGGCGCGAGCGCGGAATTCGAGGTCAGCGGGAATGAAAAAAAAGCAGCCCTGGCGATTGTTGTGGAGACGGCCCCACCGGAGGAGGTTCAAAAGCTGAATCAGGATTACAAACCCCCTCTGGCGGAAAGCGCAGAGGGCAGGGGCAGTCGCATCAAGTTCAAGGGCCCGGATCTTAAGGCATCGGCAAAGGTGGGTCACATCCAGACGCTCGATTCGGACCCGTTCGGAAACAACCGGATCTCCGATTTCGGATTTGTCATCGAAGCACAGGGAACCATCGATATCGGCGCCGAGGCGGACATCACTCCGGTGATCCGATTCCTTCCCTACGGCGTCGCGATCGAACGCCTCAACCAACGCTCGGAGCGACCCGACGGAACAAGGTTCCTAACGATCAACGCAGTGTTCGAATCGACGCTCGGACTCAAATACACCGTTGAAATGAGCACAAAATACCCTGCGATCCGCAGGCTCGGAGAAACAATGGTCCCTGGGGGGCCGACGGGCACCGTTCGCGGGAACTTCCTGGGCGGTCTCGAGCCCTCCGAGCCTCTGGTCAAGCTGGATCAATCCAAAAAATACATTCTCAGGATCGCCGTGGGCCTGAATCTCCAGCTGGGG
Source organism: Verrucomicrobiota bacterium (assembly GCA_021733945.1). Lineage (GTDB taxonomy): Bacteria > Verrucomicrobiota > Verrucomicrobiia > Limisphaerales > SIBE01 > JAIPJX01. The sequence continues at coordinate 3,040 of JAIPJX010000101.1, read as the reverse complement.
TACGGAGCGGTTGAGGGCACCGGACTCATTCAACTTGGCGCACCCAAGGGGGCCTCGGATATGGACGGAGTTTTTATTACCGTCAACACCGAACCCACCGATCCATTCATCAAAAAAATCGAGGGAGCCGTCAGCTTTGTCCTGCGCGCCAAACTAAACCTCTGGGTTACCCAGGTCAGCAAACAGTGGCAATACGATCTCCTCACATTCGTCGTGGATCGCAACTCCGAACCATCGTTTGATTTGGTGCCCCTGAACATTTCGACCACGGAAATCAGCGCTGCTTCCGCTCCCCAACAAAACCTGGTCGGCAAAGACGGCATTGTTCTCACGGACTTCTACGACGCAGGCTCGTTGGATCTAACGGATGGAGCGTCCTCCACACTGGTCTTCACCGGCGTGGCCCCCGCAACCGGAAACATGACCCTGCTGGCGACGTCCAAAGTGGCGGGTGAATGGACCGCCCCTGTCGAAATCACCAAAGCTGCGGGAATCATCTCCGTCGCATCAACCCAAACCGCCGCAGGCACGCTGCTCGCGGCGTGGAGCGAAGTAGACGAGTCCGACAGACTCAACCCGTTTCCCTCATCGACCATCCGGTTTTCAATCTCAACCAACGGAGGCAATACCTGGACGGCACCCGCGACACTGACAAGCGCTGCGAAAGCCATGTTCGACCTGAAACTGGTATCATCAGCGGAACGTTCGCACCTGTTCTACGTTGCAACCGATGAAGGACCCAACGGGGACAATCAAAGTCTGCACACCCTGACCTGGGATGGCGCCCAGTGGAGCCAACCGACGGAGCTCCTTTCGCCGCAGCCCCTGGCCCGGTACGACGCGGCGGCACACCCTACCGGCGAAGCCATGGTGGTCTCGGCGAAGAGAACGGGAGATCTGGACTCAATCGTATGGGACGGCAACTCCTGGACGGCACCGCTCACGATCGCGACCAACGCAACCGCAGCGATTTCCGTGAACTACGATTTCGAGGCTCAACCAATCGTTGCCTGGCAGGACTTCGAGAGCGCGTTGAATCTGTCTCACTACAATTCCCCGGCCAACGAATGGCTCCAGATCGAGGATGTGGTTCCCAACGCACACGCCACCGAATGCCGCATTTTGCCGATCGGGGATATTCACGACACGAAGTATCTGCTTGCCTGGGTTGCCGGAGGCGAATCGACTTCCATCTGGACCACCTGGATCACCGCCGGGGGAACGATCCTCGCAGAACCCAGGAAGGTTTCCGAGGAAACCGAAGGCACCTTTCACGGCCTGCACCTCAGGGCTCTCGAAGGCACACAAACGATGATCCTTGCCCGGCATCAATTGCAATCCACAACCGTTCGAGAACTCGTCGTCGGGCTTCCAACCGAAAACGATTGCGACGGGGACGGCATTGCCGATGCCCTGGCCATCACCTCGGGCATCGTTCAGGACTGCAATCGTAATGGAATCCCCGATTCCTGCGATCTCCTCTCCGGGACTTCTTACGATCGGAATCTCAACGGTGTTCCCGATGAATGCGAATCCGCGCTGCCGGGCGACTGCAACGGAAACGGGATACCGGACCGGGACGAAATCTATCTCGGCTTGGGAACCGATGAGAACCTGAATGGCATTCTCGATGAATGCGAAGACAGCGTGAGTGGCCCCATGGTCCTGACGATCCCGATCCTGAACGGCGCTCCCGCTCGATTCTATCGCGCTCAAAATCTCTCTGTCCGGACCGTTACGGCGGCTCGCATTGAGATCGAATATGTCGGGGCGCTGGAAGAATCCAGCTCCATCACAGGCCCCTGGGTGATTGTGGAATAAGCTCGATCGGGTCCATTAAACGGTTCGTCCGCGACCGAATCAGGCAAAGTCCGAGCCTCCACCGAACGAAATGGGTGACCCTTTCTCAGCTTTTGTACTCCAAAAGATCCCCCGGCTGGCAATCCAGGGCTTTGCAGATGGCATCCAATGTTGTTAACCGGATCGCTTTTGCCTTCCCATTTTTTAATATCGAAACATTCGCCATCGTGATTCCGACTTTTTCCGTCAGCTCGGTGACGCTCATTTTCCGCTTCGCCAACATGACGTCGATGTTAATTACGATAGCCATGCGCATCCCCTTATACCGTCAGGTCGTTCTCGGCCTTCATCTCGACGGCGCTTCCCAAGGTTTTTTCAAACACGGCAGCAGCAGTGGCGACCACCAGCGAAACAAACATCAGAAAAAGCCCCATCATGACACCGCCCGCAATGTCTTCCCCCTTTCCGCGCTGAACAATCACGAAGAAACCCTCCGCTCCGAGAATAAAGCCGATCACGATCATCGCGCAGTGTTTTATCGTCTTCAACGCCTTGATCGACCGTTCTGAAAACACTTCATTTCTCCCGATATACCCCAGGAGCCTGAACGCCTGATAGAGCGCCGTGAAAAACGCAATGGAACCGGTGTACACGTATGCCAGAAACGGATCGTTGAAGTAGATTTGGAAGAGCGTGGAATTTACGTTCCTGCCCTCTACATGTGGTTCCCAAAGCAGAAAGGCAAACACCCCCATGCCAATGAGCACGATGACCATCTGCAGAAATGCAGTTAAACTTCGCTTCATAATGTACAAATTCGAGGTTGATCAGGACCGAAAGCTATCTCAAAGCATATTGTATTACAATATATATTTATTGTTAATGCGCACCCCCGCGGTTGCGAAACAAGTTTCTCCCGTCAAAATGAACCGATTCGGACCTCTGCGTCTCCGCGCCTCTGCGGGACACATCCCCCCCTTTTCTCGAAAAAACAATTCTCCCGCAGAGACGCAGGGACGCAGAGAGGGAAGGGGTCAGGTCCCTGAGTCTCCGCGTCTGTCCACGTCCTCCTCCAGACGATTCACACAGCGGGTGATTCCATCCTTGAGCACGGCTTCGCCAAAGTTGAGCAGGTAACCGAGCTTGAGACCGATGAGCCGGAGATAGGTTTGCACCTGTTTCTTGTGAACCAACGTCACACGTTCCACCGACTTCAACTCCAGCAACACTTTACCCGACA
>JAIPJX010000100.1 GCA_021733945.1 Verrucomicrobiota bacterium | reverse complement strand
CACAGCGACGGTAGGGCGAAGCGTCCTCGCTGAGCCGCGGGTGTCGCGAGGGTTGAGTTTTGGGGAATGCTCACCGGGACGGTTCGCGCTACCTCCCCCCCCACAGCGACGGTAGGGCGAAGCGTCCTCGCTGAGCCGCTCAACTCACTTTCGCTCAACCGCTTGTCGGCTCACCGGGACGGATTCGCCCTACCCTCCGAATAGCTGAAACGAATGGCGGTGGCGCGAACCGTTCCAGGTCAGTCGCGGGTGGTTTTTCATTCTGGCGGTTTTTGTCGGATCAGGGTTCATTGATGGGATGAAATCGTTGACCGAACATCTTTGGTTTGAAGTGCCGAACCGGCGTGGGTTTCTGAACATTACTCCGACGGTCGAGGAACTTGTCCTGCGGAGCGGTGTGAACGAGGGACTTTGTCTCGTGAACGCGATGCACATCACGGCGTCGGTGTTCATCAATGACAACGAAAGCGGGTTGTTACATGATTACGAGGTGTGGTTGGAGGAACTGGCACCCCATGCACCGACCACCCAGTATCATCACAACCGGACCGGTGAAGACAATGGGGATGCCCATCTGAAACGCCAGATCATGGGACGCGAGGTGGTTGTGGCGATTACCAATGGAAAACTGGATTTCGGTCCATGGGAACAGATTTTCTACGGAGAATTTGACGGGAACCGGAAGAAGCGGGTTCTGGTGAAAATCATCGGTGAATGAGCCCGGTTCGTCGGCACGAAGGCCCGAAGGGTTTTGCCATCATGTTCAACGGTGGACTGTGGGGACTGCCGGGTTGGCAGGCCGTTAAATAATTCCGGATCTTGTAGGAGGCGAGGTCACGAGACTCTGATTTCTTGCGAATCTTTAAGTATTTTAGAGCCTCCTGACGTCGGCTCCTACATTCTTAACGGATCAGGGGAGTTCCCAGTTGCGGGCACGTTCCAGGGCGCGGTTCCAGCCCTGCGTGCGGCTGCGTCGTTCGGCCGGTTTCATGGTGGCAGAAACCCGGCAGCCTTCGTTCCATTGGGCGGCGATCTCGGCGACGTTTTTCCAATAACCGACGGCGCGACCGGCCAGATAGGCGGCTCCCAGGGCGGTGGTCTCGGACACTTCGGAGCGGACCACGGGAATGCCCAACAGATCCGCCTGGATTTGCAGGAGAAGGTTGTTCTCGGATGCCCCTCCGTCCACGCGGAGTTCCTTGAGCCGGATGCCCGCGTCGGCCTGCATGGCCTGGAGGACATCGGCCACCTGGAAAGCAATGCCTTCGAGTGCGGCTCGCGCGATGTGTGCCGAGGTGGTGCCACGGGTGAGGCCGACCATGAGTCCGCGCGCATAGGAATCCCAGTGGGGCGCCCCGAGGCCCGCAAAAGCAGGCACGAAGAAGACGCCGCCGGAGTCGGGAACCTGCGCTGCGAGCGTCTCGATTTCCGCCGCGGTCCGGATGATCTTTAATTGGTCGCGCAGCCATTGCACGGCTGCGCCGGCGATGAAGATGCTTCCTTCCAGGGCGTATTCGGTGCGGCCGTCGATTTCCCAGGCGATTGTGGTGAGTAGCCGGTTTTTGGACTGGATGGGTTTGCTGCCCGTGTTCAGGAGCATGAAACAACCGGTTCCGTAGGTGTTCTTCGCCATGCCGGGCCGGGTGCAGGCCTGTCCGAACAGGGCGGCCTGCTGGTCGCCGGCTATGCCTGCAATCGGGAGGTTGCCGCCGAGCAACGCGGTGTGTCCGTAGATTTCGCTGGAGGACTTCACCTCGGGCAGCATCGAGCGGGGGATTCCGAACAGCTTGAGCAGGGTGTCGTCCCATTGCTTCGTCCGGATGTTGTACAACATCGTGCGGGAAGCGTTGGTGACGTCGGTGACATGGACCCTGCCTCCGGTGAGGTTCCAGATGAGCCATGAATCCACGGTGCCGAACGCCAGATCACCCCCCTTGGCGCTGGCACGCGCACCAGGAACATGCCTGAGAATCCACTGCAGTTTGGAGGCCGAAAAATAGGCGTCCACCACCAGTCCGGTTCGTTCCCGGATCATCTCTTCATGACCCTCGCGACGGATCCGATCGCAGGCTCCGGCCGTGCGGCGATCCTGCCAGACGATGGCATTGCAGATGGGTTTGCCGGTGCGCCGGTTCCACACGAGCGTTGTTTCCCGTTGGTTCGTGATGCCGATTGCTTCGATGTCCTTGAAGGTCAGGCCGGCTTGCTTGACCGCCTTTCGGGCAACGGAAGCCTGACTGGACCAGATCTGCATCGGATCATGTTCGACCCATCCGGGTTTTGGAAAGATCTGCGGGAATTCCTTTTGGGCGATCGAATGAATTCGGCCGGCCCGGTCGAACAGGATGGCCCGGGAGCTGGTGGTTCCCTGATCCAGTGCGAGGATATATTTCATAATCAATGTCCCATCAACGGCCACACCACCTGGTAGAACAGAGCGCCACCAATCCCGCCGATGATCGGTCCAACAATCGGGATCCATGCGTAGGCCCAGTCCGAATTTGTTTTGCCTGGAATGGGAAGGAGCGCGTGGGCCAGTCGCGGTCCGAGGTCGCGTGCTGGATTGATCGCATATCCGGTGAGCCCTCCCAGGGAGAGGCCGATGGACCAAACGAGAACGCCGACCAGAAACGGTGCGAATCCCTTGTCGAAACCGGAATTCGCAACCAGGTTCTCCGGCGAGAGGATGGCCAGCACCCCGAGCATCAGGACGAAGGTGCCAACGGCTTCGGCAACGAGATTGCAGCCGGTGTGGCGGATCGCGGGGTCGGTGCAGAAGGCGGCCCGTTTTGTTGGGCCGTCCGTTGTGCCGGCCCAATGGGGGAGATAGGTCAGCCAGACCATGGTCGCACCGAGAAACGCGCCGGAGAGTTGGGCTAGCAGGTAGATGGGAACCAGGGAGATCGGTAATTTCCCGATCACGGCCAACCCGATTGTGACGGCCGGGTTCAGGTGGGCGCCGCTGATTGGGTTGACCATGTACACGGCCATCGCCACCGCGAGCCCCCATCCGGTCGTGATCACCATCCAACCCGAACCGTTGGCCTTGGTTCCGGTGAGAACGACGTTGGCTACGACTCCGTTTCCCAGGAGGATGAGAATCATCGTTCCCACCAGCTCAGCTATAAAAATGGACATGCGTTTTTGCGGGGAATGCCCTGCGACCGTAGCAGAGCCGTCGTGGAGTTGTCCAAACTTTTCAGTCTCTGAAGCGCCCGATGAATCGGTTTGGAAGCGAAACGGGTGCGGGAACCGCACAGCCATTCGTTTACGAGGATTCGGAAGGCGGGGGTAGTCCGTTTGGAACGGATGTCTGCCTCGCGACTGGAGCAGTGGAGACCGAATCGGGATCGCCTCATTTTTTCACCGGAACGTACGGGAAGGACCGTGTTGTTTAGGTATCGGCTCAGCGGGACGCTTCGCCCTACCGCCGTTGGGAAGGGGGGATGGTGGCTGGGGAAAGGTAGCGCGAACCGCACTGCCATTCGTTTAAGAACTGAAATGGTAGGGCGAAGCGTCCTCGCTGAGCCGCTCAACCGCTTGTCGGCTCACCGGGACGGATTCGCCCTACCCTCCGAATAGCTTAAACTAATGGCAGCCTCACTTCGCCCTACCGCCGTTGGGAAGGGGGGATGGTGGCTGGGGAAAGGTAGCGCATGACGTCCGAATTACGACGGTGTTTTGGAGTGCGCGCGGCAGAGCGCAGCGCCGACGCCGCTTTGGTCCTGCCCGAAGTGGCAAACCCACTCGCTCCCATCTGAGGGAGAACGTTCCGCCCACCAGGGCGCTCCCTCGCAGGCCCGCCCTGAAGTCAGCGGGATTGGATTGATTCCTGACGGATGCGCAGCGCGTGGTCGATGGTGTGCAGGTCGTCTTCGGGAAGGGCGAGGGTTGAATGCTGGACGGTCTCCTCAATTTGACCCGGTCGGCGGGCACCGACGATCGCTGCGGTCATTTCGGGTCGGCGCAAAACCCAGGCAATGGCGAGTTGCGCCACGGTCATCTGATTTCGTTCCGCGATTGGACGCAGGGTGTCGTTTACAAGTTCCAGGTTCAGATCAAGCAACGGCTCCAGGAATTGCGGATCGCGGCTGCGGTGGTCGTCCCTGGCAAATTCGGCAATGCGTTCGCGTGTGATTTTGCCCGTGAGCAATCCTTTTTGCATCGGGCTGTAGGCCACCACGCCGATGTTCTCCTGGGCGCAAAACGGAAGGAGCTCCGCTTCGACGTCCCGCACCAGCATGCTGTAGGGCGGTTGTACCGATGCGACCGGATGGATCGGCTGGATTCGTTTGATTTGGGAGACGTTGAAATTACAGACTCCGGCATACCGGATCTTGCCCGATCTGACGACATCCGCGATGGCGTCCCAGGCTTCCTCGATTTCCTCCTCTGGCTGGGGCCAGTGCACCTGGTACAGGTCAATCACCCCGACTCCGAGCCGGGTCAAACTGGCGTCCACTTCCCCGAGGATGGTTTTTTTTCTGAGGGCTGGAAACAGTTTTCTGTCCGAACCCCAGGAACGGCCGCATTTGGTGGCGATGAAGGGTTTGTTCGCGCGGCCTTTGAGAGCCTGTCCGACGACCGTCTCGCAATGGCCGAGTCCGTAGGCGGGGGCGGTGTCAATCCAGTTGATGCCCAGATCGAGGGCGCGATGGATGGTTTCGACGGAGAGGGTGTCGTCCTGGGGCCCCCAGCCGAAGGCCCAGCCGCCGCCGCCGATCGCCCAGGTGCCGAGGCCGATCTGAGTGAAATTAAGTTCCGTCCAACCGAGCGATTTGGTGTTCATGGCACCCTGAAAATGGCCTGCTCAAAATCAATGGGTCAACTGCAAACATCAAAGCCTGATCATTACACCGATTTTCCGATTGAGTTTTTGACCGGATTCCCGGTAGAGATTAATTCATTCGAACCCGCTGGTTCGCGGGCCGACAGCAGCCATGGCGTCCATTGTAATCGATCTCGACATCTCCGCGGCCCAGTATCTGGACTGGTATAAAGGCATTGCCCGGAACGTGGTCGCCATGAGCCGGGGAGGACTCCGGGTCCAGTTTCCTGCCAACGTACTCCAGCGATTCGTGACGCCGGACGGGGTGCAGGGGGTGTTTCGGCTGACTTTTGACGAGGGGAACAAGTTCGTGAGCATTGAAAAGCTGGATGTGCCCGATGGGTTCAATCGATTCGCGTGATTCCGAGGATTGTGATTCGGAGGTTTTGATGTCGAACGGGGCGAATGGGTTAGATAGCGAGGCGTGAATTTGGATTGGTGTTGCAACCTGGAACCGCATACAACCTCCGGAGCATGAGAATTGTGATCGTGGGGGCGGGGCAGGTGGGGCGGCATTTGGCGGAACTCCTCTCCAGGCAGGACCATAGCATCTGCGTGATTGAAGCTTCCGAGAAACTGGCGTCGGAGCTGAATGAACAGATGGATGTGCATATCATCTGCAGCAGTGGCGCTTCAGCGACCACGCTCGCGGAAGCCAATGTTGCCGAATGTGACCTGTTCCTGGCCGTGACCAGCGACGACAACACCAATCTGGTGGCCGCGTCCCTGGCCAAGGCCATGGGCGCACCCAAAACCATCGCGCGTGTGCACACCGCAGTGCAGCGGGATGAATGGTTGTTCGACTACAAAACTCATTTCGGAATCGATTATGTGTTCAGTTCGGAACGGTTGGCAGCGGTCGAACTGGCCAAGTTTGTGCGCAACCCGGAACGATTGCTCGTCGAGGAGTTGGCCCGCGGGAGGATCGAATTGCAGCAGACCTACGTGGCGGCAGAAAGCGAAGTGGTGGGTCGCACCCTGGCCAGCCTGGCTTTGCCGGCGCGGGTTCGGATCGGCGCCATCCGGCGTGAGGGCGTTTACCTGATCCCAACCGCCCAGGACCGGTTGCAGGCGGGGGATTTGGTCACGCTTTTTGGGGATGCAGACAGGCTCTGCGAGGTGATCCCAAGACTGCAGCCTCAGAAAGCCCAGAGTGGCGAGATCAGCGTCGTTATTTTTGGGGGATCCGATTACGGATTCGCTCTGGCGCAAATGCTCGAGGGACGCGATCTCCGGGTCCGCATCATTGAGCAGGAAGCCAAGCTCTGCCGCGAACTTTCCAACCTATTGCAGGAAACGGTGGTCATCAACGGAGACGCCACCTCGCTTCAGCAATTGCGCGAGGAACAGGTCGGTTCGGCTGATTTCTTCATTGCCGTGACTGCGGACGACGAGGACAACGTCATGGCCTGTCTGCAGGCGCGGAACCTGGGCACGAAATATTGCCTGGCTCTGGTGCATCGGGCCGATTACGCGGATGTGGTAGACCGAAACAGCGAGCAATTGGGAATCATGGCGGCGGTCAGTCCGCGGGTCGCGACCAGTCGTGATCTGCTCCGGTTTGTTACCGAGGACACATTTCACGTGATGATGAAACTCGATGACCGCGCCGAACTGATCGAATCGGTGGTTCCCAAGGCGGGGCCGCTGACCAACAAGAAAGTGTCTGAAGTCGATTGGCCCAGCGGCAGCGGATTGGTGGCGTTGTTGCGGGGACAGGAGGCGATCGTGCCGGCCGGGGATGATGTGATTGCGGAGGGGGACACGCTCTATGCAATCGTCTCGACCGAAGCCAAAAAGCGGTTTGTGAAACTGCTGACCCATTGATTTGGCTTCTTCGTGCCGCCGCAAACGCTGTCGGCGCGCCGGTTATTCTGGCGAATCCGGAGTTCCGGTATTGCGTGGGGGGCGCGGAAAAGGTATGGTTGGAATTTAACTGGAACTGTGCAGCGCTCAGGTTGATTTGAGGTCGGCTGAATCCGGAGGGTTGGGCGGTTTTATCCTGTTTTTTGGAAATGGACGGTGCGGGCAGCGCGAGAGTGAAAAGAATAAGAAACACATGAGCATCACGGCGAAAATCCATTTAGGGGGAAAAGAGTTCGAGTTTCCCACAACCGAGGGTTCGGAAGGCGAGAAGGCGATCGAAATCAGCTCCCTTCGAAGCAAAACCGGTTACATCACTCTGGATGAAGGTTATGGAAATACGGGTTCATGTTGCAGCGCAATAACCTACATCGATGGCGACAAGGGCATCCTGAGATACCGGGGCTATCCGATCGAGGAACTGGCGGAGAAATCCAGTTTCATCGAAGTGTCGTTCCTTCTCATTTACGGACATCTGCCGAGCCGTGACGAGTTGCGGCGCTTTTCCGACCTGCTGACTCAGAATCAGGTGCTGCACGAGAACATGAAGCACCATTTCGAGGGTTTCCCCCAGGACTCGCACCCGATGGCCATGCTCTCGGCGATGATCAATGCGAGCAGCTGCTTTTATCCGGGACTCATGGGGTCTGCGAATCGCGAGCGGTTTGATATTCATGCCGCCCGGCTCATCTCCCAGGTCCGGACGATTGCCGCGTTTTCCTACCGCAAATCACGCGGTCTGCCGATCACGTATCCCAAGCCGGCATACAAGTACACTCCCAATTTTCTCCACATGATGTTCTCGGAGCCCTATGCGGAGTATGAGCCGAAGGTTGAAGTGCTCCGGGCTCTGGACCTGATTTTTCTGCTGCACGCGGATCATGAGCAAAACTGCTCGACCTCCACGGTGCGCATGGTGGCTTCGAGCCAGGCGAACCTGTTTGCTTCGGCGGCGGCCGGTGTGTGTGCCCTCTGGGGGCCTTTGCACGGCGGTGCCAACCAGGCTGTCATCGAGATGCTCAACGAGATTCATGCCTCGGGTGATGACGGACGTCGTTTCATCGAGGAGGCGAAGGACAAGAACAGCGGCAAACGGCTCATGGGTTTTGGTCATCGGGTCTATCGGAATTACGATCCCAGGGCCAGGATCATCAAGAAGGCCTGTGACGCCTTGTTCAAGGCTCTGCATATCACGGATCCCTTGCTTGAGATCGCCCAGCGTTTGGAAGAAGCTGCGCTGAACGATTCCTACTTCGTCGAACGCAAACTTTATCCGAACGTTGATTTCTACAGCGGGATCATCATGCGTGCCATTGGCATTCCGACCGAGATGTTCACGGTCCTCTTCGCGATTGGTCGCATGCCGGGTTGGATCGCGAATTTTAAGGAAATCATCGAAGATCCAAAATCACGAATCAACCGGCCCCGCCAGATTTATGTGGGACCGACCGTTCAGTCCTATGTTCCGATGGAAGAGCGCGGGAAGTAGTCTCTACCTCAACGGGGACATCTCCGCCCTTTAAACGAATGGCAGTGCCCTTCGCATCCCCGGTTCCCCCGGGACGTTGCTGCCTACGGGTTGACGGATCCGGCGGGTGTGTCAGCGAAACATTGGGCGCAGTGCGAGTCCGGTGAAGCCAAATCCGGGCTCAGGTATGGTATGCCAAGAGCCAGACCGCGCAGGACCAGCATCAGCCCCACCAGGGTCAAAGCAGCCGGAATCAATCGTTGGAACCGAAGCCTCAGTGAAATCTGCAGGCGTTTCCCGAACAAGGACGCGGCGAGCATCATCGGCAGCGTGCCGCTTCCAAATACCAGCATGTACGCGATCGCGTTGAGTATTCCCCCGGTGGATGCGGCGGCAGCGCAGGCGACATAGACCAGGCCACACGGCAACCATCCGTTGAGCAACCCCAGCAAAGCGAGGGACGGGAATGAGCCGTTGCGCATGCGACCCGCCATCAGGCGTCCGATCCAGGGGAATGCGACGCTGATGGGGCGTGATCCGAAAGGGGAGCGCGAAAGCAACACGCCCGCCAGGACAGCGGTTCCGGCGACGAGAGAGACTGCCTGCTGCAATCCCGCCGTGGCCAGACCGCCACCGATGGCCCCGACCGCGGCACCCAGGAGACCGTAGGTGCTGATTCTCCCAAAATTATAAGCCAGCCGTCCGAGCAGGTAGGGGAGCGGGCGCTGGTTCGCGCCGGGCAGAGCCAGGGCGAGGGGGCCACACATGCCCCCGCAATGCAGGCTCCCGACGAGACCGAGTAAAAATGCGGTTCCAAGTTCCATCCGTTCCTAGGAACTGGCGGCCGGAACGATCAAGAGTCGTTGGTCGTCGAAATACTCCTCCTGATTCGAGGTCCAGAGAATTCGAATTCTCCAGAGTCCGGGACGAAGGCCTTCCGTGTCCAGCAACTGCTTTCCCTGGGCATTGTATTTGATTGGAAGAGTGCGGTCGAGCCGCGCGGCGGAGGGACGGTAAAGATGGATGGTTCCCACGGCACCGCGATCGACATGGCTGGATGGAAAGCCGAGTTGGATGGAGTGTTGGTCGGGTTGGTAGTCGACCTGCACCTGGGCGTGACGCTGGCGGGTGCGACTGACGCGCTCCATCTGGCTCTGATGATTGATTTCGTGTTCGTAGTAGTCCGCGTCCACCAATTCCATGCGGTGAAATGTGGAAAAGAGGACCAAGCCCGCGGTGGCACCGATGAACAAAATGAAGAACGCGATGAGGGCAATGGGCCAGGGATTCGGCGTGGTGCGTTTGGGGTTCATTCAGGGAGTGGGGCCCGGAGTTCTGGGGCCGATAAAGACGGTTCGCACACTTTCCAATTTGCGGTCGCCCGAGTATACGCCGATCTCGAGCGGGACTTTGTGCGAGTGCAGCGAATCGGGGGACAGAGCGATCAGGACCGAGGTCTCCACCAGCTGTTGGGCGGGCACGGTGAGTACGGACCCGATGACACTGAGATCGCCCTCGATGTTGTCGAGAGTGAGCTGGACGGGGATGGGGTGCGCTGTTTTGTTGACCAGTTTGAGAAGATACAGATTGCTTATTTTTCCGTCGGGCATGGTCTGGTAGAGGGCCCCAGGTGCCCGGAACAGGCTGGTTTCGATATCAGACCGGCTGAGGAGGAGGAACGCGAGCAGTCCGCCCAGGGCGAGCAGGGCGGCTGAGTAACCAATCAGTCGGGGTGTGAGCCGCAGCTTTTCTCCGGATTCGATCCCGTTGAGAGAAGTGTACCGGATCAGACCGGTGGGGCGATTGATCCGTTGCATGATTCCGTCGCAGGCATCGATGCAGGCGGTGCAATGCACACATTCCATCTGGGTGCCATCCCGGATGTCGATTCCTGTGGGGCAGACGGCCACGCACTGGCGGCAATCAATACAATCGCCGGAAGTCCCGCCGGAACGATTCGCGTCGGCATTTCCGCCGCGCCAGCGACCCCGGGGTTCCCCGCGTTTGTAGTCGTAACCGACGACGATGGTGTTCTTGTCGACCAGAGTGGACTGGAAGCGGCCGTAGGGGCAGATGAAGGTGCAGGCTTGTTCGCGGAATCGGGCGAACAGGGCATAGAACAGGGCGGTGAACAGGATCATGAACGTGAGCCCGCGCACGTGGTTCAACGGGTTGTCGACGATGATTCGCAGGAGGGCGTCGCTGCCGATGATGTAACTGAGCAGTGTGTTCCCGATCAGGAAGGAGAGGGCCAGGAAGACGAGGTGTTTGGTGGCGCGCTTGAGGATTTTACGGGAGGTCCAGGGGGCCTTGTCCAGAGCGCGCTGCTGAATCGAGTTTCCTTCGATGAAATATTCGATCTTTCGGAAAACCATTTCCATGAGCAATGTCTGGGGACAGGTCCAGCCGCACCAGAGCCGGCCGAATGCGGCGGTGAACACGATGATGCCGGTCAGGAAAACCAGCATGGCCACCGCGAAGATCGCCGAGTCCTGCGGCCAGAAGATCTGACCCAGAACCACGAACTTTCGATCGAGGATGTTGATCATCAGGAGCGGGTTGCCCTGGATGCGGATGAAGGGGCCCGCGAACATGATGAGCAGGAGCACGTAGCTGACAAAGGTGCGTGCCGTGTAGAAACGGCCTTCGGGCTTCCTTGGAAACAGCCAGCGGCGACGCCCCTCCTTGTCGGCGGTCGACAGATGATCCCGGAAGTTGTTCCAATCAACCTCCTGATCCACCGAGGTGGGATTTGGCGAGGTTGGTTTGGAGGGAGGGGCGTTCACGTTATTCGAAGGGCGATGGCTCGTCCGAGGCGGGCTGCTGCTGGTTCTCGGGTGGTTTCGGATTGGGCGGATTGGTGCCCCGGAGCGTGTAGATGTACGATGCCGATGCCAGGATCTGATCCGGTTTGAGGGAGTCCTTCCAGCTGATCATGCCTTTTTCGGGCACTCCATTGTAAATCGTGCGGAGGCTGTCCTGGAACGTGGAGCCGTGAATCCAGTAGTCGTCGGTGAGGTTCGAGCCAACGATCCCCTGTCCCTGAACCCCGTGGCATGGGGCGCAGGTTGTGGCGAAGATCTGCTGCCCGCGTGCGATGACCACCGGATCGGTGGACGGGGAAGCGCTGTCGATCGAGCTTTCGAACCGGGCAATGGCGGCGCTCTTGATGGATTCGCCGACCGCCATTTCCTTGTCGTATTCGGCGACCATGAGGTCTCCGGCACCCATGGCATGGTAATAGACCATGTAAACGACCGCATACGCGGTGGTGATGTAGAACAGCCACACCCACCAACGGGGCAGGTTGTTGTCCAGTTCCTTGATGCCGTCGACTTCGTGGTCGAGCAACAGAGGGTCTTTCGAATCATTCATGGTGAGACTCTCCCTTGTTCATTGAGCGCGATCTGCCGTCCAGGGGCAGCTCCCGCATTGAGTTCAGATAGGGTGCCTTGAGGCGGAAGGCCCAAACCAGCATACCCGTAAAAAACAGGAAGAACAGACTCACGGAGATCACCCCGTAGACTCCGACCCCTCCGATATCCCGCAACACATCTTGAATCATAGGATTTGTGTCTCCGTTTATGGTTGTGTGGTTTCAGGCTTGATGTCCGTGCCCAGGCGCTGCAGGTAGGCGATGAGCGCAATGATTTCCCGATCGGGTTGGGCGGTGATGGCGCCGGTCTGCAGGTTGGCCACGACGCTGGCCGCCTGCGTTTCCAGATCGGCCTGAGCCGTCTGCTCAAACCCGGGGGCGTAGGGCACCCCGGTGCGTCGCAACGCCTTGATGCGTGACTGCAGCGAGGAGGTGTCGAGTTTGGTCGTCAGGAGCCAGTCGTAACGTGGCATGATGGATCCGGGGGATGTGGAGGTCGGATCTTCCATATGATTGTAATGCCATGCATCCGGGTATTTGCGGCCGATTCGGTGCAGGTCCGGTCCCGTTCGTTTGGACCCCCAGAGAAACGGGTGATCATAGACAAACTCGCCTGCTTTCGAATAATCGCCATATCGTTCTGTCTCCGAGCGGAAGGGGCGGATCATTTGCGAATGGCAGCCCACACAGCCTTCGCGAATATAGAGGTCGCGACCCAGAAGTTCCAGGGGAGTGTAGGGTTTTACGTTCGCGAGGGTGGGTACGTTCGCTTCGATGAGATACATCGGCACGATCTCGATCAGCCCGCCAATCAGGATCGCCACGGTGGTGAGCACGGTGAACGTGAGGGGCTTGGCTTCCAGGATTCGGTGGCGGTACTTGGGTGCCGGGCTGTTCGCTGGAACGGGAGCCAGGGGGGCGGCGTGGGCTTCTTCGTTCGGAACAAACGTGCCGGCGCGCGCCGTCTTGAAAAGGTTCACGATCATGAGCACCACGCCCACGATGAAGAGGGTGCCGCCGATGGCTCGGAGCCGGTGCATGGGGAGCAGTTGAGTGACGGTCTCCAGGAAGTTGGGATACTGCAGGAACCCATCCGCAGTGAACTGTTTCCACATCAATCCCTGGGTGATGCCGCTCCAGTACATCGGAATGACGTAGAACATCATGCCAAGCAGCGCGATCCAGAAATGGGTGTTCGCCAGACGAACCGACCAGAGCCTGGTGTTGTACATTTTTGGGAACAGCCAGTAGAGCACGCTGAACGTCAGCAGGCCGTTCCAGCCGAGTGCGCCGGTGTGCACGTGGGCGATGGTCCAGTCCGTGTAGTGGGAAAGCGAATTGACGCTCTTGATCGCAAGGGTCGGGCCCTCGAGGGTGGCCATGCCGTAGGCGGTCACGGCGACCACCATGAATTTCAGGACCGGATCTTCGCGGACCTTGTCCCAGGCACCGCGGAGCGTGAGCAGACCGTTGAGCATGCCGCCCCAGGAGGGGGCCACCAGCATGAGCGAGAACACCATGCCCAGAGACTGAGCCCAGTCGGGCAGGGCGGTGTAGAGCAGGTGGTGAGGGCCGGCCCAGATGTAAATGAAGATCAGCGCCCAGAAGTGAATGATCGAAAGCCGGTAGGAAAATACGGGTCGACCGGCGGCTTTCGGCAGGAAATAGTACATCATTCCCAGGTAGGGAGTGGTCAGGAAGAAGGCGACGGCGTTGTGGGCGTACCACCACTGAACCAGTGCGTCCTGCACGCCGGCGTAGATGGAATAGCTCTTGAACCAGCTGGCGGGGATGGCCAGGGAATTGACGATGTGCAGCACGGCAACCGTGACTGCCGTGGCGATGTAGAACCAGATGGCGACATACATGTGGCGTTCGCGCCGTTTGAGGATCGTGCCCATCAGGTTGATCGTGAACACCACCCAGACGACGGCGATGGCGATGTCGATCGGCCACTCGAGTTCCGCGTATTCCTTGCTGCTGGTCAGGCCGAGGGGGAGGGTGATCGCCGCCGCAACGATGATCATGTTCCAGCCCCAGAAATTGAACCAGCTGAGGCGGTCGCTGAACATGCGGGCTTTGCAGAGTCGCTGCAGGGAATAGTAGATGCCGGTGAACACGCCGTTGCCGACAAAGGCAAAGATGACGGCGTTGGTGTGCAGGGGCCGGATCCGACCGAAGGTGGTGAAGGATAAATCAAAGTTCGCGGCAGGCCAGAAAAGCTGCACGGCCGCGAGCAGTCCGGTGCTCATTCCGATGAGGCCCCAAAATACGGTGGCGATGGAAAACGCGAGAACGACGCGGTTGTCGTAGTAAAAGGTTTCCAGGGGCCGGGTCGCGGGGGAGTGAGGTGTCGATGTGTCCACGTTCATGTTCATTGTTGAGATTTGTCCTTCGTGAGAACGGCTTGATTGCGGGGCGCTGGTTCGTCATCCATCAGAATCCGGAGCGCGGGCGTGCAGGTGTCGTCAAATTGTCCCGTCTTTGAGGCCCACAGGAAGGCTGCCAGGAAAATCAGGGCAACCAGAAGGCTGGCCAGAAGCAGTAAAAAAATGACATTCATGCCGGGAGTGGTGAGTGGTCTGCCAGCGCTGCTGTAGGGCGGGTATTGGTCGCGGCGTCGGCCGATTCGGGAACCAGATTGCGGCCCAACCATCGGGTGGTTGCGCAGGCAAAGGCCACAACGGTGATTGAGCTCAGGGGCATCAGGACGGCACAGATCAACGGAGAGAGAACCGCCTGTGCGGCGAAACTGATGCCAATCAGGTTGTAGGCACACGAAATGGCAAAGCTCCAACGCACCACTCGCATGGTTGCCTTGCAGTATCGCAGCACGGCCCCCAGGTGGGGGACCATCGAGCCGACGAGGATGCCATCGCTGGCGGGGGAGAAGGCACCGATCTTTTCGAGCACGGCGATTCCTGCGTCGCTTTCCTTGAGTGCCCCCGAATCATTGAGTCCGTCACCAATCATGGCCACGGTCCTGCCGGATGCCCGGAGTTGGCGGATGAAATTGAGTTTGTCGTGGGGGCTCTGGTTAAACTGCAGCGTTGCCGCCGGGCCGAACAGGCACCGAAAACGATCTTGTTCGTTCTCGGTGTCGCCGCTCAGCAGGGCCAGGGGATATCGTTTCCCGAGTTCCTCAATGGACCGGCCGAGTCCGGGGCGCAGTTGTGTGTCCGGGAGGAAACGCCCCCGGTAAACTCCGTTCATCGCCAGACAGACGGTGCTGGCTTCGGTGGGTGTCGGAAGTTCGGGAAGCAAGATGCCGGTGGATTGCAGCCATGTCCTGGATCCGAGCAGGACCGCCGTTCCGTTGACGGTTCCCTCAATGCCGCAGCCGGCTGTTTCCAGGAAACCGGTGCACTCCGGGATTCTCGAGTTTCCTGAGAGCGCTGTCGCCACCCTGAGCGCGTGCGGATGGGTGGACTGGCTGGCCAGCGATCGTACGAGCGCGCTTTCATGATCTGAAAGCGGAATCCCTTCAAAGGGAAGCGCTCCGTCGGAGGGGGCGGTGAGGGTGCCGGTTTTGTCGAATACCAGCATGTCCGTCGCGGCCAGCGCCTCGATGATTTGCGGATTCTTCAGATAAACCTGTCTTCCGGCGAGGATTCGTTGCGCCGTGCCGAGAGCAAACGGCGCGGAGAGCGCGAGTGCGCAGGGACACGCCACGATCAACACGGCGGAAAACGCGGCCACGGCACGGTCCGGACCCTGTGCCAGCCACCAGAAGCCGGCGGATGCCGCCGCCGTGGTGATCACTGCCGTCACGAAATGCCGGCTGAATCGGTCTGTGAGCGACTGAAGAGTGGGTCGGTCCTGTTTTTGGAAGAGGCCGTTGTTCCAGAGTGAGGTCAGGTAGGATTCGGAGACCGGTTTTCGGACTTCGACCTCGATGGCTCCGGCGGTCTGGCGTCCACCCGCGTAGAGGTGTTCTCCGGGATCTCTGGGCAGCGGTTTGGATTCGCCCGTTACAAAACTGTAATCGATCAATGCTTGTCCGGAAATGAGTTGGGAATCGGCGGGAATCAGTTCGCCGTGCCGGAGCATCAACCGGTCTCCCACGGTCACCCGCGAGATGGAAATGGACTCCTCCCCCGAGGCGGTCTTGCGGACGACGGACAACGGGAAGAAGGAACGGTAGTCTCGGTCGAACGAGAGCCGGTCAAATGTTTTCCGCTGAAACAACTTTCCGCACAGAAGGAAAAAGATCAGTCCCGCAAAGGAGTCCAGGTATCCCGGGCCCCGTTGTGCCAGGATTTCAACGAGACTTTGGAGGTAGAGCGCCACAATGCCCAAGGTCAGGGGAAGGTCGATGGTGACGGTGCGTTGGCGCAGGCTCGTCAGGGCACCCCGGATGTAGTCGGCCGCGCTGAATCCGAGCACGGGCAGCGAAAGCAAGAGGCTGACCGGGCCGAAAAGCGATTGAAACGTGGATGCACTGGCGGAATCAAAGCCGAGATACCCGGGAAGGCTCAGCAGCATGATGTTTCCAAACGCAAATCCTGCCACTCCCAACTGGGCCTGCAAACGCCGATCGACGGGTGGATTGGATGTTTTGTTCAGATCCGAAAACGACAGTTCCGGTTTATACCCGATCGATTTCAGCAATGCGGCGAGTGCGCTCAGGCGAATTTTGGCGGTTTCGAAGGTGATGGCCACCTCCTTGCGGGAGAAATTTACACGCGACTGGCCGATTCCGTCGCGCAAACGAAACAGGTTCTCCAGCAGCCAGACACAGGCGACACAGTGAATGGCGGGTGCCTGGAAGGTGACCCGGCCGATTCGGCCATCGGAGAAATCCAGGAACTGCCTTTGGAGCTCCGGATCATCCAGAAAGGCGTATTCACCCTGCCTGGATGGTTCCGGCACCCGAACTCCGGCGGATGTTTCAAGATTGTAAAAGTGCTCCAGTCCGTTGGTATGCAGGAGCTCATACACCGTCAGGCAACCCTGACAGCAAAAACTCCGGGCGTCGCTGCTCCACGGGTGCGGACCGCAGTCAGCTCCGCAGTGAAAACAACCCGTTGTCCCTGTCGAGGGATTCAACGGCGGCCCTTCTGCGCGGAATGGCTGTGGATGGGAGACCGGCTCCCGTTCAATCGCTGTCTGCATGGTCCAAGTCTAGTAACCGTGCAGAGAATGTTGGAAAGCGTTCTTTTGCGGCTCACCAAATCTTGTCCTTTATTTCTCTGATTTCGTTTTGGTTTTGTTCCGGGTAAAGAACAGGGTCGGGCTCGTGGGAACCCGGCCCTGGCGTTGGGTCGCAGGGGGAGCCTGGCCCGATGGAAGTATGGATCCGGTTTCCGGGTGTCAGTTCCGGGAAGTGAGAACCGGTGGCATCACGCTGCCGCGCGTTTTTCGAGGATTGCCGCGATGATCCGCTGGGCGACATCCGGATTGTCGACGAGTGACTGACGGGCGGCATCCTTGCCCTGTCCGATCAGTTCGCCCTGGAACTGGATCCAGGCACCGCGTTTGTCCAGCACCCCATGATCGATTCCGACATCGACGATGTTGCCTTCCTTGTTGATGCCCTGATTGTAATAGATGTCGAACTCGGCCTCGGTGAAAGGGGGGGCGACCTTGTTTTTGACGATTTTCACCTTGGCACGATTGCCGATCACGCTGCCGGTTGCGTTCTTGATGGCTTCCTTGCGGCGGATGTCGATCCGGACACTGGCGTAGAACTTCAGGGCCTTGCCTCCGGAGGTGGTTTCCGGGCTGCCAAACATCACGCCCACTTTCTCACGCATCTGGTTGGTGAACACGCAGGTGGTTTTCGCTTTCGACAGAATTGCGGTCAGTTTCCGCAAAGCCTGGCTCATCAGACGGGCTTGCATGCCCATGGTTGCCATGCCCATTTCCCCCTCCAACTCGGCTTTCGGGACCAGTGCGGCCACCGAATCCACCACGATCACATCCAGCGAGTTGGAACGGGCCAGGGTTTCGCAGATGCTCAGGGCCTCCTCGCCGCTGTCCGGTTGGGAGATCAGCAGGTTGTCGAGGTTGACTCCGAGCCGTTTGGCGTAGCCCGGGTCCAGTGCGTGCTCGGCGTCGATGAACGCGGCGATTCCGCCGTTCTTCTGTGCGTTCGCAATCACATGGAGCATGAGGGTGGTTTTACCGGAGGACTCGGGTCCGTAGATCTCGATGATGCGGCCGCGCGGAATGCCGCCCACTCCCAGGGCCAGATCCACCGCCAGGGATCCTGTCGAAATGACATCGATCTTGACGGCGTGGGCTTCTCCCAACCGCATGATGCTGCCTTCACCGTAGGTTTTGGTGATGGAGGAGATGGCCGCTTCGAGTTCACGGCTCCGGGTGTCGCCTGATCTTGCGGGCTCGGCTGATTTGGCGGCTGCTTTCTTGTCGCTGGCGGTGGCTTTTTCGACGGCTTTTTCCGCTGACTTCTCGACGGGTTTGTCTGCAGCTTTGTCGGCCGGTTTTTCAACCGGTGTTTCTTCGGATTTGTCGCTCGTCTTTTCGGTCGATTTGGGAGGCATAAAATGGCGCTTTTGGAAAGGTTCGGTTCCTCGAACTTTGATTTTTAATGGGTTTTTGTGCTTGGGTCAATCATTCCCGTGCTTGTGTGGTTGGCGGCGGCGGTTGATCACGTTCCGGGTTTGGGCTGGGCCAGGGGATTGGTCAGAGCGGATCGGTTGCAGTCTGAAGTGTCTCCAGAACTTCCGGGTCCCGGACATCGACCCAGCGCCCGGCGATCTCCAGTCCGGTGATGCGGTGGCCGGCATCGAGCATGGCCGTGATGGCGTCCGGCAGTTCATACTCTCCCCGGGGTGATTTTTTCAGGGTGGTCGTGAACTCGAAGAGCGCTGGGCGAAATATGTAGATGCCCGCGTTGTACCATACCGGTTGGCCGTCTTTCAGCCATCCGATTTCCCGGAACCGGGCGACTTCGGCCTGGCTTGGTTTCTCAACAATTTTCTGCAGATGAAACTGCTCGTCGAAAAAGTTGATGCCGCCCTGGGTGACGTCTTGCCCCGGGGTCACGCTCACCAGGCCGGAATACTCGCCGGATTCGAACCTCTCCCGCATCGCCTGGTAGGTCTCCGGTTTCACGAGGATGTCGCCGTAGGTCAGCACAAACGGGTCGTCTGCGAGAAACGTTTTGGCCAGCTCCGGTGCCTTGCCGGTGCCGTCCTGCACGGCCTGTCTTTCGAAATGAAGGGTGGCACCCCAGCGCGAGCCATCCCGGAAATAGTCCTCAATGGAATCCGCGCAATAGCCCGTGATCACACAGATTTCCAGGATCCCGGCGCTGGTGAGACCCTCGATGATATGTTCGAGGATTGGTTTGCCCTGGACCTGGAGCATGGGTTTGGGAACCTCGGCGGTTAGATTCCGCATCCGGGTGCCTTTGCCTGCTGCTAGAATGACCGCTTTCATCTGTGTCCGCTCTTGTTGTTTGTTGGGAGCCGCCCCGTCTTTTTCTGAAAAAGGGCCTGGCTCCATTGCATTGCTGCCCGGCCGGTATTTCTGGCCGAACGGGTGGCTGCCTGCCGTGCGGCAGGGCGGTTTCCGGGTTACGCCCCAAATTTGTCGAACATCCGGGCGTTGGCCTGCATGAATCGGATCAGGTATTTCGCTTCGAACAAACCGAGCGAGCCCTGATTGGCACCGGTCTCGGTGAACCGTTCGAGTTTGTCCGATCCGGAAACGGAAGACGAGAGCAGCACCGGTTGGGGATGCCAGGAGTGACCCTGCAGAGCGCACGGGGTTGAGTGATCTCCGGTGATCGCGAGAACATCCGGCCGGCGCCGCATGAGGATCGGAAGCGCGGCGTCGAGTTCCTCGATTGCCTTGCGTTTCGCATCGAAATTGCCGTCTTCACCGTACATGTCGGTCGCCTTGAAGTGGATGAAGAAATAGTCGTAGTTGTCGTATTCCGCCAGGTAACGGTCAAACTGATCGGCGATGGTCTGGCATCCGTCCAGGCGTGTCATGCCCACCAGCTGGGCCAGGCCTTTGTACATGGGATAAACCGCGATGCAGGCGGGTTTGAGCCGGTACCGATCCTCAAACAGGGGGATTTCCGGCTGGTGAGCGATGCCGCGCATCAGGAATCCGTTGGCTGGCGTTTTCTTGGCGAGAAGGGGGAGGGCCACCTTGTAGAATTCCTCGACCAGTTTGGCGGCTTTCTTCGCTTTGGCCGATTTGGGATCGACGGGGGCGACCTTGGGAATGGGAAGCCCTTCGCGGTGCGGATCGGCGTCTGTCAACGGGCCTTCCAGCCCTGTTCCGCGGAAGATCACAACGAACCGGTGCCCTTTGCCCGCCTGGATGGTGACCTTGGCACCCGCGACCGTTTTGATCTTGCTGGAGAGCAGGGCGCACAGTTCCTCGCATACCTCGGTTTCGATCCGGCCGGCACGCCGGTCGGTCACAATGCCCGCCTTGTCGAGTGTGCAGAAATTGGCCCGGGCCGCCACATCGCCCGGTTGCAGTTCGACGCCGAGGCCGAGTGCCTCGATGACCCCGCGGCCGACCTGATAATCAAGCGGATCGTAGCCGAACAGCGCAAGATGCCCGGGGCCGCTGCCCGGCGTGATTCCCGGAGCAACCGGTTGCATGCGCCCCTGCGCGGCACCCTTGCTCAATTGATCCAGGTTCGGCGTTCTGGCCGCTTCCAGCGGGGTCAGGTATGATTGTTCCGGAGTGGCCAGATCCCCCAGTCCGTCCAGGACCAGAAGCACCAGTTTGGCTTTCGTCGGGAGCGTGAGTTCGCTGTACAAAGTGTCCAAGTTCATGATTCCAATTTCAGTTCGAGCTTCGTCGTGTGCCGATGGGACCGTCGCCTCTGCGTGTCAATCCCACCTTGAGCCGTGCATATTGCGACCAGAAGGCTGGGAGCGTCAATGGCTTTCCGTGGTCGGGCGGCATTCCCCGGCATCACCTCGCTTTTTCAACGAATCCGAACGAAAATGGCTGCCTCCAGGGTGGGGGTGCATGACAGAATTCTTCGTCGATGACGAACGAAGTTTAGTGCGCGCCCCCCACCAAGGCGAAGCGTCTTGGACGGCGGTAGTCCTCTGCCGCTTTTGGGTAGCGCGAACCGTCCCGGCGAGCCGGGTTGCAGG
>JAIPJX010000099.1 GCA_021733945.1 Verrucomicrobiota bacterium | reverse complement strand
TCTCTTTTATTTCCCTGCGACCGACGAACCCTCCTCACACCACCCTCATTCGTCCGAAAGCCCCCGAGCCGCCAGAACGGCAAATCCCTGGGTCCAGGTGGTATGCCCGAAGAGCCACGGATACTGCCCCACCCCCGCCGCGTCGGCCATCGACTGCCCCACTTCCCCGGTGGACGTGGCATGCTTGAGAATTCCCATCATCGCCTTCCTTCGGACAGCTTCAAATTCCTCCCCGTTCAGGCTCCCGTTTTGAACTCCGGACCGCAGAGCCCAGGCCAACATTCCGGTGGCCGACGTGTCCGGTTCAGCCCCCGGGATGTTCGCGGCCCAGCCCCAAAGACCATCCTCGCGCTGAAACCGCCGCGCCGCATTCATCAGATCGCGCAGTGCTGTCTCCAATCGAAGCCGGTCCGGATCCTCCTGCGTCAGCCAAGGGATCGTGCCGCTCAATCCGAGCGCAAGCCAGCCAACACCACGTCCCCAGCCCGCCAGGCCGAATGCCGCACCGGATGCCCCAACCCCGATCTCATAGGCATGGAAAGGCAGTCCACTGCGTGCGTCCATGGCGTGATCCAGGAACTCGATCAACTGGTGTTTTGCAAGGGCCACCGCCTCGGGTCGGCCGTGCTCCCGACCAAAACGAGCGAGCAGCGGACAAATCATTCCAAGGCTGTCGACCAGCAGAATGCCGGGCTCCTCGGGACGGTAGGGAAGTGTTCCGCTCGGGGATCTCGGGTGGGTCACAAGCAGCCATTCGACCAGTCGTTCCGCAGCCACGCGATATCGATCTTCGGCAGTCCGTTGATTCCAATCCAGAAGAGGCATTCCCACCATGCAATGCGAAAGGAGTTTTGGGCCATTCCGCCACGCTCCATCGGGACCAATGAGTTGGTTCCAGTATTTTTCGATCTCCGCACGGCGCGGTTCAGGGGAATCGATCAGGGCATGAACGAGGACTGCATTGGGCCAGCTGTTGGCCGTTTCAAGCCCCCCGGAAACCCGGTCACGGAACCAGAGCAGGGTCCGGGACCGATCCATCCGGCGGGGATCCAGTTTCAGTCGCGGTGCCGGGTGAAAAAGATCGGCGAGGGCCACGTTTTCAGCCTGTTTTCCGAATGCTTGGATCCCGCCCTGCCATGGATGTTCCCTGCCCCAAGGAGTTTTGCTCCAGGCACCCTCCATCCGCGGAAACAGTTCATAACCCAACACGCACAACAGCACGCCCCAGGTCACCAGACACACGTTTCTCCACGGAACCCATCCACCTCGGAACAGGCCGGTCGAACCCACATTTCTCTTCATCGTGCCTCCACTCTAACAAACGCCCCTGCCACTGACCACCCAACTGTGTCGCCTGTAGCCACTGGGACGAAGCGCTCGGTGAGCGGTCAGGGATCCGGCCCCCGGGTGGCCCGCGGCTCAGCGAGACGCTTCGCCCCACTGCCATTCGTTTAAGAACTGAAATGGTAGGGCGAAGCGTCCTCGCTGAGCCGCTCAACTCACTTTCGCTCAACCGCTTGTCGGGTCACCGGGACGGATTCGCCCTACCCTCCGAATAGCTTAAACGAATGACAGTGCGCTTCGCCCTGCCGATATTGGAACGGGAGTTTAAGGGGAGGAGATGTCCTCGTTGAGGATTTCGAGGTTCCTCATGGCTTGCCGTTGAACGGATCGGGATCCTGATTGGGAGTGAGTGGGTTTGCCTATTCGGGCAGAACCAAAGCGGCGTCGACGCTGCGCTCTGCCGCGCGCACTCCAAAACACCGTCGTTGTTCCGACGCCATGCCTTGGAGTTCATCCCCATTGCAGACACGGTTCCCTTCGCTCCGCCACACCCGTCGCCCTGTGGAGTGCGGCGGCCTCCGCCGCACTCCACGACGCTGTCGCGAACCCGGCAAAGACCGGAGCATCCCCGCGAGTGGTGTACCTCATGAGGTAGTGTGCCTCGCGCTGCGAGGCACTGTCGGTCGCAGCGCGACCGACTCCACCCAGTCCACCCAGTCCACCCAGTCCACCCAGTCCACCCAGTCCACCCAGTCCACCCAGTCCACCCATCGATCAGCGTGAGGTGCGGCCACCGGACCGCCAGGATGGAAAAGTACGCTGCGCCAAGAATTGTCTGAGTGGTTGGTAAACACGATGGCCGGTGGCTGTCCTCGACGCTCTGGTTCGGTGATCCGAGCGGAGGCGAAACGGTCATGGCATCCAGGACGCAGCTCTCCCTGTGGTTCTCTGCGATCTCTGTGCGCTCCGCGTTCAAAGAAAACATGGGACTACCCGAGACGCCAGCTTCTCGAGGTAGCCTGCGCGATTGTCCTGCTCAGACCTTCGGTTTAACACAGAGACCTCAGAGGTCGCAGAGAACCACAAAGAAACTTTTGTTTTCACCGAACCTTGGGATTCGTGTCCGCAATCGGGATGGATTCCAACGCATGGCGTCGGAAGAACGATCGCGTTGTGGAGTGCGCGCGGCAGAGCGCAGCATCGACACCGCTTTGGACGCACCCAGCCCCGACCGCCTAGCGCATGGCTGCGTAGACTCGATGCACGTCGTCGTGATCGTCGAGCTCGTTCAGAAATTCGCTGACCTCTTTGCGAGCCTTCTCATCGAGTTCGGGGAAGGTTTTCGCAAGATACCGTATCTCCGAGGCGATCACACTCCAACCGGCCGCTTTCAACGCTTTGGAGACGGCGTCCAGCTCCTTGATCTCCGCGATGAACCGCGCCCCGATCGAACCCTCGGGCACTTCATCGGCTTCCAACTCCTCCACCTCCTGGGCGCCGGCCTCGATCGCGTCCGATTCCGCATCCCGGGCGGAATCCGTGTAGGTCGCCTCCACGACACCCATGTGATTAAAAAAGAAAGCCACGCTGCCGGGCTGCCCCAGTGCTCCGGCCTTGAATATGTTTCGGATTTCGGGTGCCGTCCGGTTCCGGTTGTCCGTCAGACATTCCACGATGACCGGGACCTTGTGCGGCGCAAATCCTTCGTAAGCGACCAGCTCAAAGCTGATCTTTTCATCCGTGAGGCCGGCGCCCTTTTTGATGGCGCGTTCGATCGTTTCACGCGTCACCGAACTCTTGCGGGCTTTTTCCACCGCAGCCGCCAACCGCGCGTTCAGATCCGGATCGGCGCCGCCCATTCGAGCGGCGACCATGATCTCCCGCACCAGTTTGACAACCATCTGCCCACGCTTTTGTGCGTTGGCTTCACGCCCGGCCTGTTTCCATTGTGCACCCATATTATTTCCGTATTCTGGAAGCACAACCCCTCGGGAGCAATTCAATTCCGATGGCGGAGCCTGGAAAATCGAAGAACCGAACCGCCCGGAGAAAACCACGACTCAACCTCCGCCCCAGCCCCAAACCGGAGCTTCCCCTGCGCTAATACCAGTTCCGAATCCGCACCTCGGTCCCTCCGTCGAGGCCCACCATTGACTTGAAGGACTCGAGATTGGAGAGCGTGGAATCCTGATTCCGGTAATGATACGGATAAACCACCCGGGGACGGAAATCCCGCACGGCACTGGCCGCCTCGGTGACCGTCATCGTAAAGGGCACGTTCATGCAAAGAAATGCAACGTCGATGTTCACCAGGGAACGCATCTCGGCCACATCCCCCGTATCTCCGCTCATGTACAACCGGCGTCCGCCAATGGTCACCACATACCCGTTGCCGCTGCCCCGGGAATGCCTGCTGTTGTAGGCGGGAACGGCTTCCACACCCACTCCCAGCCATTCGGTTCCCTCCCCGTTCGCGAGCACCGTGGTCCGGGCCCGCAACGCGGCGGACAACGAGTTAAAGACATCGCGGGGTGCCACAATCGCACCTTCGGGTCCCAGGACGGCGCTCAATGTCGCCGCACTGAAATGGTCGCCGTGAGAATGACTCACCAGGATCAGGTCCGCTGGCGGCAATCCGGAGTAGGCGGCCGCGCCACCCACCGGGTCGTTGTAAATCATGATGCCGTTCCACTGAATCACAAAGCTGGCGTGGTTCACCGGGTGAATCACGGCGTCCCCAGCCTCCGTCTCCAAATGATCTCCCGTGAGCGTTTCCGCATCGGTCACCGGGAGCGACCGATAAAACCGGCTTTTGAGATGAGGCGCGGCGGCATCAGTTTGCCGACCGGTTCCCGAAGAACGAAGGGTGATCCACGGTTGCCACCGGACCAGGTCCCCGGATGTCTCGAGACGAAAAAGCTCTCCCTGAGGCGCGGTCCAATCGATCCGAACGTCGCCTCCCGGAACCGGAACGATCCGACTGATGGACGGCAACTCCTGGGCGCTCGGGGCAAACGATAACACAAGACCGGAGATCGCGACCCCGCCGAGCAATTTGGGCAATGGATTTCTCATAAGTTTGAGCGTGATGTTCGGAACAGTCCGGGTCACCCCTTCCCCGGCAGGAGGAAGGCAAACCGCGGACAATCCTTCAGTAAGTCAACAGATCGATCCGGCGCATGCCGGTGTTGGTCAGTCGCCATTCCCCGTCGCGCTGCACCACGATCTTTCCGCAGGGATTCCGAACCTTTTCCTCAGCGTTGACGGAGAGCAGGGTCACCGGTTCCAGGCTCTGAATTTCACTCGGAGCCCGGGGAACGATTTCAAAAGGCAGACCGGCAAAATTCAGGACCAGTTCAAAACCGGCAATGCCCTCCAGTTCCGCCTGCGGGTTCCTGCGGATCAATCTGGCATAACGATGCAACCAGGGAAAATCGGTTTCCAGAACCATGACCCTGCAAAGCTCGACCTGGTTGTGGAGAAAATTCAGGAAACCGAACGGTTTATCCGGGTTCCCTCCACGGGTCAGGAGAACCGCAGGGTCCACTCCAATAAAATTCTGTCCGTTCCAGACTCCGTGATCGTTGCGTTGATCGGGAAAACTCTCCCGGACCCACTCCGGAAAACGTTCGTTGATTTGGAGCCCAACCTCAAAATGCACATGAGCCCGGGCCTTGGAGATCCGGTCTCCCGTATTGGCTGTGCGGCCCATGATCCCAAGAACCTCCCCCTGACCAACCTCCCTGCCTGGCGTCATGCCCTCATCAATGCTGGCCAGATGGGCGTAAAACGAAAAAACCTCCAATCCCTCCACCTGATGCCGAAGAATGATGTAGTTTCCGTAATTGGACAGGGCCGGATCCCGACTGACATACGCAACCGATCCCGCCGCCGCAGCCATGACCGGATCCACCGGTTCGTTTCTGGCATCCCGATCAATCGACCGAATGTCGAGCCCCTCATGGAGCTGCCACCCCTCGCTGCGCACACATCCATACCCCCCGCTTTCCCAGGTTCTCCCTGGGGTGGGCACCAGAAACCGCTCTCCGCCATCCGGATCCAAAAGAGCGCGGTTGGCGGTTGGAAAAGCGAACCCCTCCGCAGCCCAGCCGGTCGGGAGCAAACACCCGCTCATGAAAACCCACAGCGGAAAAACAGGCACACCTCCAAACTTGAGCGCGAGGGCAAGAGCCGCCAATCGTTGGAGTCCGCCCAACAGCCCCGATTGATCCTCAAACCGGGAGTTTGGATGAGGCGTCGGGAAGGTCGAAAACTCTCGAAACATCAAAAAGTGTACTTTTTCTTGAGCTTTTTCACCAAATTATTCAGTCCGCGAACGATCCGTTCGGCCTCTTCGCGGCTTGCATCCGGAGTGAATACGAACAATCCGTCCTGGATCCGGCGCGTGATCATGGGAGCCGCAAGCCAGCGGGTTTGACCGAACTGGCTCTGGATTCCAATACGCCTGCCCTTGTTGCCACCGGAAACCATGTCGAGCACGAGCGCCCCGTGTTTGTTGAGGCGCACCTCGATCGAGAACCCGCCGATCACGTCCACCACCCTGGCCTGATCGATGTCTCCTTCGGTCAGGAATGGGTCGCGATTCACATTCACGAGCATCGGGCGCTCCCGGTAGATGGGGACTCCGCTGTTCCGGGCGGTGCCGTCCTCGTTCACTTCGAGGTGAAACCGGAGCGTTGAGGCCTGCTTGGACTGCTCCTTCTCCTCCGTGGTTTTGCACCCCGTAGAAACCGCTGCCACAACAATCAGCAAATAGATATTGAACAGGGCTCTCGGAATCTTCATATTCAGGCTTAAACAATAGAATTGTCTATAGAAAGTAAAGTATCTTATGGGAAAACAGCACAACAAAATGGAGAAACGAAAACGTCGGGTCGCTTATCTCAAGCGCAAGAACGAAAAAGCCAAAGCCGCGAAACCGGCCAAGGCCTGAGTATTTCACTGAGCGCCGTGGGCTCCGTTGCACACCGCGCGCCAAAGGTCAGTAAACAGTTAGAAGCCGAGAACCTCCCATACCAGGAGGTTCCCTCTTGTTTTTTGTCAAGGAAAGCCAAGGAAACCCTCAACTCTTATTCCAATCTATGGGTCAAATCTACAACAACATCGTCGAAACCATCGGTCGGACTCCCCTGGTCAAACTGAACAAGGTCACAGCCGGACTGGAGGCCACCATTCTTCTGAAATGCGAGTTCTTCAACCCGCTCGGAAGCGTCAAGGACCGGATCGGTCTGGCGATGATCGATGCGGCTGAAAAGAGCGGGCTGATCACAAAGGACACCGTGATCATCGAACCCACCAGCGGGAACACCGGCATCGCCCTGGCATTTGTCGCGGCTGCAAAAGGCTACCAGCTCATTCTCACCATGCCCGACACCATGTCGCTCGAGAGACGCACTCTCCTGGCGATGCTCGGTGCCAAATTGGTCCTCACCCCGGGCTCGGAAGGCATGAAAGGCGCCATCAATCGGGCGCAGGACATCGCCAAAAACACTCCTCACTCCTGGATCCCGCAGCAGTTTGAAAACCCTGCCAACCCTGAAATCCATCGCAAAACCACCGCCGAGGAGATCTGGGCGGACACCGACGGACAGGTCGATTTTGTCGTATCCGCGGTCGGCACCGGCGGAACCATCACCGGTTGCTACGAGGTGATCAAACCCCGCAAAGCTTCCTTTGAAGCCATCGCCGTCGAACCGAAAGACTCCCCCGTGATCAGTCAGACCCTCGCCGGAGAACCGCTCAAACCAGGCCCTCACAAGATCCAGGGCACCGGTGCCGGTTTCGTGCCGACGAACCTCCACCTCAAGGATGCCTCCGGCAACCCCCAAATCTCCCAGTGCGTGCAGGTCAGCAACGACGACGCCTTTGCCATGGCGCGCCGACTGGCCAAGGAGGAAGGCATTCTCGTCGGAATCTCCACCGGGGCCAACGTCTGTGCCGCCATCGAAGTTGCCAAACGCCCCGAGAACAAGGGCAAGATGATCGTCACCATCGCCTGCTCCACCGGCGAACGTTATCTCAGCACGGCCCTTGCCGCCGAGGCACGCGCCGAAGTGGGCGGTTGAACATCCCTAAGTTTCTCAGGACACACAGCCCCGAACCGGGGACCTTGTTTCCACCCGGCCCAGCGACTCCCCATCGCGGGGCCGGGGTTCGCTCTCTCCCATTGGACCGCACACCCCTTCGTTCTGCAATCCACCGATCCCATGAAGCCTCTTGAAATCTGCATTATCGGAGGTGGCGCCGCAGGATTCTTCGCAGCTTTCGCCGCGGCTGAAACACGCCGCGACTCTGCCATTTCAATCCTGGAGAAGGGCCCTCAATTCCTTTCAAAAGTCCGCATCTCCGGGGGGGGACGCTGCAATGTCACGCACACTCCGGGCGATGTCCGGGCCTTCGCCTCCTCGTATCCAAGGGGGGAACGAGCCCTGATCGGAGCCCTCCAGAGATTTCAGGCCGCCGACACCATCGCCTGGTTCGAAACGCGCGGTGTGCCACTCAAGACCCAGACCGATGGCCGCGTATTTCCAGTCTCCGATTCGTCCCAGACCATCATCGATTGCCTTCTCACCGAAACGCAACGGGCCGGGGTCCAGACCTTCACCCGCGCCGGGGTCGAACAAATCACACGCCGTGAAGCGGGCCCCTTCGAATTGACGCTTTCAAATGGCTTCACCCGAACCTGCGATCGATTGCTCCTGGCCACAGGCGGTTGTCGAACACCGGCCGGTGGCGGGCTTGCCGTTTCCCTGGGACACACCTTGGAACCACCGGTTCCATCGTTGTTCACCTTCCATGTCCAGGAGGCCTGGGTGCCTGCGCTGGCGGGAATATCCGTGGAATCCGTCGAAGCGTCGGTTCCCGAACTGAGTCTTCGCGAACGGGGGCCTCTGCTCCTGACGCACTGGGGCTTGAGCGGGCCGGTCATCCTGAGGCTCTCGGCGTGGGGAGCTCGCGCGATGCACGGGGTCAATTACGAATGCCCCCTCCTGCTCAACTGGCTGCCGGACTTGAACCGCGAACAGGTCGCAACCCGCCTCCAGGCGTTGTCGGCGCAGCTGCCCGCGAAACGCATCGTCAACACCGCCTTCCCCCCCCTTCCCGGTCGATTGTGGGAGCAGCTGGTTCGCACCGCCGGCATCAGCCCCGAAACCCGTTGGTCGGCTCTCAGCCGCTCGGCCCGGCATCTCCTCACCGAACATCTGGTTCGAAGCTCTCTCACAGTAAGGGGCAAGAGCATGAACAAGGACGAATTCGTCACCTGTGGCGGAATCCCGCTCCGGGAAGTGAATTTCAAGACCATGGAAAGCCGCATCTGCCCGGGGCTCCATTTTGCGGGGGAACTGCTCGACATCGACGGCATCACGGGCGGGTTCAACTTTCAGGCGGCATGGACCACCGGATGGATCGCTGGCCGGGCCATGGCAGCCGAATAACCGGCTACTGAGCGAGCGAGGCCTCGGATCCGCCGTTCACCAGAAACAGGACCGCCATGCGAACCGCCAGACCATTCGTGACCTGATTCAGGATCACTGACTGGGGGCCGTCCGCCAGACTGCTGTCAATCTCAACACCGCGGTTGATCGGACCGGGGTGCATGATCAATACATCCGGCCGGGTCTTTGCCATTCTCGCCTTGTTCAACCCAAACAAGCTCGTGTATTCACCGATGCTCGGGAACATCGTGCGACGCTGGCGTTCATGCTGAATGCGCAACAGGTTGATGATATCCGCCTCGCGGACGGCTTCTTCAACATCATGCACCACCCGGCATCCAAGTTTTTCAAAAACTTTGGGCACCAGCGTGGAGGGACCGCACAGGGTCACCCTGGCACCCAGCTTGGTCAGGGCCCAGATACCCGAACGCGCCACCCGGCTGTAAAGAATGTCTCCAAGAATCGTCACGTTCAGTCCGGCGATCTTTCCCTTGCACTCGCGAATCGTAAACACATCGAGCAGGGCCTGCGTGGGATGTTCATGAGCCCCGTCACCGGCGTTGATGACGCTGGCAGCCAGGAACCGGGAGAGAAAATGCGGCGCCCCCGTCGCGCTGTGCCTCACAATGATGATGTCGGCGTTGAGCGCCTCCAGCGTTCTTGAGGTATCCTTCAGCGTTTCGCCCTTGCGCAACGAGGATGCTTCTGCTGAAAAATTGATCACATCTGCCGACAAACGGTGGGCCGCCAGCTCAAAACTGATGCGGGTACGCGTCGACGGTTCGATGAACAGGTTGACCACCGTCTTGCCCCGCAGAGCCGGAACTTTCTTGATCGCCCGCTCGCCCACCGCCTTGAACGATCTGGCCGTGTCCAGCACGGTCTCAATCTCGGCCGCACTCAGCGATTGAATATCCAGCAGATGTTTACGAGTCCAGCTCATGCCTTCTCCAACCCAACGGTGTCGTCTCCCCCGTCCTCCTTCAGACTCACACGCACCCGTTCGTCCGGAGCTGTCTTCATGGTTTTCCCAACAAAATCCGGGTGGATCGGCAGTTCGCGCTGCCCGCGATCAATCAGAACTGCCAGCTGAATGCACTTGGGCCGGCCCAGGTCCGCCAGGGAATCCATCGCCGCACGGACGGTGCGTCCACTGAACAGAACATCATCAATTAACACAACTATCTTGCTGTTGATGTCAACCGGGATCGCAGTGGGATGCATCTCGCGCGCGCCGTTTTGATCCAGATCGTCCCGATGCATGCCCACATCAACCGTGCCCGTCGGAACCGTCACCCCCCAGATCTGACTGAGCAACCCACCCAACCGGTCGGCTGCGCCAACGCCCCCACGCTGAATCCCCACCAACACCACTTCAGAGGGATCGTGATTCCGCTCGGCAATTTCATGCGCCATCCGCGTGAGAATGCGGGATAACGCGTCCGGTCCGATTACAATGGAAAAAGTGGATGCCATGGAATGTTACCTACACCGTCGGGAGAAACTTTGAGCTGCTCTCGAGTGTATTCGAGAACACGTGCCGATCCTGCAGAAAAACCGCATCAGTCGTTTAGGAAGTTCCCGGATGGGGCTGATGCCTGCTCCGACGCCATTTCGAGCGATGCTTCAAGATCCAGTCCGTCAAGGCATGCTCAAAACCGATGTCCCGTCCCGCCTTCTCGGACTCGATCCATTTGTGCCGGAGGATCTCTTCCCGCTCGGCTTGAAATTCGCGGTAGAGCGAGGAGTTCTTTACCAAGTCGTTGCCACTGGTCATAGTATGATGGCTCGCTGCAAAGTTACTGCTGGTTTCCCGTCGGAATCGTCCACAGGTTACCACGGTCTCTCTTCTTGACAATAGTTTTCAGCATAATCCGAACCAAAATCACAAAACCGTCCGAACCGGCCCCTCGGGAATCAACGCGGGCTCGCCCGCTCATTTCCATAGATCACGCAAGGTCTTGGCAACCTGAAAGAATGGTTCGGACGCCTTATCCTCAGGATTCGAAACCACTATGGGCACACCCTGATCCCCACCAATCCGAATCTGGGTGAACAACGGAATTTCTCCGAGGAATGGCACTTCCTGCCTGGCAGCCTCAGCCCGGCCACCGCCGTTGCCGAAGATCTCCACCCGTTCACCGCTGGGCGACTCAAAATAGCTCATGTTCTCGACAATTCCCAGGATCGGTACGTTGACCTTGCGAAACATCGCAATTCCCTTGCGCACAACCCCCACGGAAGCCTCCTGCGGGGTTGTAACCACCACACCACCGTCCAGCGGCACCGTCTGACAAAGGGAAAGCTGCGCATCGCCCGTTCCAGGCGGCAGATCGACCAGAAGCACATCCAGTTCCCCCCATTCCACTGCATGAATAAACTGCTGAATGGTCTTCATGATCATCGGTCCGCGCCAAATCACCGGGGCGTCGCCCTCGACCAGAAATCCCATGCTCATCAGCTTCACGCCGTGATTCTGCGGCGGCACCAGCTTCTCGGCGGCGCTCACGGTCGGCCGGTCGTTCACCCCCATCATCAGAGGAATGCTCGGACCATAGATATCGCAATCCAGCAAACCCACAGAAGCCCCCAATCGCGACAACGCGCAGGCCAGGTTCACGGACACCGTCGATTTGCCGACGCCACCCTTGCCGCTCGCCACCGCCACCACCTTCTTGATCCCGGGAATACCGCTCTGCTGATCCCACGGCGAGGCGGCTGCCGCAGCTGGGGCACCGGGACCGGAAGCCGCTTTGACCTCCACATGCACGGCACCCACGTCCGGCAGACTGCGAATCGCGTTCTCGCACTCCGCCTTGATCTGTTTCAACACCTCCGGTGCCGCCGAGGCCAACTCCACGGACACGCTCACCGCGCCGTTATTGGCCGCCACCTGCTTGACAAAGCCAAACGAAACAATGTCCCGGGAGTAACCGGGGTATTTCACTGACTTCAGTCGTTCTCTGATGATTTCTTCGTTTATCATGTTCCAGAAACATTCTTGGCCTATCGCGTGCGAATTGTAAACACACCGGCTCGTAAATCTTTACACTGCCAGATCACGCTACCTGTGTTCCGGTGTCCTGGTTCGGGTGCCGAATGACCGACCGGACCCGACCGCTCTGAAACTCGTCCCACATTGGGGACATGCCTCGGAGCTTGGTCACCACCCGCGCATACGTGTCCGCCGCCCAGTCGATTTCCTCAGCCGTATTCCCCTCACCCAACGTGAGAAGCACACTCCCCAGCGCCAGTGAATGGTCCAGACCGAGCGCATCCAGAACGGGCGACACCTTCATGGAACGGCTCAGACAGCTGGTCCCGCTGGCCACCGCAACACCCGCCATGTCCAGACTAAGCAACTGCCCCTCCCCCTCCACGAACTCAACGCTGATGTTCAGGTTGTTGCAGACCCGGTCGGAACCGGGTTCCGGGCCATTCAGCTGCATATGCGGAATACCTGCGGTCAATCGCTCCAGAAGGCGCTGCTGAAGCCCCCTCACGCACGGCACCCTTTCCAGCATGGTTCGTCCCGCGATCTCAACCGCCATGCCCGCTCCAACGATGGCCGGGACATTTTCCGTCCCAGCCCGCTTGCCGCCCTCCTGCACTCCGCCATGAATCAGGCTCTCCAAACGCGCCCGACGGTTCCGGTACAACACACCGGCTCCTTTCGGCCCCCCAAAACGATGCACCGAAAACGAAAGCAGACTCAGTCCCTCAGCCTCAACATCGATCGGCAGCCAGGAAGCTGCCGCCATGGCATCAACGAACAAAGGCACTCCGCGTGCGGCTGCAATTTCCGAAATTTCACGGATCGGCTGGATCGTTCCGATATCATGGTTGGCGTGGTGAACCGCCACCAGAATGGTCTGCTCGGTCATCGCCTCACGAATCGCAGCCGGATCGATCCGACCAAACGGATCGACTCCCACCCGCGTGCACAAAAAACCATGCCTCTCCAAAAACTCAATGGAACCGGTCACCGCCGGATGCTCGATCTGGGAAATCACCACATGATTCCCCCGATGCGCACTGGACCAGGCCGTTCCCTTGATCGCCAGGTTTACGGATTCCGTGCCGCTTGAAGTAAAAACAATCTCCTCTGGAGACGACGCACCAACAAACGCTGCCACCCGGGCGCGGGCCTCCGCAACTGCGTTCCTCGCTCGAAGCCCGTGTCCATGCAACGAAGAGGCGTTGCCGAATGCTTCTTCAAAATACGGGCGCATCGCTTCGGCCACCTCAGGCAGGATTGGGGAGGACGATTGATGATCAAGAAAGACCTTTTGCATCTGTGACCAAAGGATACGAAGTCCGGGAATCGATAAGCGACAAAAAACACGCGTAGACAGTGGGCCAGGCTCAAAGTTTATTTGACCGTGCGTCGATCCCGGACGAGTTTACCCCCAATTCTCAACAGGAGGTCTCCATGCGAAAACCGCGTTTTGCGATCATTGAATCAAATTCCGTGTTCCACTGCATATCCAGAATCGTAGCCGGCGAGTTTCTTCTCGCCCCCGATCCCATCAGACGAACTCTCCGTGGAATGCTGAGGCGTCATGCAGCCTTCTGCGGAGTGCGGATCATCACTTATACTCTGATGTCCAATCACTTCCACATACTCGTCCGAATCCCCGTCCAACCGCCGCTCTCGGATCGCGAGATCCTCGGCCGCGTGAGCGCTTTCTACGGCAAGAACGCACCCGAAACACTCCTCCTTGAAGATTCGATCAAGACGACTGGTTGCATCGGCGAAACGGACCGTATTCGCCTGCTGAAAAGAATGAACAACCTCTCCGTCTTCATGAAGGAACTGAAACAGTCCTTTAGCATCTGGTATAACAGGACGCACCAGAGATTCGGAACTCTCTGGGCGGAGCGCTTTCGAAGCATCCTTGTCGAGGATCGACCCGAGGTCGTACGAACCGTTGCTGCCTACATCGATCTGAATCCAGTGCGCGCCGGATTGGTTCGGGACCCGGCCGACTACCCCTTCTGCGGATACGGCGAAGCGGCCGCAGGCAATGCATTGGCAATCAGCGGAATCGCAAGCTTTGAGGCTGACGGGAACGATGATTGGCACCACGTAGCAGAAAAATACCGGGAGACCCTGTTTTCCAAGGCAGACATCGGAGCAGCAGACGCAGGACAACTCACCCCTGAAAGAGCTCGGGAAATCTGGGAACGTCGAGGCGAACTAAGCCGCCCAGACGCTTTGCGACTTGGAATCCGATATCTGATCGACGGGGATGCCCTGGGATCCCAGGCTTTTGTCGAGGAGATGTTCTTGAGATATCGGCCTTACTTTGGGCCGAAACGAAAGAATGGCGCACGTCCGCTGCGAGGTCTGCCGTTCAAAGAGCTGCGGACCATGCGAGATTTGAGGGTATCCGTGATTGTGTAAAGCGACGCCGCACGGGGCGGAAAGGCCAAAAGTAGGACTTACTCACTGCGGAGCAAGTCCTGGGGAGGTTATTGTCGGAACAAGGAGAATCTTCGATACGTGAGCCCGCAGCGCTCTGAATCCTGAAAAACTCTTCAGAGAAAACCGCACATTAGCGCAGTTTCCGAAACATCGCCCCAACAGAACGAGCTCTATGAATCGGTTTGGGTCCATGATGATAAGCCTGCCCCTTTGTTTGGGGAGCAATAATAACGAGCCTGTCCCATTGTCTGTTTCAAAAAGACTTGTTTTTCTTGTGACTCCCTGTGTGATAGCTGGGTTCACCAAAGTCCCATCCAAAGGATCGACTCTGATTTGGATGCACTCAGCTGTCATGAAGAAAAACGACCCACACCGGAACTCCGCCTTCACGTTGATCGAACTGCTCGTCGTCATCGCGATCATCGCCATCCTGGCCAGCCTTCTTCTTCCATCCCTGGGTATTGCCAAGGAAGCGGCGAAGAAAGCCAAATGCACATCCAACCTCCGGCAGATCGGAATTGCGACCATGATGTATGCCTCGGACAATCGCGGACACATGCCCCTCAGCAACATGTTTCACGACGACCCCGACAAACTGTGGATTCGCCAGATCCTCCCTTATGTGGGAGGCAGTGACGAAGTGCGCGCCTGTCCCAGCGACAAAAGGGCGCTTGAACGGATCAGGCGGAACGGCACCAGTTACCCGATCAACGACTGGACGACGCAACCCGGTCCGATTGCCGGGTTTCCACCAACCAGCCCTCCGGATCACGCGCATATTCTCGATCAACTCAAGTTCCCATCCGAAACCATCATCGTGTTCGAAATTGCAGACGAACAGGAAATGAACATCCTCCACGACCATACGCACGGACGGGTCGGGTGGCCGACATGGAGGGACGTGATTGACGACATTCAACCGGACCGACACGGAGGAGGCAAGAAGAACGCCGACAAGACCGGCGGCCAGGCCAATTATCTGTACGCGGACGGCCACGTGGAGAACATCCGGGGGATCACCCTTTACAAGCTGTTCGACCATGGCAAGGGGATCAATTTTTCGACCCCGCCGGAACTGCGAAGGGAAAAACGCCGGTAGACGTTTCGACCCCGGGAACCCCAGGAACCGACCCATCCAGGAGTCTCGGATCAACCACCCAGACACCCCAACCCCGGACGAAATTGATTCCTGCCCTTGAGTTTCCGCATGAACGACAGGATGAGAAACCTTGAGGGATGCACCACGAACGGGCGTATAATCCCATTTAGGGGTCTTTCCATGCATGCGGTGTGGATGAACCGGAACGTCCGGACAGATGCCGCGGCAGGTGACCGTCGGTGGCCCATTCATCATGGATGCAAATGAATCCAAACGATCGCAACGAGAAGCTTTCGAAGCTCGACCAACTCCTTCGCTCCGAAGGAAGTCTGGAGGCTCCCCTTCCGCCCGGTTTTCAGGACCGGGTGTGGCGGAGAATAGAACTGGCGGAATCCTCGGATCCCGCCCGATCTTTCTGGGAAACAGTGAGTTCAGGGCTTGAGCGCCTGTTCGCGCGCCCCGCCCTTTCGGCCAGTTTCATTCTGATCTGGCTTGTTGCGGGCCTGGCGGCAGGCTGGACCCAGGGTCGGCAGGATTCGGTTCAGATGAAGGTGGAGTTGGAACGGCGCTACGTTCAATCGGTGGATCCTTACCAGAACCCCGGATATTAACCCGTGAAACGAACCGTTCAGATCATCGCAGCGGCGGTTCTCGCGGCCGTGTGCGCCTATGCCGTGTTTTACTCGGCAGCAACGGCCTCGAACCGCGCGCTTCTCGAAGCCGAAACTCCCGAGCTGGGCTGGTTGAAGAGGGAGTTTTCCTTGAGCGAAGCCGAATTCGCCCGGATCTCAGCTCTCCACGAGGCCTATCTTCCCAAATGTGCCGAACGGTGCCAGCAGATCGCAGACCGGAACAGGGAACTTCGGGAACTCCTGAGCCGGACCAATGTCATGACAAGGGCCATTGAACAATCGATCGAACAGGCGGCCCAGATCCGGATGGAATGTGAGAAAAGCATGCTCGAACATTTCCTGGATGTAAGTCGCACGATGCCTGCAGATCAGGGAAAACGTTATTTGGACTGGGTGCAACGCAGAACCCTCCTGGCGAATCCAGCCATGAGCCACGTTCACTAGTGGACCCAACATTCATGAGCCCAATGGCCCCCGAGGAGGAGGATCGCGACACCATGCTCCGGCTGGTTGGAGGCGACGACACAGCATTGAACGAGCTGATGGATCGGCACGCCAGCCGGCTTTTCAATTACCTGTTGCGATGCCTGGGCAATCTGGAGGACGCCGAGGAGATCGCTCTGGAGAGCTTTGCCCGCGTTTACCAGCACCGCGATCGATTCAAGCCCGCGTTCAAATTTTCCACCTGGTTGTACACCATCGCGACGAATCTCCTCCGGGATCACCTCCGCTACCGCTCCAGACGACCCGTCACCTCGCTTGAGAGCCGTTTCGAATCGTCCGCACCCGATCGGACAGCCCTGATGAGGAGCCCGGATCCTTCGCCCAGCGAACTGTTTGAGAAAACCGAGCGATCCCGCCTGGTGCGCCAGGCGGTTGCGGAACTGCCCGACGACCTCAGGATTCCGCTCGTGCTGGCGGAATTCGAAGGGCAATCCCACGCCCAAATAGCCGGCCTGCTGGGCTGTTCGGCCAAAGCGGTGGAGATGCGGGTTTACCGGGCTCGCAAGGATCTCAAGGCAACCCTGGCTCCGTTCCTCTGCAAATAGACCCCATTCTCATTGGAACAAGGGCGCGGCGCGACGTCCAGGATTCCGCTAAAACCGGGCGGTTCGGCTGTAAAATCAGCCTGCGACAAAATTGAGTGTAAATAACCCTTGCCAAACAGTCCGAAGAACCGTTGAATCCACCTCAGTTGTTGGCGAGATAGCTCAGTCGGTAGAGCAGCGGATTGAAAATCCGCGTGTCGCCGGTTCGATTCCGGCTCTCGCCACCAATTTCTACAAGTGGCAGGCTTCCAGCAGCTTTCAGAAGAACAGCGAGACCAGAAGCACCAGGCTGAACCCGATGACCGAGATCATGGTGGACAACACCGTGAAGGTTCGCAGGGTCTGAGCTTCCGTCATTCGAAAATATCGCGAGATCATCCAGAAACCCGAATCGTTGACATGGGAGAACCCCGTTGCGCCAGCGGCGATTGCCAGGGTGACCAGAGCCAGCTTCGGCTGGCTCAGACCTTCGACAAACCCGACCATCAAACCCGCTGCGGTCAGCATGGCCACCGTGGCCGAGCCCTGCGCCACACGAACCAAGGTGGCGAAGATGTATGCCAGGACCAGCACCGGTATGCCCGAGTTCCCGAACGCTTCGACGAGGGCGTCGGTGATCCCTGTCTCTTTCAACACTCCCTTAAACACCCCACCGGCCCCGGTGATCAGGATGATGATACCCGCCGGACCGAGGGCGTTCGTCGAGATCAGCACCAGGGTATCCCGACTGACACCGCGGCGGGTTCCGAGGAAATGCAGTGCCAGAAGCGTGGAGAGCAGCAGAGCGATCACCGGGTGGCCGAGAAAATACACGAACTGTTTGATCGGGGAGGCAGCGGCCAGGGCGGCCGCAAGCTGTGTATTTCGTTCCGCGTTCGAAAGTGTCTCCGCGAGCCCTGAGGCCACCATCTGTTCGATCACCGTACCGCACAGGATCAAGCCGATCGGAAGGGCGATGAGCAGAAGAATAAAACTGAAACTGGGCAGGTTTGCGGGAGAAAGCTCGGGCGTCGTCGAAGGCTCTGGCAGGGTCACATCGATTTTCTGAGCCATGCGGGTGGTCAACCAGGGCCCGCAAAGGATCGCCGTGGGAAAGCCGATGATGAGACCGAAGAGGATTACCCACCCGAGGTTCACGCCCAGGATATAACCGACGGCCACCGGACCGGGCGTTGGAGGAACAAAGGAGTGGGTGACCGCCATGCCCACCACAAGAGGCAGGCCGAACATGAGGAGGGGTTTCTTGGTATCCCGGGCCAGGGCGTAAATCAGGGGGGCCAAGATCACGAGGGCAACATCCAGAAATACCGGGATCGAAATAATAAAACCGGTGAGCAACATGGCCCACGGGGCACGTTTCTCGCCAAAAAATCCCACCAGCGATGTGGCCAGGGCCTGGGTGCCACCCGAATGTTCGAGAATCGCGCCGAAAATGGAGCCAATCCCGATGATGGTGGCAATAAACCCGAGTGCGCCCCCCATGCTGTTGACGATGGTCGAGGCCACCTGGGTGAGCGGCACCGCATTGGGGTTCACGAATTTGGAAGCGGCCGCAACGGTCACGGAGACAACAATCAGGGATAAGAATGCCTGGAGTTTGAATCTCAGAATCAGAACCAGCAACAGGGCAATTCCAAAAACCAGAAGGGCAATCAACGGAATGACCGGCAGAGCGCCGGTGGCGGCCAAAAAGTGCATTCGCATTTAGAACACATTTGGCACGCTGGAGTCAACGGATTTGGGTATTCCCAAACCACCGATCAGGCACCTCAGAACCTCGACACACAGGTCCGGATGTCCAGTGCCTCACACCGTCCTCAGCGGGCGGGTCTTTGGAGTCTGCGAACCCGGTCCAGGAACTCTTCACGCGAAAACGGTTTTTTCAGCACGCCAATGCGATCTTGCAGACCTGCGATTCGCAGAGTCTGCTCACCCGGATACCCGGAAACCAGGAGACAAGCCATGTCCTGCCGTGCCTCCCGGAGCCGGGCGACCAAATCCAGCCCACTCATTCCCGGAAGTTTTACATCGCTGACCAGCAGGTCAAACGGTTGAGAAAACGCGAGTGCCAAACCTTCCTCAGCCGTTCCAACGTCAATGACTTCGTAGCCCGCTTCCTCGAGCGTACCACGCATAAACTCGCGAACACTCGCCTGATCCTCAACCATCAACACCCGGAGTCCGCATGTCGCCAATTCGAAAGCCTGACCATCCCTCCCGTCGTTCGACTCCGGGAGGCTTCCGTCGAACACGGGGAAATAAACCCGAAACGTCGCCCCCTGACGCGGCCGACTGTCAACCGCAACACACCCGCCCGACTGGCCGACAAACCCAGAGGTCATGGCCAAACCCAGACCAACCCCCTCGCCAATCGACTTGGTGGTGAAAAACGGACTGAAAATCTTCGGCAATATATGAGCGTCGATGCCTTCCCCCTCATCCGCCACCTCCAGAACCACGTACCTTCCGGGAGCAACCTCCGAAGTGGCCTTTTCCAAAATCTCAGCATTCATTTCCGTCACGGCTGTATGGATGCGGATACAACCTCCGTGCCGCATGGCATCCGACGCATTTCGCACCAAAACCACCACCATCTGTTCCAGCAGGTCCGGATCCACATGAATTCGATTCGATCGATCCGACAGATCCATCTCGATGGTGATGTTCGCGCGAATCGCCCCATGGACCCGCGCTTCCATCGATTCCAGGAATTCGTTCAGATCGACGACACGGGGATGGAGGATCTGGTTCCCACTGGAAGCCAGCAGATCTCCGGTGATCTTCGCCCCACGCAATCCGGCATCCAGAATCGAGCTCGCATACCTGAGAACATTCGGGTCATCGCCCCCTTTCCGAACCAGGATCGCAGCGAATCCGTTGATCACCGTCAGCAGATTATTAAACTCATGAGCAACCCCGCCAGCCACCAATCCCATCTCCTCCATGTGTTGCGAGTTTAAGAGCCTGTACTTTTGAGCTTCCAGCTCGGAGAGTTCCCTCACCATTCCGAGGAAAAACATTTTCCCGCCCTGCGTCACCTCACTCATCGTCAGGCGCATCGGGAACAAGCTGCCGTCCTTGCGCCGCCCAAGAACCTCCCTGGGACAATCCGCGATCTGATCCGTCATCGTCTTCCGGCAACGTTGACCGAAACTGTCGCCCTCACTCGAACAAGGTTCCGGCACCAACAACGCGACATCCCGCCCCACCATCTCAGACTCGGTACAGCGGAAAAGGGCCTCCGCCGCCGAGTTCGATCCCTGAATGATTCCCCGATCGTCAACCACAAGGACCGAATCCCCCGCTTCCCCGGGGTTCCGCGAGGAGATAAGAAAATTGGAAATCAATTCCCGCATGACAAATGAATCCTTCCTGCAAAATCCAAGGTCAATCCATACGGTAAATCCATGCAGACAGGATTGTCGATTCGAAACACGACTTTTTTTACTCAATACCGATTTTAATTTACGTTAGAGGGTGTCTGAAAAATCTCATTCCATGGTAGGAGCCGGGGTGACGAGGCTCCAAATGCTCTGGAAATAGCCCGGTTTGGCAGCTGAAGAAGTGAGTCTTCTTACGTAGGCTCCTACTTTGTGGAGTCGAAGAGTGGCGCGGTGGTGAGTAGGCAAGGCCGTAGCTGAGACCGGCCCTTTCGGTTGCCGGTGCCTGAGTATCCTTCCATCCACTCCGTTTCCACTCCCCGCTCTTCAAACCGGACGTGCCCATTTC
>JAIPJX010000098.1 GCA_021733945.1 Verrucomicrobiota bacterium | reverse complement strand
GGCCTTGGACAGCAGTTCCCGCCCTCCCGCGATCACGTGTCCCTCGTACCCCTGCACATCGATCTTCACCAGGTCCGGCGGGGGAAGGGATTCCGCGACCGCCAGTCCGTCCAGCGTGGCGATGCGCGTCTCCGTCCGGCTGACGGGCCGGGTTCCCCAGGTTGAGGGCACGCCGCTCACCACCGGTTGGAGCATGGACGAGGCGGAGCAGTTCTCGGTCACGTACAGGGTTTGCAGTTCGTCGGTTTTTCCAAGGGCAACGTCCTGGAATTTCCAGTTCGCACCGGCGGGTTGGCGGGTGCGGGCGCGCTCCTGAAGATCCTTCTGCGGTTCGAAGAGCACGCATTGCTCGGGTTGGAAAATTGACTGGCACATCTCGGACCAGCTGCCCAGATGCGCCCCGATGTCGTAAATCACACGGGGACGAAATCCCTGGTCGCGCCAACGTTGGAGTCGGACAAAATGATCGGTGTCCCAGCCCCGGCGCATCGATGTCCACGCCCTGGGTTCATCCGCAAGTGTCAGCAGGTTGGAAGA
Organism: Verrucomicrobiota bacterium; assembly: GCA_021733945.1. Classification (GTDB taxonomy): domain Bacteria; phylum Verrucomicrobiota; class Verrucomicrobiia; order Limisphaerales; family SIBE01; genus JAIPJX01. Next base: position 20,358 of record JAIPJX010000098.1, on the reverse strand, counting down.
CCATCGGCGCACGATCGACCGGACGCGCCGACTGAGCCGGTAGGGCCAGTCGCGGCATTCCAGATCGTTTGATTTCTGCCAAAACGACCGTTGCGTGGTTTCATCGTGATTCACTCTTGTCTGGGCAAACAGAAGAGCAAGGCGCTTGAAAAGGCAAGCAAATCAACCCGGCCTTTGTATCGGAAGTTTTGGCGCGGTCTTCCCGGCATTGGGTGGTGCCGGGTCGGGGGGGCGCGTTTAGGTGCGGAACCGCTGCGCGATCGGCACGCGGCGGCCCATGCCAAACGCACGGGCCGAGACCTTTAATCCCGGAGCTGCCTGTCGACGTTTGTATTCGCTGAAGGTGACCTTGTTGAGCACATCAGCCACGATCCCGGGGTCGAATCCCCGTCCGATGATCTCTTCACGACTGCGGTCCTCCACCACGTAGGCCGAGAGGATCGCGTCCAGCACCTCATATTCCGGAAGGGAATCCTGGTCGGTCTGGTCGGGGCGCAGTTCCGCGCTCGGCGGTTTGGTCAGCGTTTCCTCCGGGATGATGATGCGGTCCCGGTTCACCCAGCGCGAGACCCGGTAAACCTCGGTCTTGAGCAGGTCCGCAATCACTGCCAGCGCGCCGCACATGTCGCCGTACAGCGTGCAATAGCCGACAGCCAGTTCGGATTTGTTCCCGGTGGTCAGGACGAGGGAGCCGAATTTGTTCGAGAGAGCCATCAGGATCGCTCCGCGCACCCGGGATTGGATGTTCTCCTCGGCTTCGTTCCGTGCCAGTCCCTGAAACAGCCCGTGAAGCTGGCCCTCCATCGCTTCGACGGCGGGTTGGATTGGGATTTTCTCGTATCGGATGCCAAGGTTCGAAGCCAGTGCCTGGGCGTCCTGCACGCTCCCTTCGCTGGAGAATCTGGAGGGCATGGCCACTCCCATCACGTTCCCGGCGCCGAGTGCATCCACCGCCACCGCTGCGGTCAGGGCTGAATCGATGCCGCCCGAAAGTCCGCAGACCACGGATTTGAAACCGCACTTCCGGACATAGTCACCCACTCCCAGTGAGAGCGCGCGAAACAGGTGTTCTTCGGGTGCCGGCCAGGACCATTCGTCCCCGGTGAAGCTCCCATCTTCGGGCGCCTCGGGATCCACGATCAGGAGGTCTTCGCAGAATCCCTTGCCCATCGCCACAACGGCACCGTCCCGAGCCACGGCAACGCTGTGCCCGTCAAAGATCAACTCGTCGTTCGCGCCGACAAGGTTCACCTGCACCAGCGGGACTTTTTCGTCCATCGCCACCTTTCGCAGCATCGCCAGGCGGGTTCGTTCCTTGCCCTGATGCCAGGGCGAGGCGGAGAGGTTCACGATCAGGTCGGCACCCTGGGAGATCAGGTCCCGGACGGGATCGGACCGATACAGGCGCTCGGGCCAAAAATCCGCATCGTTCCAGATGTCTTCACAGATCGTGATGCCCAGCGTCCTGTTTTGATACCGAAACACGGTCACCTCGGAGGCGGGTTCAAAGTAGCGGGCTTCATCAAAAACATCGTAGCTCGGCAGCAGGGACTTGTTCAGTTTGCGCAGGGTGCTGCCGTTCTGGAGAACCGCCGCGGCGTTGCGGAGCGGTTTGCCGGGGAGCGTGGAATTGCGATCGACGTAACCGACGCACAGGGGCACTTCCCCGGTTGCGGAGGCGGCCTGATCAAGGGCCTCGAGATTCCGCCGGATGAAGTCCGGTCGCAGCAGCAGGTCTCGCGGTGGGTATCCGCACAGATACAGCTCCGGTGCCAGAACAAAGTCGGCTCCGGCCCGGCAGGCTTGATGATAGCTCTCGACCAACCGGCTGACATTCGCGCCGAAATCGCCGATCGTCGAATTAAGCTGCAATAATGCGAATTTCACGATGTGGACCTAGGGAGACTTCCTGCGGCGCTCGCGCTTCTTGTCGGAGGCGGGTGTGCCGGCCTCGAGTTTCTTCTTCAACGATTCGAATTCCTTTTTGAGATCGCGGTTTTCCTTCTGCAGATCCAGGACTTCGTTTCGCAGGGTCTTCAAATCATCGCCGGGCCGACTGGTGGCACGGATCGCGCGAATCGCGTCCTCGGCCGCTTTCTGGTCCGGGCTCGCCTTGCTCGCGGAAGCGAAGGTTTCGAGCGCCGGAATCGTTGTCGAATCACCCAGCGTCCCGAGCGCGCGGATGGCAGCCAGGCGAAGGTTCTCGCGGGGATTCGCGGTGAATCCGGCGATCAGTTCGGACGCCTCCGATTTGTCTTCCGCGTTTCGTGCCAGATGGGCCACTGCCGCAAGCGCCTGGCCGAGTGTCGAGGTCGGCAACGCCTCGCCCCGGTCGCGGATTGCCTTCATGAGGGGAGTGGTGAAATCCGGATCGTCCTGCTCGCGCATTGCCCTGATCGCCGCGCCGGCGAGTCGTTCGCGATAGGAATCCGTGTTGAGGAATCGCAGCAGGGTTTCCCTCGTCACTGGCTTGGAATAGGCCGCCAATCCGTCGAGTGCCCTTGCAAGGATCTCCGGGTTCTTTTCGGTCTTCAGGATCGCGAGGGTTTTCTCGAAAGCCGCCTCCCGATAGAACCCGCCGATGCCGGACACCACCTCCGCCCGGACCCGTGCGTCGTCCTGATCCAGAGAGTCGGCCAGCGCGTCGAATGCGGCGTCCGAGTGGATCGCGCGAAGCGCCCGCGCCGCTTCGAGGCGGACACCGTAAAACGGGTCGTTTTGGAGCGATTTGGCCAGTCTCGAAACGGATGCGGCGTCGCGCTTTCCGGAGAGTTGTTCGATCGCCAGGAGCCGGCCGACGACGTCCGATTCATCCGCGAGCTGCGATTCCAGCAATGCGTCGGGAATCTGGAGTTTGATTTTCGCGAGCACCGTGTAATCCGGGTCAAAGCGCATTCCAACCGGAGCTGAGGGGAGTGGGAAATGAAAATCCTCGGATTGTGCGCTCACACGGATTTCACGATCGACATTGCCCGAAGCGAGTTTGAACCGGACCTTGAGGGGCAGGTTGAACAGGAGGACCTCGTTGCTGGTTTTCTGGGTCTGAGTCACGGAGACTTTCGCGAGACCGGCTTTTTCATCCCAGGCGTAGGTTACCTCGAGTTCGGGGTGGTGGGCATGGTAGACCCACTGGTCGAAGAACTGATCGAACGAGCGGCCGGACAACGATTCGATCACGGAATTTAAATCCGCGGTCTCGACATTCCCGTAGGCATGCTGCTCAAGGTAGGTGCGCACGCAGTTCCGGTAGATGCTTTCGCCCAGTTGGGATCTGAGCATGTGCAGGACCCAGCTCCCTTTCTGGTAGGCCCGGAAACTGAATTGGCTGTCGGGCGACTCGAACGTGCGGGTGACAATCGGCACCGTATCGTTCGTCCGGCCGAGAATCCCGCGGGCATCCCTGTAAAGGCCGTACAACATCGAGTCACGCCCATTGTGGAAACCGTCGTAGAGATGCGCGTAGAAGGTGGCGAACCCTTCGTTCAACCAGAGATGACTCCAGTCCTTGCAGGTGACCAGATCGCCGAACCATTGATGTGCCAGTTCGTGCGCGACCAATCCATCGCTGCTGCGGAGGGTCTCACTGGCTTCGGTAAACAGGGTGTTGTCCGTGAGTGTGGTTGCGCTGGTGTTCTCCATGCCGCCGGCCACAAAATCGTTCACGCAGATCTGGTCGTATTTATGCCACGGGTAGGGCACCCCGATTTCCCGCTCGAAAAATCCCATCATGTCCCGCGTGTTTCGGAACGAGGTCGCGGCTTCGGAGATCGCCGAGGGCAGGGTGTAGAATGCCAAACGAATGTCTCCATATTGGTCCTCGATCTTCTCGAAATTTCCAGCTACCAGCGACATCAGGTAGTTGACATGCGGTTTGTCCTGCAGCCATCGAACCGCTTTCAACCCGGAACCCGACTCCCTGGTTTCGGACATCAGGCGCCCGTTCGAAATCACCGTCATGTCATCCGGCACTCGGCAGGTGATTTCCGAGGTGAACTTTTCGTTCGGAGCATCGAAGCACGGATACCAATGGCGCGCTTCGATGGCTTCGCCCTGGGTGAACAGGTGGGTTTCCCCCTTCTTGTAGCCCATTTCCGGTGTTCGGAAATACAGTCCCTTGGAAGGCTCCGCCGTGTGAACGGTGGTCACGGAGACCTCCTTTCCTGGAGGAAGGGGCGCGGCGAACGTGACGATTAATTTTTGACCGGTCACCTGATGCGCTTGGATGGGGTCGGTCGCCGTGACGCTGCTGAAGTCCAGATCCACCGCGTCCAGAATCAGTTCCCGCAGCGGGATGGCGATGGGTTGAAACCGAAGCACGGTCTTAACGGTTACGGTTCTGGAACCGAAGTCCGGTGTGACCTCCAGTGCCAGGTGCACGATGTCGATTTTTCGGTCCGGCGCATAATTGCGGTTTCCCGCGGCGTCGGAAGGGGCGAGAAATGCCGTCGACTTGACACATTGGATTTCGGAAAGTTCTTCGCCGACGCAAGGCAGGCCGCCGGCCAGGACCATTCCGATCAAAATACATCGATTCAGGAGTGAACTCATCCCCGAGTTCTACACAAGGACCCACGAAACAGCACGAATAAATGCACCGGCGGAACATTATTTGCCGGCGTCGCGGGGTGCGCCCTCAGAGCCTGTCTGAAAAGTAGGAGCCGACGTAAGAAGGCTCACTTCTTCAACCTCCAAACCCGGCGATTTCCGGGGCATTTGGAGCCTCGTCACCTCGGCGCCTACCATGGGATTGGAGTTTTCAGACTGGCTCTCAGACGAGGTTCACGGGATCGATATCGACCGTCAGCCGGACATCCTCGGGCAGCGACAGCGTTTTCAGAACGGTGGCCAGGCGTCGGGTCAGGGTCGGCATCCGGCCCGTGCGCAGGAGAATCTGATGACGGTAGAAGTTCTCGGCCCGGAGCAGGGGGGAGGGGGCCGGTCCGGAAATCATGAGGTCGGAAACATCCTTCAGGTCCCGCTCAATGACCTGCTTGAGGTGTTCGGCCGAAAGTCGGGCCTTGTCCTCGTTCCGGGAACGCAGGGTCAGCATGGCCGCGCGGGCGGCCGGAGGGTAACGCAGTTGCTCACGGAATTCGATCTCCTGGTCATAAAAGGCAAGGTAATCATGCCGACGCGCATGCTGAATGGCGGGATGAAACGGAGTGAACGCCTGCACGATCACTTCGCCCTCGACATCTCCCCGCCCGGCCCGGCCTGCCACCTGGGTCAGGAGTTGAAACGTTCGTTCCGCCGCCCGAAAATCGGGCATGTGCAGACTCAGATCGGCGTAGATGATTCCCACGAGGGTGACGTTGGGAAAATGCAGCCCTTTGGCGATCATCTGGGTGCCCAGCAACACATCGATCTTTCCGGTGCGGAAATCGCCAAGAATCCGCCGGTAGTCCTCCTTTCGTTTGAGCGTGTCCGAATCCATGCGGACTGTCCTGGCATGGGGAAAGAGTTTGCCCAGCGTTTCTTCCACACGTTCGGTTCCCAGCCCGGCGAACCGGATGGCCGGGTTGCGGCACTTGACCTCCGGGCAGACCTTGGGAGCTGGGGTCCGGTGCCCGCAGATATGGCAGCAGAGCTGTTGGATCTTGCGGTGGTAGGTGAGCGAAACGCTGCAGTTCGGGCAACCCGCGACGTATCCGCACAACGGGCACTGGAGCGAGGAGGCATACCCGCGGCGATTCAGGAAGAGCATGACCTGTTCCTTCATCTCCAGACGGCGCGTGATTGCTTCCTTGAGCAGGGTTGAGAAGATGGGAATGCCCTTGTGGGCCTTGGCTTCGCCGCGCATGTCAACGACCCGGACGATCGGCATCTTCTTGTCATCGGCACGGACCGGCATTTCCAGCAGCCCGTATTTGCCGCTTCGCGCGTTGCCGTAGCTCTCCATCGAGGGCGTTGCGGATCCGAGCACCACGACGGCACGTTCGTCCTGTCCCCGCTTGACCGCCACGTCCCGGGCGTGATACCGGGGAGCCTCCTCCTGTTTGTAGGAGTGTTCGTGTTCCTCGTCCACGATGATCAGCCCCAGGGGATCGACAGGAGCGAAGATGGCCGACCGGGCACCGATGACAATCCGCGCCCGACCTTCGCGGATCTTGTGCCATTCGTCGTGGCGTTCGCCGGCCGATAGATGGCTGTGCAGCACTGCCACGAGCGTTCGTCCCGGTCCCGAGCTGAACCTCGCCTTGAAACGTTCGACCGTCTGGGGCGTGAGCGAGATTTCCGGAACGAGGACGATGGCTCCCTTGCCGAGTTTCAGTGCATGATCAATCGCCTGGAGATAGACTTCGGTTTTTCCGCTTCCTGTGACGCCGTGCAATAGAAAGGTCCGGTGGGGGACGCCCTGTTGTCCCGCCCGATCGGGTGTGCCTGAGGTGTCCGGGCGGTTCGAATCGCAATGATTGATCGATTCGAGAATCCGGGCCAGGCACGCCGCCTGATCGGTGTTGAGCGGCAGGGGGAGGGTTGGGAGAATGACCTCGTTGGCGTAGGGATCCCTTTCGGAGACTTCGAGCTGGATCGTGATCAGGCCCAGGTCTTCGAGCTTTCGGGCGGTGGCTGCCGTGGATTTCGTAAGTTCCAGAAGTTCCTGCAGGGGCAGCTGTTTTCTCTCCTGGATCAGGTGCCAGAGTTCGTTCTGGCGTTTCGTGAGCTTGGGTGGCTCCTGAACGGAGGGAATGGCGCGCACATACAGGCGCTCGCGCCAGCCTTTCTGTTCCTTTCGCACGGTCTCCGGCAGTACACTCTTGAGGGCTGTCTCCGCCGGGCAGCAGTAATACTGGCCGATCCAGCGGGCCAATCGAAGCACGTTGGGCGTCAGGAGCGATTGACGTCCGATCATCTTGAGGATCGGGCGCACTCCCGGGTGCGGGGAATGTTCGCACAACGCGGTCACGCAGCCGAGGACTTCACGATGGGAGAAGGGGACCTTGACCCGGCTGCCGACTTCGATCTGCCCGAGCAAATCGTCGGGAATGAGGTAGTCAAACTCCTTCCCGATCGCGATATCCAATGTCACCTGGGCAATCATGTCGAACGGGGTCAAAGCTCCGTGATCGCCCCGCACGTGTCGAGGGCAATGTATTTTGATCCGGCGCGTTCGGGCGGAGTGAAAAACCTGTTCATGGGGTTGATTTCGTGCTTAAAAGGGCGATCCTGCCGACAAAGCTGTTTTCCGCCGGTTGCGCAGGTTGTTTGGAATCGAGTAAACGCGCGGATGTTGTGTGGAGCGGAAAAACAAATTTTCGACTATGGGAAAACGAAAGAAGAGAATGGAAGCCCCAGTCCGGGTGAACAACCAGGTGATCGCAGCCCGCCTGCTGCTCGTGCTCGCCACGGCGATTGCCGGATACCTGGCGTGGGGGGCTCTGAGCGGCGGAGGGATTGCCGGATGCGGCCCTGCCTCGGGTTGCGACAAGGTTCTCAGCAGTCGCTGGGCTTATTGGTTGGGTATTCCGGTGAGTATTCCCGCCGCTGCCACTTACCTGGCGATGCTGATCGCGAGCTTCAAAATCGAGGCGCCAAGTGCCTCGGGCCGGAGGTCCGCCTGGCTGGTGATCATCGGATTGTCGGTCATGGTGATCGGAGCGGTGCTCTGGTTCGGTGGGTTGCAGGCGATCGTTCTGAAAAGTTTCTGCAAGTTTTGTTGCACGGCGCATGCCGGGGCTCTGGTGGCCGCGTCGCTTCTGCTCAGGAATTCGCCGGTGTTTCAGGAGGAAAACGGCCCGGGAAAACCCGCGCCCGGGATTCCCTTCGGATCGGCGGTCTCCGCCACACTCCTGGGATTGAGCGGATTGGTGGTTCTCGCTTTTGGGCAGGTGCTGGTGCAGAAGGCGGGATTCGAGGTCACCAAGGTTGCCGCCGCGAGTGAAACGCCCGTTGTGCAGGGGGGCGCTGAGGCAGAGGCAACCCCGGAGACTCCGAAGGCTGCGGAGACTGCCGGAGGGGCGCGGGAGCTGTCGTTGCACAACGGAAAGATCCGCCTGAATCTGGATGAAGTTCCGATCATTGGTTCGCCGGCCGCGCCGCACGTCATGGTGAGTCTGTTTGATTACACCTGCCATCACTGCCGGGACATGCATGCTCTGTTGCAGCAGGCCAAGGCGAAATTTGGCGATCAACTGGCCATTGTGACCCTGCCGATGCCGCTGGATTCCAATTGCAACCGGTTGATCAAAAAGACCCCGGAGGCGCACGTGAACGCGTGCCAATACGCCAGATACGGCCTGGCTGTCTGGCGGGCGAAACCCGAGGCGTTCGAAGCATTTGATTCCTGGGTTTTTGCTCCTGCGTCCCCGCCCGATCTGGCGACGGTCCAAGCCCATGCCGCCGAACTGGTGGGTGTGGAAGAACTGCAGCGGGCCTTTTCCGAGGATTGGGTGAGCCGGCAGCTTGCCGCCGACGTTGCCCTCTTCGAAGCGAATTACCGGGAAGTCGGGCGCGGCAGCATGCCGCAGCTGGTGATTGGGGGATCGATCAGTGTGGGATCCCTGCGTGGAGTGGATGACCTGTATCGAATGCTCGGCGAGAGTTTTGGGCTGCGGTAGGAGCCCGACGTCTGCGGGTAGTTCTGCTCCCGGCAGTACTCGTCCCAGAGAGCGCCCTGGGCCGGGGGCAAAGATCTCGGGACAATGGGCAGCAGGGGCACTCGGATGGAGGATTCGTAAGCGGTGCGTTTGTCAATCAGACCGTTCTCTCCAAATTGAAAGCCGTTGTCACCCATGTAAACCACCAGGGTCGATTCGAGTTGTTGGTGTCTGAAAAGTAGGAGCCGACGTAAGAAGGCTCACTTCTCCAACTTCCAAACCGGACAGTCAGAGTCTCGTTACCTCGCCTCCTACGAATTGGAAACCTGCGTTCCTATGGGGAAAATTATGGAGTGCGCGCGGCAGAGCGCAGCGTCGACGCCGCTTTGGAAGGTGCTCACCTCCGCGTCAAACTCAATCCGCGCGGCGAAACCCCAAAGCGAGGTCGCCGCCTTGCTCTGCCCTCGCACTCTAAAACGGAGTCCGAGTCAGTCTTAGTTTTGGAACCGGGCGGTCAGGTCCTCCAGAAGACGCGGCACATAGGAGTTGAAGCGCGCATCGGGCGAAACTCCTTCCTGAGGGAAACTCGCAATTGTATCCGCAAGCGGTGCCGCTTTCGCGCCGAGAGCGTCCAGAGCGTTGAGAGCGGCCATCGATACAAAGACGTTGTGCTTCCCGGGTGATCCCAGATTGCCCAGAATCTCCAGGGCCTTCGGGAGGTCGGTTGGGTTTCCGTAGCGCCCCAATGCTTCCGCAGCCGTGATGCGCACGTAGGGGGATGAGTCGTCCAGCGCCGCCGTCAGCTCGGAACGACTTGCGTTCACTCCGGGATTTCCACGCATCAGAAGCCCCAGGGCAGCCCAGTAGCGTACTGCGCTGTCCTCGTGATGAAGTGCCTGTTTGAGGGCCGTCACCGCGTCCGGTTCGAGCATGGACGCCAGTTCAGCCATCTCGAGGATCTGTTCGAGCGGGTAGCTGCTGCCGGTGCGCGCCATGTCGTAGGGCGTGGTGCCACGGGAACGGGAGTGAACCTCCCCTTCCGGGAGAAATCCCAGGTCCCGGGTTTTCAGGACGAGCGCCTTTTGGGCCTGCCGCAACCGTTTCCGGGTCTCCTGATGTTCCGGGCGCGAAGCGAGATTGTGGACTTCATCGGGATCGGTTTGCAGATCGTAGAGTTCCTCGGGTGCCTTGACGTTCCAGAAGATTTCCTGCGCCGGAGTGAGTTTGCCCTCGTCGTGCATTCGTTTCCAGACGGCAGTGGTGGGAGTCTGGAACATGTAGTTGATGTGCTGACCATAGATCTTGTGCGGCATGTAATTCCGGATGTAAACATAGCGTCCGTCCGTCACGCTGCGCACGCAGTCGTAACGTTCGTCCATTCGGCCACGGAACCCGTGGATGAACGGTTGAGGTCCCTCCTGAAACGCTCCCAGGAACGCGTGCCCCTGCATCCAGACCGGCGGGCGGATCCCGGCCAGACTGAGCAGGGTGGGGGGGAGATCGACGAAGCTGACCAGCCGGTCGGATGTGCCGCCGGGTTTGTATTCGGGGGGGGCAAGCTGTTTGAACTTTTCCGGAATGTGCACGATCAACGGAACCTGAAGTCCGGAGTTGTAGGGCCAGCGTTTGCTTCTCGGCATTCCCGATCCATGGTCGGCGTAGTAGAACACGATCGTGTCGTCCGCCAGTCCGTCGGCTTCGAGTTGGGCAAGCACACGGCCCGCGTCGGTATCGGCATCGGTGACCGTGTCGTAATACTGGGCCCAATCCTGCCGGACTTCGGGTGTGTCCGGATGATACGCGGGCACACGCACCCGGGCTGGATCGAGAAGGTTTTTGTGGGGGCGGACCCGCAGGCGGCTTTCATGGCTTCGCGTGGAGTTGAAGATCGCGAAAAAGGGTTGTCCGGAAGCCCGGTTGCGCCAGTGCGCACGGTTGGAAGACGCGTCCCAGACAGCCCCGGTCTTGGCGATGTTGTAATCCTCCTTTGAGTTGTTGGTGCAGTAGTAACCGGCTTCGCGTAAATAGACCGGGTACATCTTTTTGCCCGCGGGAAACGGGACCATGCTGCGCATATGCTCTCCGCCGGTGGACGGCGCGTATAACCCGGAGATGAGCGTGGTTCGCGCGGGTGCGCACACCGGTGCGTTGGACCAGGCATGGGTGTAGCGCAACCCCCGGTTCGCCAGGGCATCGACGTTCGGCGTGGTGGCCAGCGGATCCCCGTAGCAGCCCAGGTGCGGGCCGTGATCTTCACTGGTGATCCAAAGAATGTTGGGTCGCAGGGGTTCCGCCGAAAAGGCGGGCACCATCAGGAATGCGGTGCCAAGGATGGAAAAGAGTGCACGTTTCATGAGAATGGAGTGCTCCCAATATGGCGTGGGACGATGGTTGAGGCAAGATTCGAAACCATGTTCGATGGTACCGGTAGGAAAAGGGATTCCGGAATCCGGCCGCAACCGGTTCCCGTTTTGTTTCGATCCTTGCGGTTGAGACGAACTTGACAATCGCGCGGACTTGCAAACACTCCGGCTCGTATGTCATCGATACCGAATGAATTTGCGGGTGTTACGGTTGTCACCAAGGCCAACGTCTATTTCGACGGCAAGGTCGTCAGTCACACGGTTGTTTTTCCCGATGCTGCCAAAAAGACCATCGGGCTCATTTATCCCGGGAAGTTCCATTTCGGAACGGACAAGGCCGAGCGGATGGAGATTGTTGCCGGCCAGTGCCGGGTCAAGCTGGACGGACAGACAGGCACGACGGACCATGGCCCCGGGCAGTTTTTCGAGGTGGCCGCGAAGTCTGGTTTTGACATCGAGGTGGACCAGGGCATCTGCGAATACGTGTGTTCGTTCCTGCCGTAGGTCGGGCGGGAACCCCAGAGCGCCGGATTTCGATCCGGCCAAACACCGGCCCAATCGGATCGGGTGCGGCTCCAGGAGGGTAGGAGCCGACGTAAGGAGGCTCACTTCTCCAACCGCCAAACCGGGTAGTCAGAGTCTCGTTACCTCGTCTCCTACGAAGTGGCAAACCTTCGTTCCTCCGGTCTCAAAGGTAGGAGCCGACGTAAGGAGGCTCCCTTCTCCAACCGCCAAACCAGGGGGGCAGAGTCGTTGGAGCCTCGTCACCTCGGCGCCGACCATGGGATTAGATTCTTCAGACAGGCTGCTAAAACGTCACCTGGATCGATTCCGCGGATTTTTCACCGGCCCGAATGCCCCTGATCTCCTTCGAGTTTCCGGTTTCGGGTTCCGAAACCCGCACGGTATAGGTGCCGGTTTCAAACACGCCCGCTTGATGGCTGGTTCCCGGGATGCGTTGCGCGTAGACCAGATCGCCGTTGGATTCCTGGATCACTTCGATCAGGGGATCCGTCAGGCCGCCCACCTGAACGGTTGGCAACCAGGCCGACGGTTTGCGAGCGTAGTTGTCCGCCATGGAAAAGGTGAGCGGCCATCCGGGGAACTGCGTTCCCTCCCTTGATGGGTCGGCCAGGAAAGGCCAGCATTCGATCGTGATCTTCCGGTTGGGTTTGTCGAAGCGGACCAGACCCAGCCCCGAGGCTTTCTGCTGCAGTCTTTCCAGAATCGTGCCGGACGGTTTGATGGCTCCGTTGGCAACGGCCATCACGGTGAGGGGGTGCCCGAACGAATCGGTAAAATCGCCGGTGAGTTCCGAAGCGCCCGGAGTCCGGTTGCGTCCAGGTTGCGTGGGTTCCCACCAGCGCGGGTAACCGACGTTGACAGCCGGGCCGGCGAACGCGATCGGTCCATCGCTGTGTTCGTCAATTCCGTAGTGCACGACGGCGGGCAGATGTTGATCTCCCGCGATATGCACGGCGAAGGCCTTGCGGATGAGGCGCAGCGCTTCGTTCCGGCTTTTCTGCGGCCAGGCGTTGGTGTCGTAGTCGGCAATCAGGCGTTCGCGATCCCCGCCGTGGGTCGTGGCCATGGCGGTGAAGATGGTTTGCGAAAGCACGGCTTTCATCCGGGCTCCGCGCCAGTCGCCCACCCAGTCCCGAAGGAACTTCATCTGACGTTCTCCGAGCAGTTCGGCACCTTCGACGTCCGCGGTCCGGGGATCGAAGTTTGGGTCCTTGACATGGTCGCCGCGGCCGCCGGTGGGTGGGACCTTGCCTTCGGGCCCCGACTTGAACATGCGATCGGCGAGCACCGCGAAGCTGACGCCTCCGTAGGTGAGGGATCCGTGGTAGACCAGGATGTTCTGCCCGATGGGTAAGGGATCGTGAGGGTCCGGAAGATGGGAGGTTTGGGTGCGGTGGACCACGTTGACCCAGGCGGCGTACATGTCGTAGCCCCCCATTTCCTGAGTGCCGGTGCGGGGCGCTCCGGATTCGCCCCAGATGTTTCCCTGATACACATCATGATCGTCCGGAAGGGATATGCTGGGACGGTTCCGGGTCAGTTCCCTCCAGGTCCAGCCGTGCATGGCCCATTTGCGGTGATAATCGATGATCGCAGTTTCGAGAGGCGCGCGGGTGATGCCGTAGCCGCCACTGGGTTCATAGAACTGATCGCCCACGAACGCCAGGAAGTCCGGGTTGATGGTTTCCATGTTTCGAACGTACGGACTGTTCGGGAACGCGGAATGGAAATTGCAGGAGACATCCGCCACCGTGAGGACCGGTTGATCGACCGGGTCCCGGCGCACCGTGCCGGTCCAGTAGTGGGGCTGAACGCTCGAGTCGGTGGATCGGGCGGCATAGGCTAGCCGGTAGGGAACATCCCTCTTGTCATTCCAGTGCTCAATCCGAAACGTTGCGGTTCGGGCTTCCGGATGGATGGGGGATTCGCCGATGGTGAACCAGGCCCCGGTCTGCACGGTTCCGATTTGGAGCTGGACCGTTTGCGCGTCCTTTTCGCCGAGCGGTGGCATCTGCGCGGTCATCTTCAGGATCCCTCCGCTCAGGGTGTATTGCGAAAACAGGATCGGGCCGAATGCCTGGTCGGGGTGAGTGTCCACCTTGCTTCCGCTGACCCGCCACTTGGAAAACCAGAACTGCCCGGCGTCGGCGTTGCGGTTGTTCCGCTCGCGTTCGTTTCCCTGTTGCTGGGCCGGCGGGAAGTTGCAGGCCAGCGCGATGTTGCCAACCAACCGAGCCGGGGGAATGTTGCGCCGCACAATCTCCCCCAACTGAGACCCATCCGCCGTGTCGTGTGCCGAGAGTGTGACGGTGTGTGTGTCCCCCGCGGATTGGATATTCAGTCGGAGCTCGATCTCCGCCCGCGCGAGGTCGATGGTGCCGGCTCGCGCGCCCGCGATGTCTCCGATGAACAGTCCGCCCGTCGCGGTGATCCCGGTGTCGAGTCCGGTTCCGAAAATGAGGCTGTTGCGGTAATCCTCCAGGGGGCCGAGGATGCCGATGCGAAACCCGGCGGATCCTTTCCCGTTCTTGATCTGCTCGTTGCCAACCCGCCCGATGCGAACGCTCATTCTGAGGTCGCCGGATCGTCCGGCGAGCTGGTGGGTCAGGAGGTGCACTGTCCGATCCGGCGCGGTTTTGACGCATTCGAGTCGTCCCCCGGCGATCCGCCAATCCTGCATCGGGTTGGCCCAGTACTCGGGGCCGACCCAGATGCGGTCGAATTGAGTCTGCCACTGGCTCCCAAACCCCAAGGGTTCGTTTTCCGCCGCGAACAGCCGGGATCCCAGCTCGGAGGCAACCACGGATCCGGCTGCGGCTGCTGCGGAGTTCCTTAAAAAAGTTCGGCGTGTGACGTTCTTCATGATGCGGAAATCATTCAGACAAGGAACGCCGGATTTTGGCAAGCTTCGAAGCGCTCAAAGAGCGCGTCTGAAAAGTAGTAGGAGCCGACGTGAGGAGGTCCACTTCTCCAACTGCCAAGTGGGGTAGTCAGAGTCTCGTTACCTCGCCTCCTACGAAATAGGCAAACCTTCGTTCCTCCGGGGTTAAAACATCCGGGGCTTCCGGAGCGTGTCTGAAAAGTAGGAGCCGACGTGAGGAGGTCCACTTCTCCAACTGCCAAGTGGGGTAGTCAGAGTCTCGTTACCTCGCCTCCTACGAAGGAATGGGAGTTTTCTGACAGGCTGTATGGTTGCCTCAAGGCGCGCTCACGAATTCGAGGAGATCGGCCATCGCCTGCAGACTCAGGCCTTCTTCGAGTCCGGAAGGCATGAAGGAAAGCCGGGAGCTTTCCAGGGACTCCAAGGAAGCGCGCGCCAGGGTTCGTTCGGTGCCGTCCAGCAGACGAAAGATGATGCTGTTGGCTGTTTCCGTGGCGATCAGTCCGTAGAGGGATTCTCCGTCCCGTAGCACGGCACTGTAGCCCAGGTATTTGGGTTCGACCGACTGACTGGGGTCGATGATGGAGGCGAGCAAGCCCTGCCTGGACCGGTCGGTGATGCTTCGCAGATCGGGGCCCACCTGGGTACCGAGATCCCCGATCCGATGGCAGGTCGCGCAACGATTGGCGAAGAGTGTTTTGCCCTGATCGGCATTTCCCTTCAGCTGGAGTGCGCCGGTGAAACTCGCAAGCACATCCTGGCGTCCGGCTTCGGTCGGGGCCTGGAGCACGCGTTTGGCCAGTTCGGAAAGACTTTTGTCGGAATGGGAGGTGAGGCGCTGCCGACGGGCCGGTTCGATGTCCGTGGCCGCCACAGTGTCTTCGGCCACGGCGTCCAGGAGCATCCGGGTCCATGTGGAGCGGCTTGCCAGAGCGTCGAGTACGCGGGATCGGGTTTCGGGGGAATACCGTTTCCAGCCCGCCAGCAGCGACGTGCCCACGGCGGAATGATTCATTCGGCGAAGGTTCCTCAGTGCGGCATCCTGCAGGGCCTGATCGTACTGGGGTCCGAGGCAGGCCTGCAGGATCGCTGCGTCGTCGCGCAGGAGTGCGGGCTCGCGGCCCAGGAGTCCGAAAGTGGAAGTCCGGACGTCCGCGGCTGCTTCCGGGTTGGCGGCCTGCGCGCGCGCGTTCAGCAGCAGTGCGTTCACACGCGGTAACAAGGGTTGGGTGGGGGTGTCAGCCTCTGACTGGAATTGTGCCCAGGAACTCCCCTGCCGCTCCAGGGCATCGAGCCATTGGGTCAGCAGGGCGATGCGGTTGGCGGCTGCGTCGAGAATGGTGCTGAGCAGGGTCTGCATGCCTCCGGACCGATGGCTTCCCATGGCAAGGAGTGCCCCGGTGTAGGCCGGCGTTTCGACCAACCTTGAGGCGAGCATCGGGTAATGGGGGCCTGCTGAACTCAGCACGGCCGCCACCGCGTACGGATCGTTTTGGACGGAGTCCATTCCGGCCAGCTGGGCCAGGGCGACGCCCGCCTGCGAATTTCCCATGGAACCAAACGAAAGGGCGGCCTGGAGTTGCACGCGCGGGCTGGGATCCCCGACGAGCCGGGTCATGGCCAGGAGCAGGGATTGGTGGTTGATCGACAGAGGCTCGGCCAGGCGCAGTCCGTGGGTGCGCACGGAGGGATCCGGATCGGCGAGGGCGGTCAGGAGTTGCAGTTCGGTGGCTCCACCAAGTCCGTCCAGCGCTGCCAGAGCCTGGAGTCGCACCCGGGCGGAAGTATGTTTCCCGGCCAGCGTGGCGAGCCCGGCGGCAAGCGAGGTGTCGCCGCTCTCAACGATTCTTTGATGGGCCATGTCCCGCACCCGACCGTTGGGGCTCTGGATGGCGTCCATCCAGTCCCGGGTGTCCGCCATGGGCGGGAGCTTGCGGAGAGCGGCCGAACCGGGCCGGATCCGATAGATTCGACCGAATTTTTCGCCGGCACGGTAATAGGGTTTGAGTTCCGACCGGCCGTTGGCCGGCAGCCAGTCCGGATGCTCGATCATGTACCGATACATGTCGACCACGTAGAGGGCACCGTCCGGACCGGTCCGGGTCATGACGGGCCGGCTCCAGCGATCGGCTGAGGCGAAGAAATCCTTGTCTCCATCTTCGTCGGCCCGGCGACCGGAGAAACTCACGCCGTCCTCGGTGAGGATGTGGTGCTGCACCACGTTGTGAAAGGGTTCGCAGGTGAAGGCGTGAGTGACTCCGGGTTCAACCGGGAAAAGCAGGTCGTCACGGTAGATGCTTGGACCGCAGGCTGAAGTGTAACGGCCGGATTGTTCGAAGCTGTGAAATCGTTTCTGCGGTGGTTTGTTCATAAACACCTTCGGATTGGGAGGCAACCGCAGCTGTTTCCGCGGGTCGGGTGCCGCTACGTCGGGATTGCGGCGCAGGTAATCGTCGGGCAGGACGTAGTGCCAGATCGGAAAGCTGTTCTGAACCCCAAACCAGTTGCCCCAATCGTCCCGCACCCGTCCGAACTGGGAGGGACCCGATTGCGGCTCCAGCTCCCCGGTGTCGGGGCGGAACCGGAAATCGCGGCTGCCCAGGGCAATGACCCGCCCGGTGTCGACGTGGGTCACCGCGTTCCCGGCCCCGAACCCGGCGTGATGGCCGCCGCTGGCCGCATACACCCAGTTGTCCAGGCCCCAGCGCAGGCTGTTGACCCGCAGTTGCTGGTTGCCCTCCATAAACCCGTAGAACAAACGTTGCACGATTTCCGCCCGGCCGTCCCCGTCTCGGTCCTCGGCATAGAGCAGGTCCGGGGCTGCAGTCACCAGGACGCCGTTGCGCCAGGGCATGACGCTGGTCGGGAAGTTGATGCCGTCCAGGAACAATTGCGATCGGTCGTATTGGCCGTCCCCGTCCGTGTCCACCAGGTAGCGAATCCGGCCGCCGGGTTTGCCCTGTCCGTCCATGCCGTAGGGATAATCGGCCATTTCGGCGACCCAGAGTTTTCCGTCGGCACCCCAGTCAATGGCGACGGGGTCCATCACCATGGGTTCGGAGGCGACCAGTTCAAGGACGTAACCGTCCCGGACATGCGTGCGTGCGGCGGAGTCCGAGGGGGAAAGCGGAGGCGTTTCGGTCGTCGCCGCAGACTCGAAATGAAGGGAGATCCGGGCATGGGGCAGGGCACGCGCATACACCGCAACCTCGTCGATCCGGCCTTCGAAGTTGGCGCGGTCGGTGCGGTCCCCGGCAATGAACAAACCGGCCTGGTTCCGTGGCGGCACGACCTCGCCCCGGAATTCTGGCTCCGGCATTCCGTTCAGGTAGAGGGATACCTCGGATTGATGGCGGACGAGCACGATGTGCTGCCATTGGCGTGGTTGAATCTCGGTGGTGCCAACCAGATGCCCGAGGGTGAGTCGGCCCGGTTTCTCGGAGTCGGTTCCGGAAAGCGTCACGACATCCCCGCCGAAGTCGAGCAGGGCGCCTGTCGTGCCCCGGACCGTGTTGGGCATGCCGCTCCAGAACCAGAGTTCGACGGAATACGATGCGGGCCGATCCAGGGTTTCGGCCGCGAGTTTGCCGCCCGCAAAATAAACGGAGTGGCTGCGGTGCGCACCTCCGAAGGGTTCTGTGCCGACCCCGGGCAGATGGAATGCCACATTGCCCAGAAACTGTCCTCGAAACTGGGTGGACGGGCCCGCCACACGCCGTTCCTGTTCGCCCATGCTCCAGCGAAGCATGGGTTGGTCCGCCTGGATGACGCGGCTGTAGCTTCCCTGGAACTCGACCGGTTCGCGGCGTGGAGCTCCGGCCACCTGTTCGAGCAGGGACAACACGGCATCGACGATCTTCGGTTCGGCCTGCACTTCCAGCCCCGCGGTGCGGGCGGGCCACGTGGTGTAACCGCCGAGGGCGTGTTGTTCCGGTGGCGGAATGTATCCGGACGCACCGTTGGCAAGGGAGATGTTAAACGTGCCGGGCAGGGGGCTTCGGGATTTGAGTTTAAGGCCGGTCAACGCATACACCTCGTTGGGCATGGCCGTGATGCCCAGGTCGCCCACGCGGATTGCCTGTAGGAGGATTTCCTCGGAGGGGTTTTCGTGGATGAAGACGGCTTGTTCGGCGTAGACCTCGGGGCGGTTGGCGGGGCGGCGGCCGTTCATCGCGGCGGTCTTTTCGCGGGCCCATTCCAGGCGTCGGCTGTCCGGCATGCGACGGTCGAGCGTCAGCCGACTCTGGGCCATGGCCAGCGAAGGATCGGTACGATGTTCGATCCTGCTCCATGCTGCCATCGCGAGGTCTGCCAGGGCTCCGGTGAACGTGTTGATGTCCCAGGATTGTTTTGCCGGCAGACTGTAGTCACCCCACCAGAGGTCGCCACTGGTTCCCTGCGACATGATGGCAACAAAGTCCGGGCTCGTCCGGGGCATTCGTTTTTCAATCTCGCCGGCGAAACGACTGCAGTAGTCGCCCGAGACTCCGGGGTGTCCGCCAAAATAGTGCATCGATAGATTGCCCAGGAACGCCAGGGGCCGGCCGTCATCGGTCTGCACGCTCAGAACGGACAGCCAGGGATCGACGGGACCGGACGGTCCCACGTAATCCGGGTTGAGATGGCCCGGGTGCATCATCGCGCGCACCGTGGTGTCCCCGAACGGATCCTGGCCCATCTTATCCGGGCGGGTGATCCAGCGCCGGTTCTTGGTGAATTCCGACGCGTCGGCAACGGACCAGCCGAGCCGGGCGGGTTGCAGGTTGGCATGGGCGATCTCGATGGCCTGGGCGAGTTTCGGGATCAGGAATTGGGTGTATCCGACATCCGCCCGGGAACCCAGGCAATAGTCCATGGTGCTTGGGACCGAATGCGAGTGGGTGGCTGAGATCAGCATATGGTCTGTCGGAATGCCGGTCGTTGCGCTGGCAAGGACCTTGGCCTGATCGCATACCTCGCGCGGGACCATGCAACTGTCCACCACCACCATGACCAGTTCGATGGTGTTGTCCTTGAGGGCGAGGGCTCGGGCATGGATGGGGTCGACCACGGACGAGGCCGTTGCTTCGAGGAATCCGCCGTTGATGATGACCGGGAGGTCGCGCGGCGAGATGTCGATCCGGGCGGCCCCGGCCTGGAGAGCCGCCCCCAGCGAGCTGTTGGCCAGGCATGTGGAAAAGAGAGCGCAAAGGAATAAGAAAACCCGAAAGGATGTCATGCCCGCATCCTAGAACGGCAATCGACCGTTGTGGAGTCAAAATCCATGGTAGGAGGCGAGGTGACGAGACTCCGGAATCTCGGGAAATCCGGCGATTTGGCAGCTGGAAAAGTGAGCCTCCCACATCGAACCAGAAACCTCTTGCGCAGGCCCGGCCAGCGTGCGATTTCTCACTCATCACCATGAAGGAGGTGAATGACCGAACACATTATCTGCCGCGCCTGCCACGGCCGTATTACCAGGCCGATGCTGTCGTGCATTGGACGCTCACGATGTGGGATCGAGCCCAGGGCTGGCTTTCGGTGGAATTCCACTCCCGGTTTCGGGAGTTGATGCTGCATGCGGCCGCGCGTGAGGGATTGTTTTGCCCGGCATACTGCCTGATGCCGGACCACATGCACTTTGTCTGGATGGGCCTTCGCCTGAACACCGATCAGCTCAACGCGATGGCTTTCCTGCGGACGCATCTCGAACCCGCCTTAAGCGGATGTCGGTTCCAACCCCAGGCTCATGATCACGTCCTGCGAAGGCATGAACGGGAACGCGGCGCTTTCATGTCGAGTGTGATGTATGATCTGTTGAATCCGGTGCGTGGCGGTCTGGTGATGGAGCCAGGCGAATGGCCATACACTGGTTGTGTTGTCCCCGGATATCCGAAGATGCATCCGTTGGAGGATGGGTTCTTGGACACGTTCTGGGGGATCCATGCGAAGCACCGGGAACCCGCGTGCGACAGCCATGTTTTGCCGCCGCTGGGTCGAAGGTGAACGTCAGAGCCTCCTCACGTCGCCTCCTACCAGGGGGAATCGTGGAATCGTAGGAGACGACGTGAGG
>JAIPJX010000097.1 GCA_021733945.1 Verrucomicrobiota bacterium | reverse complement strand
TCGCCAGGGGGGGACTTTATCCCGCAGAGACGCAGGGACGCTGAGAAAACCGATCAAATGGAATCCCTCTCCTCTCCGCGTCTCCGCGCCTCTGCGGGAGATTTTTTCGCTGTCCCATGTTCGCCAGTCCTCGGAGGGATGCGATCGTTCTCAAACAGCCTGTCTGTCGCAGCGCGACAGACTCCACCCTCCTCCAACGCATGGCGTCGGAAGAACAACGGTGTTTTGGAGTACGCGCGGCAGAGCGCCGCGCCGACGCCGCTTTGGTCCTCTCCAACCTCCACGTCAAACCCAGGCCGCTCGCCGAACATCCAAAGCGAGGTCGCCGCTTCGCTTTGCGACCTCCACAACGTCGTGGTCATCCTGCGCATCTGGCGTTAATTCCCCCTCCCCTCGCGCCCCCCCCCCGGCTCTGCGAGGACGCTTCGCCCTGCCATTTCAGTTCTTAAACGAATGGCAGTGGGCTGCGGCCTCCCTGGCAGCCCGTTAAAAAAGCAGGAGCCGACGTCAGCAGGCTCTACAATACCTCAGATACCTGAGAAATCAGAGTCTCGTGACCTCGCCTCCTACAAGATTTGGAGTTTTTTAACCGCCTGCTAGGGAATGGCCAGCAGCTCCTTCTCGGTCCAGGCATCCACCCGCTCCGCCGTCTCCGCCCTGATCTTCGCCACAGTCGCCTGCTCCACCGGAGCCGCCGTATGCCCCCATTCCCGCCGGATATACGTCAGAATGTCGGCGATCTGTTCATCCTCCAAAACCTCCAGGGCCGGCATGTCCAATTCATAGACCTTACCGTTCACATTGATCGGTCCCCGCACTCCTTGAAGTGCGACCCGAACGATGCGGCCCTCAGGTCCGGTTGCCCAATCGGAGTTCCGGAGCGGCGGAGCCAGCCCCTCCTGACCGTTGCCATGCGGCTGATGACAGGCACCACAGGTGGTCATGTAAAGTTCCCGGCCCTGCTCGAACCGGGCAACCTGCTCGGGTGTCAGCGGAGTTACTTCAACCACATCATCCAATGCCACCTTGTCCGGCCAGGTGATCAAAGAAAGAATCCGCTCCACCCGGTCCCGCATCTTGGGATCGGGGGACTGCGCCAATCCCTCCAACAACGGCGGCTGGAGATCCAGGAGGATCGGGTTCGGCGGGGTGGCGGCCCGCTTTCCGTTCCGACGAGGCGCAGCCTCGGAAACCCCGTCCAGGATCGACAGTTGCTGCCACGCCGAGTCCGACCCCTGCGCTTGGGCAACCGAGAACAACTGCTGGAGCCGGGCACCGTTGCCCTCGGCTGTCACACAGCGCGAAAGTGTTTTGAGAACACCGCTCCGCCAGGAGGATTCTTCACTCCAGACTTTGCTCACAAGCGACAGGAACTCGAGTTCCCTCCCATTCAAGCCACTGAGGATCGCATCTCGCACCAATGCATTTCCGGGGTTCCCATCGAGCACGGTCTGCATGGCAGAAAGACTCTCGCCAGACCGGAGTTCCCCCAGGGTCAGGGCCAGCTGCAACTGGACTTCCGGGGCCGGATCGTTCAAGCGCTTCAGGATCCGTGCCGTAAGGTCAACCGACTCCTGGCCGCCCAGGAATGATTCACTCAATCGAATCGCAGTCGCCCTCACCCTCGAATGTTCGGATTCCATGGCGGCACCCAGCACCTCGGGACTCAGCGCGGAAAGCCCGTCCAGCGTCCACAGGGCGTGAATCCGACCGATAGCCGAGTCTGAATCCGTGGCCACCCGTGCAAGCGGCGCAACCGATGAGCGATCTCCCCGCTCCACCAACAGGCGCTGGGCGGTATCCCGCCACCATCCGTTGGGATGCGCGAGCGTGGCCACCAATTCCGCTGATGTCGATGTGGCGAGCGACGGCTTTCTCCCGGACCGAGCGGATCCCCGGGCAACCACACGATAAATCCTCCCCCGATCCACGGGCGCTTCCAATCCCCGATCCGCCGCCTGCCCACGAAGGTAGCTGGTGAGGTAGATCCGGTGTTGAATGATACCCCGGTGAATATCCACCACGTAAAGGGCCCCATCGGGTCCATTGCTCAAGTTGACAGGACGAAACCGTTCGTCCGAGGAAGTCATAAACTCGGATTTGTCGTATGCGTTTGTCGCGGCAATGACATTCCCGGTCTCAGTCAGGACATTGCGCCGAACCAGGTTCCCAGTCGGTTCACAAAGAAACGCATTTCCGTAAAACTCACCCGGGAACTGGTCTCCCCGGTAAATCACCGGTCCGCAGGCTCCGGTGAATGTTCTCAAAGTGCCGTCCTCACGGAGTTGTCCCTTCTGGTATCCCCGGTTGACACCAGGATTCACACGACCCGGCCACACCGTCTGGTCGCTCGCCACACGGTAACTGGCACCGACCGCGCCAGAAAACGCCGGGTTTCGCCCCAGATAATGCGAAGGCACCAGGTCACCCCGGAGCTGATCGCTGTTCGAATTGTAAAAAAGCCGGCCGTAATCGTCCTGGGAGAACCCCCATTGCCCACGGGAGATCGTGCCTTCCCGCTGCCACATGCCGGCCGCGTTCCGAAACCGCGTCGTGTGATTGGCGCTGTAGATCCAGTTGTCGAGAGCCCAAAAAAGACTGTTCGAAGAATGCTCCGGATTGGCCCGTTTACCCAGCTTCGGATCCGCCTGTGTCGCGTAATCGTCGGCGACCAGGTTCTTTTCGTCGGCGCGTCCGTCCCCATTGGTGTCGCGCAGGAACCAGAGATTGGGAGGCTCGGCAACGAGCAACCCGTTGCGAACCAACAAAAAAGCCCGGGCCATGATCAGGCCATCCACAAAAACCACGGAACGGTCCATCCTCCCGTCTCCATCCGTGTCTTCAAGCACCGACACCCGCCCCAAAGGCTGATCCTCCCCCGCCCCATCGGCCGTGCGCATATACCCCCGCATCTCCAGAACCCAAAGCCTTCCCTGCGGATCAAACTGCATTGCCACCGGTGTCTCGATCATTGGTTCAGAAGCCACCAACTCCACACGAAACCCCTCCGGAACCCGAAACGTTGCGAGCGCCTCCTGCGGAGACAGGAGCGGGGCCGGAGGAATCACCTCCCTCGGAACCAGCAGTTTCTGGGTCTCACCGGGGTGATCCCCTTCCTGAGCCTGGGTTGCGACACTCAGAAGGAGCGCTGTCAGAATGATCCTTAAATACATGTTCCTAGCTAATCAATTCGGTCGTTTCAGATGCGAAGGACTCGTTCGGCCTGTCTCGGGCGGGGTCCCGGGCCTTCCCCATGCCACCGTCCCAGCCGGACCCAATCGCGTGTTTGGTTACCCGAGTTCCCACCGGTTGCCAAGCAGTTTCCCTCATTTTCCAAACCCTTCCAGCAGCGGCACGCGTGATTTGGGAACTCTGCCAAAATGATCAACCAACCGACCAGCCAGGAATCGGGACACCTCCAAATCCTCCCCACCGCCCGAAGGCGGCCATTCGTCCGGAGTGGTGTCTGCCTCAAGCATCACCCGTAGAAGTCGCACGGCTCCCGGGCTCAGTCCGGCCGTTTCGGGATTCGGGGCGAGGCCCATTTCCGCAAGAAACCTCGCCTCAAACGCCGCCATGGTCCGCAGGGTCGGCAGCACTGAACCCATTTCGCGGAGGGTTGATCCGAACAGCGGGTAAAGTTCGGGAAGGGGAGTTTCGGTCTCGGTGGTCTGCTCCACCAGATGCGCGTAATACGCGGCCGCATTCAGGCAGTTCAAATCGGTGCGTAACTTCGAATGATAATCCCGCACCATCACCTCGCGCAGCGCGTGCAATTCGCTGCGACGGCTCAGACTGCAGGTGAACTCGCATTCGAAGTAAAGGTCCAGTTTCCCTCGGAACGGCGATTTGGGCCGCAGCGCGCCTCGCGCCACCGTCGCTATCCGCCCAAGCTCCGGCGTAAACCAGTGCACAATCAGGCTGGTCTCAGTCAGTCGACGCGTGCGAAGGATGATCCCGACACTCCGCTCCTCACTCATAATCGAGAGTATCCACCGGAAACTTCGCCGACACCGTCTTCAGAATCGCCCCCTCCCGCCGCTTCATCGTCCTGCGCAGCCCCGGCTCCAGATCGTCGTAACCAACCAGGTGCAGGATTCCGTGGATGAGATACCTCACCGTTTCAGACTGCCACGTCGTTTTGAAACGAACGGCCTGATCGATCGCATCCTGTACACAGATGAAAATCTCTCCGTAAATCCCCTCTCCGGCACCCGGTTCCCTGTAATCAAAGGTAATCACGTCGGTGGACCCCGAATGCCCGAGAAAATCCTGATTCATGGCAGCCATCCGCGCGGCGGTCACAAAACTCACCCCCAACTGGTAACCCGGCGACCGGATCGATTCGGACAAGATCGATTTGGCTATGAGACGAACCAGGGGCAAACGGATCGGGCGCACCTTTTGGCGATTGCGCACCACCAGTTCAGCCCGGGGAGATTCCACGGTGCACTTCATAAGCCGCAATGATCCGCTGAACCAGGGAGTGCCGAACCACATCCCGTTTCTGAAACTCCACAATGGCAATGCCCGGAATACCAGCCAGCGCACGACACGCTTCGGGCAGACCCGAGCGCCGCTGCTGCGGGAGATCCACCTGCGAAGGGTCCCCGGTAATGATGGCCTTGGAGTTCTGGCCCAAACGCGTCAGGAACATAAACATCTGCTCGGTCGTCGAGTTTTGGGCTTCGTCCAGAATGATGAAGGCGTTGTTCAGGGTCCGTCCCCGCATGTAGGCAAGCGGCGCAATCTCGATCGTTCCACGCTCGGTATGCCTCTGAATCTCATCCGGCGGCAGCATGTCATACAAGGCATCCTGGAGCGGCCGAAGATACGGGGCGATCTTCTCATGAAGGTCTCCCGGCAGAAACCCCAGGGCTTCCCCGGCTTCCACGGCCGGGCGGGTCAGAATAATCCGCGCCACGGATTCCTCCTTCAGGGCCGTAACCGCCATCGCAACCGCCAGATAGGTTTTGCCGGTTCCGGCAGGCCCCACCCCGAGTGTGATGTCGTTTTTCCGGATGGCGTCAATATACTGCTTCTGACCAATGGTCTTCGGGGCAACGGCGGCTTTCCGCGCCGATGTGCGGATCTGTTCCCCCGGGAGGGTCTGCAACACTTCGGCCTCTTCGCTCTTCGTCACATTCAAGGCATAGGCGAACTCCCGATCCCGGACCGCTGTTCCGGATCGGACGGAGTTTTCCAGAAACTGGAAAAGGGCCTTGGCCCGATTGATCGATTCCTGTTCTCCTTCGAGTTTGATCCAGCCTTCCCTCGAGGTCGCCTTCACCTCGAGGTGCTGCTCCAGCGCCAGAAGGTTCGCGGGATTGTTGTTGAACAACTGCTGGGCAAGCCTGTCGTTCTCAAAATGCAACGTTTCGCTGGGCATGGTCGGTCTGGGTTCCAAAAAACTTACTTCGAAAAAACTGCCCGCAGGCGTGCCGCCAGTTCCGCCAGTGCCTCGGGCAGCACCGTTGTCCTGGCGAGCACGGGCATAAAATTGGTGTCACCGCTCCAGCGCGGCACCACGTGCATGTGCAAATGTTCGGCAATGCCCGCCCCGGCCACCTTGCCCAGATTCAAACCGACGTTGAACCCATCGGGCCGCATCACCTCCTTGAGCACCTGCACACAGCGCCGGGTCAGCTTCATCAGGTCGGACAACTCCCCGTCGGTCAGATCCTCCAATTCGCTCACTTGTTTGTACGGAACAGCCAGAAGATGCCCTCCGTTGTAAGGGTAGGTGTTCAACACCACAAAACAGGTCCGCTCACGAGCAACCACATGATTGGCCAAATCGTCGCTCGACTGCGCAATTCGTGTAAACAACGAGACATCCGATGGCGGCGGCTTCGGCGAAAGGATGTATTCGATGCGCCAGGGGGCGTGCAACGGTTCCATTTCAAAACGCTACGGAGATTGCCTCACGATGTCAAAAGCCGATCTCACTCCGACCGGACCGCCCACCCTTCAGGGCCGTTTTTCCGTTCGTTTCATGAACTCCGCGATCTGCGAATCAACAACGGTCTCCTTGCAATCCGGGCAGATCCCGTGGCTGAAATCCGCCCCGGTGTGCGTGTGGATGTAGTGCTCGATCCCGTGCCAATAATCCTTGTCGTCCCGCACCTTCTTGCAGTAGCTGCAAATGGGCAGCAACCGTTTCAACTCCGTCACCTGTCCCATAAACTTGAGAATCCGCTCCGCAACCCGCAACCGTATATGTAACTCATCACCCTTCAAAGGTTTAGCAAGAAAATCATCAACCCCCGCGTCCATCGCCTCCAAATAGTCCGAACGCCCCGTCCTTGCCGTCAGCAGGACGAAATAAACATAATCCCTCCCCTTCCTCTCACGCACTCGTCGGCAGAAATCCAATCCGTCCAATCTCGGCATCATCCAGTCGCTGATGATCACATGCACCGGGTGCTTGACCAAAGACTCCCAAGCCGCTTCGCCATCGTCTGCGACGGCCACCTCGTGCCCCAATCTTTCAACCGTCACGCGGGCGACCTTTTGCCCAATGGAATCATCTTCAGCAATTAGGATTTTCATATCTGCGGCTGGCTGCGAATTGCCACTACTTCAACAACGCTTGCCCGCGACATTAACCGTTGCCGTGCAAAACACCAGATCAATCCCCGTTCGCCCTGCCATTTCCGGTTTGGCCTCGGTTTCGCATTCGCGTCCCCCCTCAATAATGCCGTTGCGCACATACCGGAATCCAGCATACTTTAAACACAATGGTTCCGATTATTGAGTCTCCGCCACGGCCATCAACCGGTTCCCGGGGTGTGTGTCCGGCACCGCCAGAACCCCAGGAACAGTTCCTTGCCGCCTATCGATGGATGCTCCTGGGTCGCATTCTGGACGAAAAATTCGCCAGTCTCTACCGCGGGGGCAAAATACACGGCGGCGTTTTCATCGGACGCGGGCAGGAGGCTTTGAGTGTCGCGATCGGATCCTCCCTCCGCCAGGGTGATGTCTTCGCACCACTGATCCGCGACCTCGCCGGCCGCCTGTCGTTCGGAGAACCAATCCTGGATGCTGTCCGCAACTACCTCGGATCCCCCAAGGGCCCGATGCGGTCCCGCGATGGCAACGTGCACCGGGGACGCCCCCGCGAGGGCCTTCTCCCCATGATCAGCCACCTGGGCGCAATGATCCCCGTGGTCAACGGCGTGCTGATGGCTCACCGGTTCAAGGGCCTGGCATCCACCGTGGGAGCAACCACCATTGGCGATGGAGCAACCTCAACCGGTGCGTTCCACGAGGCGCTGAATCAGGCGGCCATCGAAAAACTCCCCCTGATTCTGGTGGTCGCAAACAATCAATACGCCTACTCCACGCCCACCACCCGGCAGTTCGCCTGCAAGTCCATCCTGGACCGCGCAGTCGGATACGGCGTAGCAGGTGCCGAAACCGACGGAACCAACCTCTCCGATTGCCTGGCAGTCATCGGACAGGCTGTTCAAAACGCGCGGGCAGGCAATGGCCCCCAGCTGATTGTTGCCTCCCTTCTCCGTCTCTGCGGTCACGGAGAACACGATGACGCCGGCTATATCGACCCGGAGCTCAAACAATCACCTCTTGGTCGTGACTGCCTCAAACTGGCCGCGCAAAAGATTCTGGATCAAGCCTGGTCGGATCAGGCTGCCCTCGACCGGTGGCAGGCTTCGACGGTTCAGCAGGTCGAGGAAGCCGTGGCCACCGTGCAACGGGAGGCCGGCCCCGACCCCTATCAGGAGGAATGGTGCGCCCTGGCCTGCGACCGCCTCCGCGAAGGTTTTGAGGATGTGTGAGCGGCCTTCTTGAGGAAACGGAACACCGGATCCATGC
This sequence comes from Verrucomicrobiota bacterium, assembly GCA_021733945.1. Classification (GTDB taxonomy): domain Bacteria; phylum Verrucomicrobiota; class Verrucomicrobiia; order Limisphaerales; family SIBE01; genus JAIPJX01. The sequence continues at coordinate 13,095 of JAIPJX010000097.1, read as the reverse complement.
GCACCAACTGTTGAGCCCTGGCCAACGGGTCGTGATCGCAGTGTCCGGAGGCCTCGATTCGATGGTACTCCTCACCCTTCTCCACCGCCTCTCTGCGGTCCACCAATGGGACATCGCAGTAGCCCATTTCAATCACAAACTCAGGGATCTGGAGAGCGACGCGGACGCACAATTCGTTCACCAATCAGCGGACCAGCTTGGCCTCCCCTTTTTCAGCGATTCGGAGAATATCCGCGAAAAGGCAAAACGAACCGGCGATTCGGTAGAAATGGCGGCCCGAAGCTCTCGCCAACAGTTCCTCACCCGGGTCGCGAACGATTACGGCGCGCCCTCAGTCGCGCTCGCCCACCATGCCGACGATCAGACCGAGCTCTTTTTCATCCGCCTCCTGCGGGGTGCGGGCATTGAAGGGCTTGGAGGCATGCGTTGGCGGGGGAATTCGCCCTCGGACCCGAGGATCGATCTCGTGCGCCCCCTTCTCTCGGCCTCCCGGATAGAGATTCGAGACTGGGCATCCGCCCACTCGGTCGACTTCCGGGATGACAGCACCAACCGCGAACCCCATTGCCTGCGCAACCAGATCCGGATCGAACTCCTTCCCCTCCTGCGCCAAAAATATCAACCCGGCCTGAATGCCACAATACTTCGGACCATGGACCTGGCGCGAGCCGACTCCGAATATATTCGCGCGGCGGCCCGAACAGCCTCCCAGGAACTCGGGAAACACCCTTTCCAGGAAATCCCGGTCGCCCTGCAGCGCGATCTGATCGTGTCGGAGCTTCACAGGCTCAACCTTTCTCCAGATTACGATCTGGTGGAATTCCTGCGCACCCATGAACGGACTCCAACCATGATCCGGGCGGGAACCACGCTCCAGCGAGAATCGGACGGAACCTTGCAGCTGGAACAGGTTAGCCCCACACCCGCCTTTCGCGTCGAGGCAATGCCGGTCGACCTGCCCCAAACCGGTGGCACGGTCGAGTTTGCCGGTTTCCGCATCACCTGGGCCTGCATTTCAAAGGGAGCATTCTCAAAAAATCCGGCACGACCGGAGTCCGGCTGCGAATGCTTCGACGCTGAAAGGGTCGGACCGAAAATTGTCCTCCGGCACTGGAAACCCGGAGATCGATTTCAACCGATCGGAATGCCCTGCTCCGTCAAACTCCAGGACCTCCTCACCAACAGCAGGGTCCCCAGGGAGGAACGCCACCGGCGCATCGTCGGCACCACTCAACAGGATGAAGTTTTTTGGGTCCAGGGACTCCGAATCGGGGAACGTTTCAAGGCCCACCCCGCAGCCCGAACCTTCCTGGAATGGAACTGGCAACCGATTCCCACCACCGACCAACGGTAACACTCTCGCTCAACAAGCCTTCCCATCAAGCACTTAGAATGCATTCATTTCCATCCGCACCATAAAACGCCGAAAAAAACAAAAAAGAACATTTTTTTACTTGCAATCCGAGTCCCACCAGATAATGTTAAGGCTCTTCAACGCTGTGTCCCAATCCCCTTGGGACGGGAGGCGGCCTCCCTCAGGCCGCCTCCTTTTTTTTATTCGATTCACTGGTTCGGTGGGCGCGGAACAACCCCATCGCCAGGAATACTCCTGAACGACAGGGGCCCTGTCTCCTTTGAACCCGCCACAGCCCCCTGTCGGACGGAAAGCACTCACTCAACCGGAAACTGAGTCCGACTGCGAAAGAATGCGACAAACCGTGGTCCGCTTGATCCCGAGCAATTGGGCCGCTTTGGGAATATTACCGTCCGCCCCGACCTTCGAGCCGATCCCAACGCATGCCATCACCACGAACAGAACACGAATCGCCAGGATCGGGTTCATCGGGTTCAGAACCGTCCGGAAGAACGCCCCCTGCAAAAGGCACGCCGGGGGCACCTCGAACCCAGCCAGCCTTTCGCCGCGTTTGTTCTTTGTGTCGCCTGTGTCGCCGTTTCATCTTTCATCGATGGTTCAACTCTATTGCAATCCGAGTGCCAACCCACCACTAAAACCACAACCTACTGCCCTCCATGATGTTATAGAAAACCCGACACCAAACCAGAAACCCGGCACCCTGTTCAACCCGTTCATATATGAACAGTGCGAACACAAACCCCGCCTCCCCACCAACCACCCCCCTCATGACAACCTTTTGTTGCAGGTGCAACAAAAGGTTGTCATGAGGCGGTGGGCTTACCGGAGATCTCCCCACCTCCAAAGCATCGTCACACCCACCGCGAAACACCGGATCCAACACCCCTTCGCCATTTCCTTAAGTATCGATACAGCAGCACGTTCCCTCATTCTCAAACCCTCCGCCACTTCTCCCCCGACCGACCGCCGCTCAGCCCCCCCCTTTCATCTCAACCCTCTGTCATGACAACCTTTTGTTGCAGGTGCAACAAAAGGTTGTCATGAGGGGGGTGGGGGGGATGGCGAAGTCCGGCAACCGGATGGGATTGGGGGTGGGCTGGATTTACCCCGACTCTGGCTCGGATTCCCCGCTACCAGCGCATGGCCAGGGCGGCCAAGCCGAGGAAAAAGAGAAAACCAGCCACATCGGTCACGGTGGTTACCAGAATGCTCGAAGCAAGCGCCGGATCAATGCGCAGCGCTTTGAGGGTGTATGGCACAAGCACACCGGATAATGCGGCCGCAATCATGTTCAGAACCATCGCGGTCCCAACCACCACTCCGAGGAGCAGACTGCCTTTCCACATGTAACCTACGACGCCGACGATCAGGCCAATCACCAGGCCGTTCAGCAACGCCAGCAGCACTTCCTTCGCCAACGCCTTTCGACCGTCACCCGGGGACATTTCACCCAGGGCCAGATCCCGGATGATCACCGTGAGTGTCTGCGCACCGGCATTGCCTCCCTGACCGGCGACGATCGGAAGGAATACCGCCAGAGCCGTCCAGGCTGCGATGGTTTCCTCGAACAGACCGACCACCGCCGCCGCCAGGAACGCGGTACCCAGATTGACACACAACCAGGGAAGCCGGCGCGACAAAGATTTCGGCCACGGAGTCAACGCTCGTTCCTCACCCGAAAGACCAACCATCAGCTGCATGTCCTCGGTGGCTTCGTGCTGAAGCACGTCGAACACCTGGTTGGCCACCACGATCCCGACCAACTGCCCCCCCCTTTCCAGGACCGGCAGCGCCAGGTAATGATATCGTTCAAACAACTGCGCCAACTGTTCCTGATCGTCATCCACCCAGACATGTTTCACGTCCGGCTTCATCACCTCCTCGATCGGACGATTGGGATGTCCAAACACCAGGTCGCGCAGGGACACAATGCCGACCAGTTTCGATTCGTCGTCGGTCACATAGAGATAGGAAATTTCGGTCTCCTCGCTCACCTCGGCCAGATTGCGCAGTTTTTCCTGGCACTGGGCCAGCGTCTCCCCCTTTTGGAAAGCGAGATACTGGTTGCTCATGATACCGCCGGCGGTATCCCAGGCGTGCTTCATGAGCGCGGCGACCTCCGAGACCCGTTCCTTGGTGAGCCCGGCGAGCACTCCCCTCCGCTCGCTCAGCGGAAGGTCCTGGATCAGATCCGCCGCCACGTCGTTCGGAAGTTCCTCGATCAACCCCACCAGCTCGGAAGCTTTCAGGTCCGCCAGGACGTCGGGCCAGACTTCCCGATCCAGCTCAATGAGCACGGCGGCCGCCTGATCGCGGGGGAGCTTGCGGATCGCCTCACGCGCCTCCTCGGACGGAAGCCGCTTGAGCTCGTCCGCCAGATCGGCTGGATGCGCTTGAAATGCTTTCATAGGTCTTTCATACACGGGGCGCTCGGACCGGGAAGCAACCGTGTCCGACAGTCCACAGGCCAAAGACGAAAAAGCCGCCCCTTCGGAGCGGCTTCGTTCGATGGGTGCCGACCGGGGACTAGAGTCCCGCGGCCACAAAATCTCCCACTTCGGAAGTGGAATAACCAAGCTTGCCGGCTGCCAGGCTCTTGACCTTTTCACGGGTGACCTGGATGACCGATTTCTCGATCGACTGCGCCGCCTCGGTTTCGCCGAGGAAATCGAGCATCATCTGGCCCGCGCAAATCGCGGCCAGCGGGTTGATGACTCCCTGTCCGGTATACTTCGGGGCGCTGCCACCAATTGGTTCGAACATGCTTGCCCCTTCCGGATTGATGTTGCCACCGGCGGCAATGCCCATCCCGCCCTGAACCATGGCGCCCAGATCCGTGATGATGTCCCCAAACATGTTGTCGGTCACGATCACGTCAAACCACTCCGGATTTTTCACAAACCACATTGTCGTGGCATCCACATGCGCGTAATCGCGCTGAATGGTTGGATAATCCTTCTTGCCGACCTCGTGAAACGCACGTTCCCAGAGATCAAACGCGTAGGTCAGCACATTGGTTTTGCCGCACAACGTCAGTTTGTTGTCCTTGTTGCGCTTCTTGGCGACTTCGAAGGCGAAACGCAGGCAGCGCTCCACGCCCCGGCGTGTATTCACACTCTCCTGAATGGCGATTTCGTTCGGAGTGCCCTTGAAGACAAAACCGCCCGAACCCGTGTACAAACCCTCGTTGTTCTCGCGAACCACCACGAAATCGACATGCTCGGGTTTCTTGTCCTTGAGCGGGCAGAATCGTTCGTCGTATAGTTTGACCGGGCGCAGATTGATGTACTGCTCCAGCTCGAACCGCAGACGCAGCAGGATTCCCTTCTCCAGAATGCCCGGTTTGACATCCGGATGCCCAATGGCCCCGAGGAGAATCGCAGGGAACTTTCGCAACTCTTCCACCACACTGTCCGGCAGGGCCTCGTTGGTCCGCAAATACCGGTCACCACCCAGGTCGTAGTCCGTGTAGTTCAGTTTGAACCCAAATTTTTTCGATGCGGCATCCAGCACCTTGATCGCTTCCCGCACCACCTCGGGACCGGTTCCGTCGCCACCAATAACAGCAATTTCGTAACTTTTCATGTTTTAGTCGATTCCCCGCACGATGCGGAAGGGATGCCGATGGTAAAGGTTCCTCCAACTCTTTCAATGGAATTCTCAGTACGGGTCCCCGGGCAATGGCCCTTGAATCCGAATTCCCCTTGCGCTGATCCAACCACTCCGATACTTCTTCTTTCGTAGATTATGAACTACTCCATCTCCCGCAGAGCTGCATCCCTGTCACCTTCGTTAACCCTGGCGATTGACGCCAAAGCCAAGCAGATGAAGGCCGACGGCCTGGACGTCGTCGGCTTCGGTGCCGGTGAGCCGGATTTCGACACCCCGCAACACATCAAAGACGCGGCCGCCAAGGCGCTGGCCGACGGGTTCACGAAATACACGCCCAGCAGCGGCATCCCGGAATTGCGCAGCGCAATCGCCCAAAAGCTCAAGCGCGACAACCACCTCGATTACAAACCGTCCCAGGTGATCGTTTCCTCCGGGGGAAAACACTCGTGTTTCAACGTGATCATCGCCACCTGCCAGGAAGGAGACGAGGTGATTATCCCGGCCCCCTACTGGCTGAGCTATCCGGAAATGGTCAAGCTGGCCTCGGCCACCCCCGTCATTCTGGAGACGAGCGACAAAACGGAGTTCAAGGTCACTCCCGACCAGTTGCGGGCGGCCATCACCCCGCGGACCCGGCTCTTTATTCTCAACAGCCCGAGCAACCCGACCGGGTCGCTCTACACTCCAGAAGAAGCCAGGGCGCTGGGAGACATCTGTGTCGAGAAGGGCGTTCTGATCATGAGCGATGAGATTTACGAAAAGCTCGTTTACGACGGTGCCCGTCACACCAGTGTGGGAAGTTTTTCCCAGGCCCACCTGGATCACACCATCCTGGTGCATGGTTTTGCCAAGGCGTACTCGATGACCGGTTGGCGGCTCGGTTTCCTCGCAGCTCCGGAACCCATTGCGAAGGCCATCGACGCTGTCCAGAGCCACAGCACCAGCAACCCGACTTCCTTTGCACAAAAAGGGGCCGTCGCCGCCCTGAACGGGCCTCAGGATCACCTGGAAATCTGGCTCGCCGAATATTCCAAGCGCCGCAGCTACGCCCATCAGCGTCTCAACAGCATGCCGGGCATCAGCTGCGTCAACGCCAAGGGTGCCTTCTACCTCTTCCCGAACATTTCCAAGCTGGGCCTCAAATCGACCGACTTCTGCGCGCGCCTTCTGGAACAGGAAAAGGTGGCTGCCGTTCCCGGCATTGCCTTTGGAGCGGACGATTATATGCGTCTGAGCTACGCCACCAGCATGGCGAACATTGAAAAAGGTCTGGATCGTATCGAGACCTTCGCCAAATCACTCGCCAGCTGATCGTCCTTGAACGTCCCGGCGGGCGCACCGCACTTCCCTCATGAAGAGACTCTGGTTGCCGACCCTCACAGCGCTCCTCCTCACAACCACGCCGGGCACCCGGATCGCGCCGGCCCAGGAGAACGCGTCGCCCCCGGTTGCGGACACATCCCTTCCGGTCGCTGACCTGAACCGCGATACCCCGGTGGATTTCCAGAGCGAAATCCTGCCGCTCCTCAAGGACAACTGCCTGGCATGCCACAACCAAACCAAGGCCAAGGCGGATCTCATCCTGGAAACCCCGCAAACGATCCTCAAAGGCGGGGACTCGGGTCCTGCGGTCGTCCCGCGAAACAGCGCGGAAAGCCTCCTGTTTCAGGTTTCAAGGCACAAGGGCGAAACCGTCATGCCGCCAAAAGGGAACAAGGTCAATGCCTCCAACCTGACCCCGCAGCAACTGGCCCTGCTCAGGCTCTGGATCGATCAGGGTGCCCAGGGCGAAGTCCGCGCCGCCGCCCCCATGCTCTGGCAACCTCTGCCCGAGACGTTCCAACCGATTTTTTCCTCCGCCCTGTCGCCGGACGCACAATTCGCAGCCTCTGGCCGCGGCAATCAGATCTTTCTCTACCACCTTTCCTCCGGACACCTGCTCACACGCCTGTCCGACCTGTCGAACAAAACCGGTGCCGCACACAGGGACGTGGTCAATTCCCTGGCATTTAGTCCGGACTCCAGCCTGCTGGCCTCCGGGGGATACCGTCAGATCAAACTCTGGCGCCGCGCCGCCCGCGCCCCTCATCTGGTCGTCCCCATCGAATCCGTGAACGAAGGATCTCAAAGCGCCCTCGATCCGTCCGGTCGCTGGATTGCCGCCGCGATGCCGGGTCAAGGAATTCGGATCTGGCAGGTTTCAGACGGTCACGAACTCGTGCTGAGGAACGCTGAATGCGGGGAGGTGAGGGCGTTGCGGTTCTCAAGAACCGGTTCTCAGCTCGCCGCAGGCTGCTCTGATCATTCGCTGCGCGTCTGGAATCTGTCCGACGGATCACTTCAATCCCGCATCGAAACCGACACCCGCGCGATTGCGTGGCTGGACGAGCGGGGATCCATGGCAACCGCTCATCCCGGCGGAATTCTGCGGCTTTGGAAACTCTCAGAATCCGGCTCCCTGGAACCGATCCGCCAATTGGAAATTCCAGACACGGAAATCTCCGCTCTCGATTCGGGACCAGGACCGAAGGATCTTTTTTCAGGCAGCACGGACGGATTCGTTCGACGTTGGAACACCGAAACGGGTGAAGTCATCGGGCAATTTGAGCACGGAACCCCTGTCACTGCCATCGCCGTTCGTGCCGATGCCCAGCGGGTTGTTTCGTCCGGAACCAGTCCGGGAGCCAGGCTGTGGAAGACATCCGATGGAGCACTCGTCGGCCAGCTGAAAGGGGATCGGTACGCCTCGGAATTGGCCGCCCGAACCAAGGTTCAACTGACTCTTGCCGAGGACGCCCTTGACTTCAGAAAAAGCTCGCTCAAGAAACTCGAGGATACCCTGAAGGAGGAACAGGAGAACGCCCGCAAAGCGGCCGAAACCCTGGCAACCACCACCAAGACATTCGACGAAACGAAGGAGGCACTGGCTGCGGCGAAGAAAACCCAGGAGGAAGCGGAAAAGAGTCTGGCCGATCTCGAACGGGCCCTCCAGGTTGCCACCACCGAGTATCAGCAGGCCGAAACCACCATGAAGGCCGCAGAAGAAGCGGTGCGGACCGCCCTCAATCAACCCGTCGAGGGCTCAGCGGACACCCAAGCCGCACGCAAATCACTCGAAACGGCCATTGAAACCCTCCGGCAAAACGCCTTCGCCGCCGGGCTACTGAAACCCAGATTCGACCAAGTGACGGCAGAAGCGCCCGAACAAAAGAAGCTGCTCGCGAAAAAAATCGAAGAAACAACCAAGGCAACCGCTGCGGCGCAGAGTGCCTTGACCAAAGCCGAACTGGCAAAGACCGGAGCAGAGAACGACGTCGCCCTGACCAACAGGTCCGTGGAGAAAGAGACCCACGAAATCGCTTCAGCGCAGGCTGATCTCAGGAACGCAGAAACCTTGCTGGAACAGGCAAAAACCGACCTGGAATCCGCCCGGGAGAAGGCGCGCCTGGCCGAGACGCCCGTACACACCCTTGTTTTTTCGGACGATCTGGTGACCGTGGCAACCGCCGACGGCGGCCCCTCGGTCCGAACCTGGAGCGCCGAGACCGGGGTTCCGTTCGAAACCTTCGACCTTCCCGGAGGAGCCCTCCGTTCGCTCTGCCTCAGCGCGGATCAACGCCTGATCGCCGGAACCTCTCAAGGCGCGACGGCTACCTGGAATCTGAACCCATCCTGGACACTCGAACGCACCCTGGGCACGGGCGACAACGCCTCCAGCATCACCGACCGCGTCAACGCCCTGGCTTTCACGCCCGACGGACAGCACCTGGTGAGCGGCGGGGGCGAACCAAGCCGAAGCGGGGAAATCCTGGTCTGGCAGGTTTCCGACGGCTCACTCCTCCACGAATTCAACCGGGTGCACAGTGATTCGGTTCTCGCGCTCCAGGTTTCACCCGACGGAAAACATCTGGCTTCCGGCGCATCCGATCGGTTCGCCCGAATGATCGACCTTTCTTCCGGCACCATCATCAAATCTTTCGAAGGCCATACCCACCATGTTCTCGGCGTCAGCTGGAAAGCCACCGGCCGCACCCTGATGACCGCCGGTGCCGACAATGTGATCAAAGTCTGGGATACGGTGACCGGGGCGCGAACGAAGAACATCGACGGTTTCGACAAGGAGATCACTGCGGTCCGGTTCCTGGGGATTTCCGATCGGGCCGCGGCCACGTCCGGCGACGCGCAGGCCGTGGTTCTGAAGGAGAATGGGGAGAAAGTCTTAAAACTGAAAGGCTGCACCGATTTCATGTATACGCTCGACGTCTCCTCCGATGGAACCCGCATCGTCGCCGGCGGGCAGGACGGCGTGCTGCGGGTCTGGGACGGCGACGGAAACATCCTGACCACCTTCCCCTCCGCCGCTCCCACCGGCAAGATCGCCACAGCGATCCCCTGATCCCCACAGCCATTGGGTCCGGGGATTCGGATGGGGGGAAGTCGCTGAGTCCGTCCCGGCTCGGCAGGTGTGGAAAGGGCGACTGGAACAGCTCAGCGAGACGCCTCACGGCACCCAGAGAGCGGTAGCGGACTACCGCAATCCATGACGCTTCGCGAGGTGCGTCGGAATGATGCGCCAGCTCGTGGAGTGCGTCAGTCCTCTGGCGCTTTTTCCCTGGAAACGCAGGACCCGCTCGATCGGAACAGGGCGCTCGGAAATGGATACACCCCACCAAAAAGCGGCAGAGGACTACCGCAGTCCATGACGCTTAGCGATGGCGAAACGATTCAGGGGAAGCCGCCTTCCCAACCGTTTCCGGTGACCGCACACGGTGCCAACAGGACACGGCTTGCCATTGCAGCTTCCGAAGCTATCTTCGAAGGGAAAAGAAGAATACGCCATCCCAAGCCTCTCTATGAAACAGACATCGTGTTCCCGCTGGTTTTTCCCGATCCTCATCGCCCTGTTGATTGTTTCACCGTTGGCCCTCCCGGCCCAGCAACCGCTTCCCATCGACTCGAAGGTGACACGCAAGCGCCTGCCCAACGGTCTGACCTACTACATCCGCGAAAACAAAAAACCGGAGAACCGGGCGATGTTCCGTCTGGTTGTCAATGCGGGTTCGGTGCTGGAACGGGAGAATGAGCAGGGTCTGGCGCATTTCCTGGAGCACATGGCCTTCAACGGGACCGAACATTTTCAGAAACAGGAACTGGTGAATTTCCTCGAACGGGTCGGCATGCAGTTCGGGGCCGACCTCAACGCCTACACCTCGTTTGATGAAACGGTCTACATGCTGGAGGTTCCGATGGACGACGAAACGGTCCTCGAAAACACCTTCCAGATCCTGGAGGATTGGGCCCACGCGATCAGCTTCGATGCCGGTGAAATCGACAAGGAACGCGGCGTGGTCATCGAGGAATGGCGCACCGGACGCGACGCCCAGGGCCGGCTTCAGGACAAGCAGATCCCGGCGATTTTTCACGATTCGCTCTACGCCCAGCGATTGCCGATCGGAAAAACAAACATCATCGCCACGGCCCCACGCCAGGTGTTTCTCGACTTCTACAAACGTTGGTACCGTCCGGATCTGATGGCGTTGATCGCCGTCGGGGACTTCCAAACAGCCGACATCGAAAAGCGGATCCTCAAACACTTCTCCGGATTGGAAAACCCTCCGGACGCACCGGTTCGCCCGAAGCCAACGGTCCCCGACCACACCGAGACCCTGTTCTCGATCGAGACGGACCCTGAGCTCTCGTTCAGCATGGTTCAGATCGCCTGCAAACATCCGCCGGCACCCGAAGACACGGCCGAAGACTACCGCCGGAATCTGGTCGAACAGCTTTACTCGGGAATGCTCAACCGGCGCCTGGGGGAACGGGTCCAGGAGGCCAACCCTCCTTATCTGTACGGAGGGATCGGGAAATCGCGCATGGTGCGGGAAAAGGACATCGCATCCCAGGTGGCCGTGGTGAAGGAGGGCGAATTTGCCCTGGGTCTCAAAACCCTGCTCCTTGAGGCGAAACGCGCGCGCAGGGACGGGTTCACCGGCACCGAACTGGCCCGCGCCAAGGCAGACCTGCTGCGTGGATTGGAGAAAGCCTACGAGGAACGCGACAAATCGAACTCAACCGGGTATGCCGACGAATACGTGCGGAATTTTCTCGAAGGCGAACCGATTCCGGGAATCGAAAAGGAACTCGAGATGACCCGCGCGTTTCTGGGCGAAATCCAGCTCGACGAGGTCAATCATACCGCCGATCGCTGGATCACCGAGAGGAACCGGGTCATCCTCTTCAGCGCCCCTCAGAAATCAGGCCTGACTGTTCCCACTCAGGAACAAATCCTCGAGGTGATCGCCGACGCCGATCGAACCGAGATCGCGGCCTACGAAGACGATGTGCCCAACACGCCCCTGCTCCCGTCCACACCCAGGGCCGGCACGATCGTTTCCGAGACTCGGAATGTGGCACTCGGCACCATCGAATGGAAACTCTCCAACGGCGCACGGGTCCTCCTCAAACCCACGGACTTCAAGAACGATCAAATCCTCCTGCGGGCGTTTAGTCCGGGCGGCAACAGTCTGGTGTCCGATGCCGATTTTATGTCCGCGCAAATGGCACCCGCCATGGTCGGGCAGAGCGGACTCGGCGATTACGACCTGATTCAATTGCGAAAAAAACTCTCCGGCAAAGTGGCCTCGGTGTCCGCGTCCATGGATGACCAGTTCGAAGGGATCGGCGGGTCGGCTTCCCCCAAGGACCTCGAGACGTGGTTTCAACTGCTCCACCTCACGTTTACCTCTCCACGCGCCGATGAGAAAACATTCCAGTCCATCCTGGCCCGGCTTGAGGACAGCGTACGCAACCGGGAACGCGATCCGCAGGCCGTCTTCGGGGACGCGATCGAAAAGGCGCTCTACGGAAACCACCATCGGCATCGACCGATGAGTCTCGAACTGCTCAAGGAACTGGATCGCGCAGCGGCACTCCGGGTTTTTCGCGACCGGTTTGCCGACGCCGGAGATTTCACCTTTGTCATCGTAGGTGCCGTCCAACCCGAAGATCTGCGTCCCCTGGTAGAGACCTATGTGGCGAGTCTGCCCGGCACGGACCGGCGGGAAAAGGGCCGTTCCACCGGAGACGATCCCAAGAGCGGGCTTGTCCGTGTCGAGGTCAGGAAAGGCCTCGAAGCACGGAGCTCGGTTCGCATGAACTTCCACGGCGAGGCAGACTGGAGCAATGACGAACGGTACGCGCTGCGCAGCGCAGTCGACGTTTTGAAAATCCGCCTGCGCGAAGTGCTCAGGGAGGATAAAGGGGGGGTGTACGGCGTGGAAGTCTACGGCGATCTTTCCCGGTGGCCGAAAGAGACCTTCACCTGCGGCATCGCCTTCACGTGCAGTCCGGAAAACGTCGACAGCCTCACCCAGGCGGTGCTGGACGAGATCAAACGGCTCCAGGCCGATGGTCCGAATCAGGACAACTTCGAGAAGGTCACCACAACCCACCGGCGCAGCTACGAGAAGGGCCTCAAGGAAAACGGCTTCTGGCTCGCCAATCTGGCCTTCTACCGGCAGCACGATCTGGATCCCGCGATCATCCTGACTTTTCCCGATCGGATCGACGCGCTGACCCCGGAACAAATCCAGCAGGCCACCCGGAAATATTTTTCCGCTGACAACCTGATGATCGCCACGCTGCTCCCGGAATCCGGGGCCACTTCAGCCAAACCGTAAAACAACCCGACGGGATCGCGATGCCGGACATCACGGGCGTGAAGTCCGCCCCGCTGCCATTCGTTTAAGGGGCGGAGATGTCCCCCTTGAGGATTTCGAGGTTCCTCATGGATTGCCGTTGAACGGATCGGGATCCTGATGGGAGTGAGCCGGGTTGCCTCTTCGGACAGGACCACAGCGGATACAAAAAACAACACGGTCCTTCCCGTACGTTCCGGTGAAAAATGTGGCGATCCCGATTCGGCATCCACTGCTCCAGCCGCGAGGCAGTCATCCGTTCCAAACGCCCCCCGCCTTCCAAATCCCTTAAACCAATGGCGGTAGGGCGAAGCGTCTCGCTGAGCCGGGGTTGATCGGGAGGGTGCGCTGCAGTGGAAGCTGACCGGGACGGTTCGCGCCACTGCCATTCGTTTAAGCTATTCGGAGGGT
>JAIPJX010000001.1 GCA_021733945.1 Verrucomicrobiota bacterium | reverse complement strand
TGGTGATCCACGCCGAGCAGATGGAACAAGGTGGCGTGGAGATCGTGTACACGCATTCGATCCGTTTCGGCTTTGTAGCCGAGGTGACGAGGCCCCCAATGCCCTGGAAAATGCCTGGTTTGGCAGTTGAAGAAGTGGACGTTCTTACGTCGGCTCCTACTTTTCAGACACGCTCTCGGTCCGGAGTTCCTCACCGATCTCGCCGACGAGCACTGAAAGCTGCTGTTTGAGGACGATCGCAGCGCTCCGCCGACTGGCGAACATGGGACAGGGAAAAAATCTCCCGCAGAGGCGCGGAGACGCGGAGAGGAGAGGGATTCTATTGGGTCAGTTTTCTCAGCGTCCCTGCGTCTCTTCGGGATAAAGTCCCCCCTGGTGGCAGGTCGATCGGGTCAAAGTAGATGCGGCGGGCGAGTCACCCGGACTTACTGCTTGTTCGCGCGAACCCGCAGGCCTAGATTCTAGGTTGGTGGATTTCCTGGGACATTTGGTTTTCTTGGTCGACATGTGGCGTACGATTTTCCGGGAACGGATCCGTTGCCTCGTGGGAGTTCTGATCTGTTGTTTCATGCAAACGACCGGGTTCAGTGCCGAGCCGCTTTTGGATTTCGAGACCATCCGCCTTCTGCCAACCGGCGCTGGAAGGACTGGCCGTGAGTTCTCCTGCAGGGCGGTGGTTACGTATTACAACGAGGATTGGCCGATTTGTTTTCTTCAGGATGCTCTGAAGCACGCTTTTCCAGGACGAAGTACCGGAGTGATCGAGATTCACCTGAGTCTGAACGAAGGCGGCGTGTGCCAACTGAGGGTTGTTGATGACGGAGTCGGACTGCCTCCGGGGAGCGAACACCGGTCCGGCGATTCATTCGGGTTGCGGCTCGTGGCGCGCCTGGTGGCGCAGTTGCAGGGCACGCTTCAGCGCACCGAAGGGACTGGTGGAACGGGGTTTCTGATCGAATTCAAGAAAACCGCGTGAGCTCAGGAAGGGAACGAAGAATGAAGATCCTGATTGTCGAGGACGAGGCGGCCATCGCCATGCAGATCGAGCTCTGTATCCAGGAGATGGGGTACACCGTGATCGGCCCCGTCAGCAACGGCCTGCATGCACTTCAACGGGTCGAAACCGAGCGTCCGGACATCGCGCTGATGGATGTCCGGCTCGTCGGGGGAATGGATGGCACCGAGGTGGCGCTGCAGTTGCGCACGCGATTCGACATTCCGGTCGTCTTCCTGACCGCGTTCGCGGACGACGCAACGACCCGGCGCTGCAAGGAGTCCCGTCCGCTTGGATACCTGAGCAAACCGTTTACCGAGCAGGGTCTCATGGCGGCGGTTGAGATTGCGATTCAGAAGATCGAGGTGGACCACGAGCTCGAGCGGGATCGGGGCCGACTGGCGGAGCTGGTTGCCGAAAGAACCGCGGAGCTTGAGCGGACCAATCGGTATTTGAAATCGGAGTTGGAGCTGCGTTGTCTGGTCGAGGAGACGCTGAGGGACCGGGAGCAGCGGCTCGAGGATCTCTTGGACAACGCGAGCGACCTGATTCAGTCCGTTGGACCGGACGGCTGTTTCACCTTTGTCAACAACGCCTGGCTGCGCACGCTTGGGTATTCGGAGGCTGAGGCGGCAACCATCAGCATGCTCGATGTGATCGCCCCGTGCAGCCGGGATCATTGCGCTGCGATCTTTCAACGTCTGAAGGACGGGGAATCCGTGGGCTTGGTCGAGGTCACGATGCTCGCACGGGACGGACGGGAGATCGCTCTGGAAGGAAACGTCAGTGCGCGTTTTGAGGGCGGCGTTCTGGTCTCCACACGGGGGATTTTCCGGGATGTGACGGAACGAAAAGCGGCGGCTACGGCGCTGCGCGAGCATGAGGAGGACCTGAGGGCGGTGCTTGAGGCGTCACCGGAAGCGGTGGGTGTCATAAACACCAGGACCGGGAGGTTTGAGAAACCGAATGCCCAGCTGGAACAGCTTCTCGGTGTTGTCGGTTCCGAACTCGTGGGGATGGGGCCGGGTCAACTGGTTCCGGAAATTCAACCGAATGGCCGGCCCTCCGCTCAGATGTTTGAAGAGCAACTCGAAGAGGCGCTCCGGGGTGGGCAACCTGTGTTTGAATGGACGGTTCGCAACCGTTGCGGTGACCTTGTCGCCTGTGAAATGCGATTGGCGGGCCTGTCGGCACCGCGGAAACACCTGGTAAGGTTCAGTCTCACCGACATCACGCGGAGGAAGCTGGCGGAGGAACAGATCGGGCGTTTCAACCGGGATCTGGAGGCGCTGATCAAGGAACGCAGTCAGGAGTTGGCCGAGAGTGAACAACGGTTCCGTGCCATGTTCGACAGTTCGATTGACGGAATCGTGGTTGCAGGGCACGAGCGGGTGGTTCTGGCGAACCCGGCCTTTGCGCGCCTGCTTGGCCGGGATCCGCGGCGCATCCCCCTGGATATCGTGAACGCTCCGATTGATTCCTTCGTTCATCCGGAGGAACGCCAGCGACAGGTTTCACTTCACCGTCGGCGCCTGGCGGGCGAGGAGTTTGAGAGCACCTATGAGATCCGGCTGTTGCGGCAGGATGAACAAATGGTTTTGGCGGAATTCCACGTATCACGCTTCCTGGTTCGCGATGTGGCCTATACACTCGTCATCTGCCGGGACATCACGGAACGGCGAAACGCCGAACGCCTTTTGCTTCGCGGCCAGAGAATGGAATCGATCGGGCGTCTGGCGGGTGGCATTGCCCACGACCTCAACAACGCACTGAATCCGGTTCTGCTTTCGATTGAACATCTGCTCGATGCCAGGCCCGCAGAATCCGAATGGCTCAGGTTGGCAGAGGCGGGAACCACCCGGTCAATCGCGATGGTCCGTCAGTTGCTCACCTTTGCGCGGGGAGTGGATGGGCAGCGGGTCCTTCTGGAGGTGCATCGTTTGATTGGCGAGGTGGAACGGATTGTCAGATCGTCGTTCCCCCGGAATCTCGAGCTGCTGGTCCGGCAGGGGAATGCGCTGCCCCCGGTGCTGGGAGACGCCGGCCAGTTGCATCAGGCCTTGCTGAACGTTTGTCTGAACGCACGGGATGCCATGCCGGACGGCGGCACTCTGACCATTGAATCGGAGTCGGTGCACGTGGACCCCTCATTGATCGCGAGCGCGCAGAGTGAGCGTGCCAAACCCGGGGTCTACGTCGTGATTCGTTTCAGAGACACCGGGAGTGGAATCCCGAACGATCTCCTGGACAAAATCTTTGAACCGTTCTTCACAACGAAAGATCCGGACCGCGCAACGGGCTTCGGTCTTTCGACCGCCCTGGGAATCGTTAAAAGTCATTGCGGATTCTTCACCGTTGAGTCGGTTCCGGGTCGGGGTTCGTGCTTCGCGATCTACCTGCCTGTCGCCCCCAGGGAAAAAACCGCCCCTCCCGGTTCCGCATCCGGAATGGATCTGCGCGGCAACGGGGAAACCATCCTGTACGTCGATGATGAATCCCTGCTTCGCGATGTGGTGAGCAAGGCTCTGAAGAGTCTGAACTATAACCCGATCACCGTTTCGAACGGTGAGGATGCCCTCGACCGCATCCAGGAGGGTGGCGACACCCTGAGTGCCATCATCACCGATTTGCACATGCCGGGAATGGACGGGTTGGCACTGGTGCGGGCATTGCGTCAGGAGGCTCCATCCCTGCCGGTGATCGTCGTCACAGGCAATCTCGAGGTGTTCGTCGCAGAGCAACTGAAGGCTTCCGGCGTGAGTCAGACACTCGAAAAACCAATCCGACGGGCGACAATCGCTGCGGCGCTCCGGACGGTTTTGCAGGCTTCCCGGCCCGGTTGAAACCGCGTGTGGATGGCAAAACGCTGGAGCCGTTCACCGCGAACGAGCGCGATTCTTCGATCCCCTCCAACTGACGAAGCCGGGGGCGGTGGTCGCTCACCGGTTGCGCACGCGATAGAACCGCGATGCTCCGGGTTCGATGGGATCGGGATCCGCCCAGGCCTCTCCAGGTGCGGTGAAGGGAAGTTGCCTGCGGATGTTCCAGGGAACCGTGGTCCCGAACGTTTCCCCGGACTCAATGACGTATTGAGTGCCAAATTGGGAGGATTGCCAATCGACTCCGTTTCTGGATTTCAGGAGGGTTCCGGCATCTCCCACGATGACGTAGAGACCGTGGCCGTAGGCGATCCCGTTCAGCGAATTGCCTGTCGGCAGGGGATTCCGCCAGGGCGACATGGAGTTTCCGGCAGGAACCCCGCCACAGGAGGCTGTGATTGCAAGAGTTGCGAAGAAACGAACCATCCAGTTTCTGACCCTGCCGAAATATGTGTTCATAAAAGCGAACCCCTGAAAATCAGGTGTTGGTGTTGTCCGGACAATCCGGGTGCTTGATGGGAAGGGTCATCCGGTGGCGCAACCGCCCAGTTCACCCAGGCGCAGGAAATGCATGACCGGTTCCCCCGATTCACGCGATTTTTCCAGATCGACCTGGAATTCGACGACCCAGTCGTTCTGCTCGGCCGGATCGATCAGCATCTGCTGAATTTTCCAGAAGTGTTTGTCCTCGGAGGGAACCACGTAGGTGTGCCGGACATTTCGGGCTTCGGGATCCATGCGAATGCATTCGTGGCCCTCATGATAGGCCTGCACGCTTGCCCCCAGGGTCTCGGGAGTCGCCGATGCTGCACCGTCGGTCTCGAGTGGCGGAACAAGTTCCAGAGCTTCCGCGGGATCGCCAATCACGAGTGACCGCAGGAACATGAAGACCCGATTCCGGATCGCCGCGGTGAACGTTTTGGGATCGCGCGTGATGTCCTTCGCCGCTTCCTCCGCCCCTGCGGGCCGCACTTCCTGGCCTGGCTCGGAGGGTTTGTAGTTTGGATCCCGCATTCGTTCCCATTCCTCAAGCAGACTGGAATCGACCTGCCGGATCATCGTGCCCAGGTAAACCTCCATCTCGCGGACGGTCTCGGTTTTGAACGCATCCGGCACGGTTTGCATCATCACCTTGTGCACACCCGAGAGGTGCCGGAGCAACAGCCCCTCCGACCGCTGCAGTTCGTATTCCTTGATATAGTCCGAGAACGACCGGTACTGCTCGAACATCTCGCGCACGATTGATTTGGGTCGGATATTCTCCTGGCCCACCCACGGATGACGTTCGGCGAATGCGTTGAATGAGGAATAGACAAACTCCCGCTTCGGCTTGGGGTATTCGAGTTCCTCGAGTTTTTCCAGGCGTTCGTAGTAATCGAGCCCTTCCTCCTTCAATGCCGCAATCGCCTGACCTTTGACCCGGTCGAGTTGCTTTCGCAGGATCATGTCGGGGTTCTCAAGGATCGATTCCACCAGTGTGATCAGGTCCAGGGCGTAGTCCGGTGCCTCGGGATCGAGCAGGGGAATCGTCTCGATGAGGTAGAGCGACAGAGTCTGGTTCATCGAAAAATCATCCTGCAACTCGACGTTGACCCTGACCTTCGCGGTGCCCGGCGGCGGCGGGCCTCCCGAGGCCGGGTGCGTGAACTCGACAATGTCCCGCTCGACGAGGGATCGAAAGAGTTGCCAGGCGCGGCGCACATGCTGTTTCTTCGCCTTGGGCGATTCATGACTGCGGGCTATCAGATCGCGCATCGCCTTGCACCCATCGTCCGGGCGGCTCAGTACGTTGAGCAGCATGGCGTGGGTCACCTGGAAGCGGGAGCTCAAACGTTCCGGCGCGGCCGAGATCAACCGGGTCAGCGTCTGCTTGTCCCAGTTCACAAAATTCTTCTCGGGTGGTTTGCGTTTCACAACTTTCTTTCCCTTCTGGGCCGCTTTCTCCTCGAGCTTGAGGTTCTCAACCACATGCTCGGGTGCCTGCACCACCACCCACCCCAGGTCGTCGAAGCCCTTTCGTCCGGCGCGTCCGCTGATCTGATGGAAATCGCGTACACTCAGAATGCCGGTTTTTTCTCCATCGTATTTGCAGAGGCGACTGAACAGGACGGTGCGGATCGGCACATTGATTCCAACGCCCAGGGTGTCCGTGCCGCAGATGATCTTCAGCAGGCCCTTTTGCGAGAGTTGTTCCACGAGCACGCGGTACTTGGGCAGGAGCCCGGCGTGATGCAGACCGATGCCGTGTTTGAGCCACGTGCGCAGGTTCGGTCCGTAGGGGCTGGTGAATTTAAAACCCTCCAGTGCTTTGGCAATGTCCGCTTTCTCCTCGCGCGAACAAACGTTGATGCTGGTGAAATCCTGAGCGCTCTGGGCGGCATCAAGCTGCGTGAAATGCACCACATACACCGGGCATTTGCCTTCGGACACGAGCGTTTCGAGTGTCTGCGCCAGCGGCGTCTCAGCGTAGGTGAACTCCAGGGGAACCGGACGGTCCACCGACCGCACGGTCACCGTTTCCCGGCCCGTCAGGCTGTTGAGTTCGTTCTCGAAAAGAGAGGTGTCTCCGAGGGTTGCTGACATCAACAGAAATCGCGCGCGCGAGAGTGTGAGCAGGGGCAGTTGCCAGGCGACTCCTCGATCGCGATCCGAGTAGTAGTGGAACTCGTCCATGATCACATCGCCGACCTCAGCCTGGGCACCTTCGCGCAGAGCGATGTTGGCAAGGATCTCGGCGGTGCAGCATAAGATGGGCGCGTGGCGATTCACCGAGGCGTCGCCGGTTGAGAGCCCCACATTGTCCGGTCCAAACTCCTTGCAGAGCGAAATCCATTTCTCGTTCACCAACGCTTTGATCGGGCAGGTGTAGACCGATCGCCGACCCTGCGCGAGAGCCTGGAAATGCACGGCGGCAGCCACCAGCGATTTCCCGGAACCCGTTGGTGTGTTGAGAATTACGTTCTTGCTCTCGAACAGTTCCAGAATCGCCGATTCCTGGGCCGGGTAGAGCTCCAATCCTTTCTTGTCAACATATTCAAGGAACTGCCCGAGCAAAGCGTCGTTGCTCAGGTTGGAATCCCGCGGAATCAAATCATACAAAGTCGTTGCCACAGGCAGCGGATTCTAGATGTTTTCTCCGGCAGGTCACGAATAAGTGAGAAATACACTTGCATCGCCGAAACCGAGCGCTATATTCATCTCCTTGATCGCGGGGTGGAGCAGCCCGGTAGCTCGTCAGGCTCATAACCTGAAGGTCACAGGTTCAAATCCTGTCCCCGCAACCAATTTCAGCCCTTGCTGGCGCAACGCGCTCGCGAGGGTTTTTTTGTCACGGGTCGCGACCCGCAACTCACACTGGCACTGCCACACGGCATGGAGCCATCGCATCTCTTTGCCTGACCGGGTGGCTTCATCCATGCACCCTGCGATCGCGTTCATTTTGAAATACTCAGTCGACCACGACCTCATTCCTCCGGCGACACGCGAGACGCTCCGCACAGGATTGACACACCACCTCACCGTGCATCAACAATCGCGAAGCGTCATGGAGTGCGGTAGTCCTCTACCGCTTTTCGGCCGGTTTGTGTTGGTTTCCGAACGCCTCGTCCCGGGCAACCGCAGGCATACCCAATCGGGTTGATCGTCAGAACGCCAAGCCTATATTCCCTATGGATAGAAAGGAGGAACTGGATGACGTTCGACAACTACCGGGTCTACGTGCTGCGTAATCTCGCGGGAAAACTCTACATTGGCGTGACTGCAGACGTGGCACGTCGTTTGGGACAACACAACTCGGGCCAATCCAAGTGGACGGCCAAAACACAAGCCATGGGAGATCGTGTGGAGCCGGGGGCCGATGACGCTGAGCGATGCCAGGAAACTGGAAAACAGACTAAAACGACAACGCGGAGGCCGGGGATTCTTCGCATTAACCGGACTCCATTCCTCGTCAGGCTCATGATCCCGCCCGACGGGCGGGATCGCAGGTTCAAATCCTATCCCCGCAACAGAGTGATCGGTTTCCAATGAATTGCCGACTACTGGGCCCCAGAGCGTGTGTGCCGTCGTCTTTCCATCTGCGTCAGGGCTGTCCCGGATTGCCCCCTGAACGGATGGAAGCCCTGGCCCGTTCCAGGGCGGCTCTCAGGTCCGGCATCCGAACCGGTTTGCTCAGGTAGTCATTCATACCCGCAGCAAGGCACCTCTCGAGATCCCCCTTCATCGCATTGGCGGTCACCGCGATGATGGGAATGCAAACCCGCCTGCCGGTCGTCTCCAGCTGCTGCTTTTCCCGCCGGCGAATTTCATCCGTCGTTTTAAAACCACCCATCCGCGGCATCTGGCAATCCATCAGGATCAGGTCGTAGGTCGTTTGTTCAAGAGCGGCCAGCGCCTCGAGACCATCTTCGGCCACATCCGCGGTGCATCCCAGGACCTGCAACTGTTCCAGGGAGACTTTCTGATTGAGGGGATTGTCTTCCACCAGGAGCACTTTCAATCCCACGAGGGAATTGCCGGGGTCCCCGTTTCCGGACCCAGCCTCAAACGTTTGTTTTCGCGCTGTCGCACCGTCGAGGGGAACGTGCACGGCGGGTTCCGGGGGCGGGATGGACGCTGGTTCTCCCGGCTGTTTCTCGAACCGGGCGGTGAACCAGAACGTGGAACCTTTTCCCGGAGTGCTCTCCAAACCGATCGTTCCGCCCATGATCGTGACCAGTTGGCGGCAGATCGCGAGTCCCAATCCAGTGCCCCCATAGCGCCGTGTCGTTGAACCGTCCGCCTGAGTGAACGCTTGGAAGAGCAGAGGCTGCACTTCGGCGGCAATGCCGATGCCGGTGTCCGTCACCGCAACCCGAAGCGTGACATGGCGCTCGTCCTCGTCCTGATTCGTCAACTGCAGGATGACATTCCCATGTTCGGTGAACTTGATGGCATTGTTTAAGAGGTTTGTGATCACCTGCCGCACGCGTCCGGAGTCGCCACGCAGGCGCGTTGGAACATTTCCGTCGAAATCGCAGGAGTAATGCAGACCCTTGGTCTTGATTTTTTCGGCGAGCACAGCCTGGACATCCTGGACCGTGGTTCGGAGATCGAAATCCAGATTCTCGAAGACGAGCTTGCCCGCCTCGATTTTGGAGCAATCCAGGATGTCGTCGATGATCGTCAGCAGGCTGTCGGCACACTGCACGATCACCTCCGCCTGCTCCCGCTGATTGGCCGTGAGGGGCGTGTCCAAGAGAAGATTCGCCATGCCAATGACTCCATTCATCGGGGTTCGGATTTCATGGCTCATGTTCGCAAGGAACTCCGACTTGAGCCGCGTGGACTCCAGAGCCGCGTCCCGCGATTGCTCGAGGTCACGTTCCACGCGAATGCGCTCCGTGATGTCCAAGCCAAAGGCCACGACATTGACGACCTGCCCGGACGCATCCTTGAGCGGGGAGAAAATGGCATCCACGTCCCGCGGACCCAATCCAGGGAAGAGGGCGGGCAGATCGGCCCGGACGAACTCTCCCCGCGCCGCGGCGGCGACGAACTGCTGCGCTTGCGGCACGACCCTGGGTTCGAGCCAGCCGATCTCCCAGAACCGCCTGCCCAGGAGGTTTGCCCGCGATTCGTTCATCAGCGAGGCGAACGTCTGGTTGACTTCAACAACCGCGCCATCCGTCCCTAGCATCGCCACGTAGCCGAACTGCAGGTCCAGAATCTGGCGCAGCCTGTCGCGCTCGAACTGGATTGCCTGACTCGTTTCACGCAGGCGAGCCGTGTGGCGCCGGAGTTTGATAAGCAGTGCGACACTCGCTGCGACGCTCAAACTCAGGAGAAACACGCCCAGGATCAACCCTCGAACCTTGCGTTTCTCCTCCAGCAGCTCCTCCCGGTTGTCAGTGGTCAGGTTTGGAAAAAATCCCCAGCGATCAACGATCCGTTGCATGGTCCTGTTGAGCACGAGTGTCTTCATGCCCTCACGGATGGCATCCGCCACGGGGCCGCATTCGTCGGTGGAGACAATGCCCATCTGGCTTGGCGGAGCCTGGGACGGCAAAACGCGCATGGGGCTCTGAAAACCTCCGAGCAGCAGCGCGGGTGTCACTGCGTAATCGCTCAGGAAAGCGGCATCGGCCCGGCCCTCCGCGACGTTCTCGAGAGCCTCCCGACTGCTCGCCACCGGCACGGGATCCATCTTCGACAGAAGGGCAGCGAGGTTGTCCCGGTGAATCCCGTAGTCCATGAAACTGATCCGGGCGCCATTCAGATCGTTGACGGTCTGGATGGGTGCGTCCGCCGGTACGATGAAACTATAGCCGGTCTGAAGATAGGGTGCGGTGATGTAATTTGATTTGAGGCGCTTGGGCAGGATTGTAAAGAGCACCATAAAATCCGCGTGCTGCCTCCACTTACCCTGCCCATCGACCCACTCCAACTTGATGTTCTTCGCGCGAGCCGCTTCGCTGACCATTTCCACCGCAAGCCCGCTGGGTCGTCCGTCTTCGCCCTTGAAATGGAACGGGACGTCGTTGCCGTAGGCCATCCTGTAAACCCGGGCGTGGTCGATGCCGTCGTCGAGGAAATACCGCCAAGCCACCACCGCGAACAAGGCCAAGCCCAGTCCACACCAACCAAGCTTCAACCAGTGAGTCCTTCTAGGCTGCATATGAATACCCTATGTGGAAATCACCGCTCATTTCAAAAAACACATTCCCATGTATCTCAGTCGCTGGTGATAGGACCTTGCCTTCTGCACGACGAAGTTCAGGGTAACCTGCGGCGGAGGGGGGGCAATCAAAAAGCATGCGGGGGGCAGGGGGTTCCATGGCGAGATGGAATCTTAAGCAACCCGTAGGCAAAACACGGGCCCGACGAACATGAATCAGATACGAAGCTGCCTCGTCGGCGCAGAAATCCGCGCGATTTTTCCAGCCCGGCTCCCACACTGCCTATTTGCAGCCAGTTCTTCAGGCCCGGCGCTATGGGGGTGCGTCCCCCCTTCGCACCGGTCATCCCGACTGCCGGATTATCCGCAGTGGCGACTGGTGCCCTGCTTGGCGTTCGAATAACCACAGTGTTTTGGAGTGCGTGCGGCAGAGCCTCCACCGCTATTTCCCGGAGCCAGTCTGAAAAAGCACTTTTGAGGCGAACCCTGTCTACGATTCCAATCCCACGGCTGCCCGATGGGCACTTCTGAAACCGGTGCTTCCCCCCCTCCAAACCTGGCAGACCGCTCACAGATCGACGTTTGCCGAAGTCCGGAGCACCCAAGTCCGAAGTTGATCAAGGTCCGGAAAGGATATATCGTGGGAACCGATGTCCTCCCCAATGCCACTCCGATCGTCGGGCTGTTTCCTCGGATACCCGCTCGCGTTTCGCGTCACGATGAACCGTCCCCTCTCGAAGGTCCGTGCCTGGTTTTCACTGCTGATCGCGGTTCTGGTTGTCCCCCTCGTCCTGCAGGCCGCTGACCCGACGGAGCAGGCCGGGAAGGAACCCTCGGATGACATTGCCTACATCGACAACGGCCGGATCCGGGTTGGTGTGAAACGATCCTCTGGTTGCGGAATCGCCTGGTTCTCCGCCGGCGCAAACGGGAGGAATCTGGTGAACCACTGGGATCGCGGCCGGCTCATCCAGCAGTCGTATTATGGGCGCGAGGACGGGTCGATGTGGGACAAACAACCGTGGCGGTGGAACCCGGTGCAGGGCGGCGACTGGAAGGGGCGTCCAGCCACCACGCTGGAGTTCAAGCTTGAGAAGGATTCCCTCCATGCAAAAACGCAGGGCATGCACTGGGCGGCAGGCACCGAACTGACCAACGTGGTTTTTGAAGAAACCATCCGGCTTCTGGACAACGTCGCTCACGTTCACTTCAAGTTCACCTATTCGGGAAAGGAATCCCACCCGGTCCACGATCAGGAAATCCCGGCCGTGTTCCTGGAGCCGGATCTGGATACATTGGTCCTTTACGACGACGATCAACCCTGGACGAACGGACCCCTTCACCGTTCGAAGCCCGGCTGGCCGAATGAATCCCGAAAAATGACCGAACACTGGGCCGCCTACGTGGACCAGGATGGCAACGGCCTGGGCGTGCTGGTTCCAGCTGCGGATCTGTTGACATGCTACCGGTTCGGCGATGGAAAACGCGAACACGGCTCGTGCTCCTACTTCGCGCCGCTCACCCGGTTCGCCGTTACCCCTGGCAGGGTGTTCGAATATGACATCTACCTGACTGCCGGCTCGGTTGACGAGATTCGCACCCGGTTCCGCCGAATTACCGGGAACGGATCCTCGCCTAAATGACTGAATCCGGTTAATCCTTCCCCTCATGCACCTGAACTACCGTCCATGGGCGATCGCGGCCGTGGCTGCGCTATTCATCGGTTCGCGCCCTGTCACCGCCGAGAGTTTTGACATCGTGGTTTACGGCGGCACATCGGCGGGCGTGACCTCCGCCGTGCAGGCCAAACGAATGGGCAAATCGGTCGTCATTGTTTGTCCGGACAAACATCTGGGAGGCGTGTCGAGCGGCGGACTCGGATTCACGGACACCGGCGACAAATCGGTCATCGGCGGGTTGGCGCGCGAATTTTATCATCGTGTCTGGAAACACTACGACACGGCGGAAGCCTGGAAGTGGCAGAAGAAAAGCGACTACGGCGGCAAGGGGCAGGGCACGCCGGCCATCGACGGCGTTCAACGGACCATGTGGATCTTCGAACCGCACGTGGCCGAACAGGTGTTTGAAGACCTGATCCGCGAGGAGCACATTCCGGTGAGACGCGGTCGCTGGTTGGATCGGGAACAGGGTGTGAAGATTCGAAACGGCCGCATCGCCAGCATCACGATGTTGAACAGGGAATCGTATGAGGGCCGCATGTTCATTGATGCGACCTACGAGGGCGATTTGATGGCCGCCGCCGGTGTGAGTTACACCGTTGGACGCGAATCGCGCGGGCAATACGGTGAGAACTGGAACGGCGTGCAAACCGGCGTGCTCCATCACCGGCATCATTTCGGTGTGCTCAGGGAACCCGTCAGTCCGTACGTCGTGAAGGGGGATCCCACAAGCGGCGTGCTGCCCGGGATCAATCCGGAGCACCCCGGCGATTACGGTGCCGCCGACAACAAACTGCAGGCCTACTGCTACCGGATGTGTCTGACGCGTGTGCCGGAGAACCGGATCCCGTTCGCGAAGCCGGAGCATTATGATGTGCGGCGTTACGAACTGCTGGCCCGAGTTTTTGAAGCCGGGTGGACGGAGGCGTTCAGCAAGTTCGATCCGATCCCGAACGCCAAGACGGATACCAACAACCACGGACCGGTCAATACGGACAACATCGGGATGAATTACGATTACCCCGAGGCGGGTTACGAACGGCGCCTCGAGATTCTGAACGAGCACCGGAATTATCAGCAGGGCCTTTTGTATTTCATCGCGAACGATCCGCGCGTGCCTGAGGATATCCGAACCCGCATGGCCACGTGGGGCCTGGCGAAGGATGAATTCACGGACAACGACGGCTGGCCCCATCAGATTTACGTGCGTGAGGCGCGTCGTATGATTGGTGAATTCGTCATGACGGAGAACGAACTGCTCAAGAAACGCCCGACACCCGACTCGGTGGGCATGGGCAGTTACACAATCGATTCCCACAACGTGCAACGCTACATCACGCCGGAGGGATACGTGCAGAACGAGGGGGACATCGGAACGGGATTAAAAGGTCCCTACGAGATCGCGTACGAATCCCTTGTGCCGCAAAAGGGTCAGTGCGCAAACCTGATCGTCCCGGTTTGTGTGTCCGCGACGCACATTGCGTTTGGCAGCATCCGCATGGAACCCGTATTCATGATCCTGGGTCAGAGCGCCGCGACCGCTGCCGCCATCGCGATGGATCACGACATTCCGGTGCAGGATGTAAATTATCAGGAACTGCGGAACCACCTCCGCTCGGACGGACAGATTCTCGAACTTTCGGACGTGAAGGACCGGTGATGGACTCCGATGCGATCAGGCGGATGGCAAGGCCTTTCGCCTCAGCAATTTCTGCGGTGCCACCGCGCATCCCCTACCTTGGTGTGAGGTAGGAATCCAAAACCGACTCTGTAATGTTGTTAGGCGCACCCCCATTCGGAATTTCGACGTTCGCAGTCCAGAGGATTCCGTTGACGACCAATTGCCGCATGCCCGGCAACGCCCACGCGGAATGAGCGTCGATGCCGGTGAACCCGAAGGAACGTCCTCCCGCCGGCCGATCATAAACCCAACCCACCACATCCCCCAAGCCTCCATCGGGTGAACCCTGGTGGGTCTTGCCGGACCAGACCAGCGGAGTCACGCCCTTGAGGTCTTCGACGAATTTCAGTTCGTTTAACCAACCATCCCGGACCAGTGCGGTTTGCACTCCTGCCGTCTGCTTCAGGACATCGGTCAGCATGCGGCATCCGCCCAGGTAGTCGTGGTGACCCACCTTGTCGACCGTCGCCGTTTCCCCGGCAACCACGACGATTCTCACAGCGGCGCGGGCAGGTAACTGCAAAGGAATCACGGTCAAAAGCAGGATGCTCAGCAGGAGGGGGGGACAGGGTTTCATGATATGCATGCGAGGATTGAATTTCGGTGACGGAATCATCCGGTCGCGAGATCGAGAAAAACGATGTGCGATGGATTGCCCACCGGGGTGAAGTGGCCCGTGAAATCGAGGCGACCGGTGGCGCGGTCCACACGGAAAACGGCCACGTGATCGGCTCGCTGATTGCAGGCGTAAAGGAATTGTCCGGTGGGCTCGAAATTAAAACTGCGCGGGTAGTTCCCGCGTGTCGGTTCGTCATGCACAAACGTGAGTTCACCGATTTCACCAACGGCAAACACCGCGATGCTGTCGTGCACGCGATTGCCGGCGTAGACAAACCGGCCGTCCTTGGAAACAAGGATCTCCGAGCAAAAATTACTGCCCGCGTATCCGGGCGGCAGACTCGAAAGGGTTTGCCGGGATGTGAGCTGTCCGGTGCTGGAATTAAAATCGAACAGGACAATGGTCGATCCCTCCTCCTGCAGCGAATAAAACCAGCGGCCGTTGGGATGAAAATAAAAGTGACGCGGACCGTCCCCGGGTGGCAGCGAAACAAAAGCAGGGTTGTTCGGAGTGAGCACGCCCTTCTGCGCGTCGAATTTCCAGAGGAAGATCTGGTCGAGTCCAAGGTCGGCGTGCACGACAAAGCGGCCGGAGGCATCCGCCTGGATCATATGAGCGTGAGTCCGGTCGTGTCCGCTGAACGCGAAGGTGCCCGGAGGCGCATGGGTGGCCCGCGTGGGTCCGATCGTTCCTGCATCCTGTCTGATATCACTGGCCGTTCCCAGACTGCCGTCCGCGAGAATGGGCAGTACCGAAACCGTGCCACCAAAATAATTGGCAATCAGAAGAAAACGTCCCGAAGGATGCATGCTCACGTAGGTGGGACCTGCACCTCCGGAACGCACGGTGTTCAGGAGAGTCAGTTGCCCGTCCGCCCGGTTGATCGTAAACGCGCTTACGGTTCCCTCCTTGTCCTCACCGACCCGGTCGGTTTCGTTTGTCGAATACAACCGGGTGCCCTCGGCATTCACGGCCAGGCAATTGGGACTGGTGCCCAGTTCGAAAACTCCCGCCGGGGTCATCGCGCCCGAGGTCCGGTTCACCTGAAACAGGTGGATGCCCCTCCCGTTCCCGGGAGGCAAATCGACCTGTGTCGGCAGCATGTCGCGCAGAGGCGAGCTGAATGTACCGACATAGGCCATGAGCGGACGCAGGGTTTCGGCGGATCGCACGTTGAGCAAACCCGCCACCAGTGGAGCGCTTCCGGCCAGCGCAGAGGAAGCCTTTAAGAACGAGCGTCTGGACAGGCCCGGTGGATTCTGGATGGGAAAGTTTTGCATGAGTGAGTGAAAGGTAATTGGAAAATGCCTGTCTGGTCCAGACACAACTCATCCCATGGGATAGTCGAACGTTTGAAAATCCTCAACGTACAGCTGCTTGAGGATGTTTTTGGATTCCTCCGAAAACTCGGATACATCGTTCCGGTTGTTTGAAACCTTCATCCCCGGGAGTTCCGCAGCCATGCCAATTGCATATTGAGGCGCTTCGTGCAACCTCATGCGCACCAGCCGGCACGGTGCGGGGCATCCCGGCACCCGGCGAACCCTCCGACATCTTCAGGGTTCCCGACGCCAAGGTGCCGATTAACAATCGGCGCTGCGCACTGCGGTGCATACAAAACCACTCCTCCGTTCCAAACGGGGGACGTCTGATGCGGTCCAGGCTGGCATTCTGCGCTGCGAACCTCTTTCTGCCCCCCCCCTCGGTTAATCTCCGATTGGCGGCGCGTCGTAACGCCTGCGCAATCGATGAAACTCCTCTGTCAGGGTCGTGCGTATGTCTCGGTAGCCGGGTTCGTCGTAAACACTTCTCATTTCGCCCGGATCTTTTATGAGATCGAAGAGCTGCCATTCGTCCGTTTTCGGAAAATAGAAGAGCTTGTGTCCCTGAGTGCGAACGCCGAAGTGCTGTGGCACCGCGTGCTCGCCAACCTCATAATAGGCGTAGTAGAGCGATGTCCGCCACCCTGAGTCCGTCCCGCGCAGCAGTGGCATGAGGGAGCGACCCTGCACTTCGTCTGGTATTTCGAGACCCGCCATTTCCAGAAACGTCGGCGCGTAATCGATGTTCTGAATCAGCGCGGTCGGTCGTGTCCCGGGTTTCACCGTGCCCGGCCAACGGATCAGGAAGGGCATCCGAAACGACTCCTCGAACATCCAGCGCTTGTCGTACCAGCCGTGTTCGCCGAGAAAAAATCCCTGATCGGACGAATAGATCACGATGGTGTTGTCGGTCAGACCATGGTCGTCGAGGTATTGCAGCATCTGTCCGACACTTTCATCCACCGCCTTGACCGTGCTGAGATAGTTGCGCATGTAACGGCGGTATTTCCAGCGAACGATATCTTGGTGCGACAGCCGGCCTGCCGCGAAGTCCCCGAGAAAAGCCTTGTTCCGCGGACCAAAATGCGCGTCCCATGCCCGCTTTTGATCCGCCGACATGCGGTTGTACTCCGGAGTGCCGTATCCGTCCGGGGCGGGGAGTTTGACATCGCCGCGTTCGTCCATCCGAACCTTCGCGTCGTAAGCCCAGTCGAAATGGCGATCGATTTCCATTTCATTGCTGGCCAGCGTGCTGCTCCGATTCGCGTAGTCATCAAACAGACTGTCCGGCTCGGGAATTTCAATGTCGTCGAAGCTGCCCAAATGCCTGAGCGCCGGAGCGAACGTACGATGCGGTGCCTTGTGTTGGGCCATCAGAAAGAAGGGCTTCGTCTTATCGCGATGGTCCAGCCAGGCGATCGCCTTTTCCGTGGTCAGATCGGTGGCGTAGCCTTCAAATCGTTTCTGGCTGCCATCCCTCTGAATGAACACCGGATTGTAATAGCTGCCCTGGCCGGGAAAGATTTCCCAGTGATCAAAACCGACCGGCGTCGTCTGCAGATGCCATTTGCCGATCACCGCGGTGCTGTATCCTGCCTGCTGCAGCGCCTTGGCCACCGTCCATTGGCTCTGGTCAAATCCCTTGCCGGTGTTCCTCATGAAACCGTTCTTGTGGCTGTGTTTGCCGGTCAGAATCGTGGCGCGAGACGGGCCGCAGATCGAATTCGCGCAAAACGAATTCAGAAAGACCGCGCCTTCACGGGCCAGGCGATCGATGTTGGGCGTGGGTGCCACCCTGGCCAACGATCCGCCATACGCAGAAATGGACCTGATGGCGTGATCGTCCGAAAACAGGAACAGGATATTCGGTCGCTTCGGTGCTTCGGCTCTGGCCAGGTGCAGATTGGCAAGCATCGCCACCAGCGCTATCGCCGCGACGAGGCGTCCCATCGTTTGGATCGGTATAGGTGTCATTTTGTTCCGAAGATGATGCCTCCTGATTCTGAAGCATGGAAAGTCAAATCGGTCTTTCCGGGAATCTTCGGCACTGCCGGGGGCAATCGGCGTTACGTGCCGCGGCGCATTTGGCCCGTGAACCTGGTTCCACCCCCCCAGACATTTTAACGAGACACAAAAACCCCAAGCCGCCCCGCATGCTCCCCAGCTTCCCTGCGGAACCGCAGACTGCCAGTCTGCGCCACGGGGGATTCGCTCCTTCGGTGCGTTGGGACAAACCGGTATGCACCGTTTTCTTGCGCGGATTGCAGATTCGGTTGAAGATCCAAGGCTTGACGAGTCGGCCCTATGCTTAATGCCATCTGAAACCATCCCGCGGCATGCTATCCATTGAAAAAATCCCAACAATCAAACTAATCGGATATTCGAACATGCAGCTTTTTAGATTCATCGTCGTCGGGCTGTTGGTCGCGTTTGGAATGGGCAATGCAGCCTGCGCCCAGGAACAGCCTCAACTTGGGATCACCGACACCATTCGGTTGTCCGCATCAGATTTCCCGGGCGGCGTTTTGCAGGTTGAAGAGTCCCGGGATTTCCTTGAATGGCGACCGTTTGCGGTCACTCACGACAGACTGGTTGATTTCCCGGATTTTAGGTGGAGCGACACCGCAACACGCTTTTACCGCCTTCGCATCCAGCCCCGGTCGCCGACAGACGACTGGAAGAACCAAATCGCCGGGTTCGACGATTCGTTCCGTTCTCCCATGCCAACCGGGGAAACAGCCTCCCGGTGGATCAAGTTCATCATCGATCTGGATGCGCCGCATAGGGTGATTTTTCAGGACAGTGCGAAATACGCCTTTCACTACGATTTTGCAACCGCGCGTCTCGACCGCTTCCTGGGAATGGATCCGCTGGAGTTTGATCGCATGACGCTGCTCGCAGACGGCCAAAAGGCCGTGCTGGGTGCGATCGTGATCTCACCGGATCCAAAGGTGCCTGAAATCGGGATTCAATTCGCAGGCGACGAACCTTTTCCGGTTGCCAGAGTTCTCGGTTGGTTTGACCTGGTTCGTGCCTTCATCAACGCTCCCGGGGAAACGCAGTTTTTCTATTTCCCATCCTTCGAACAGTCCGCGGTTACCACGGCGAACCTGGCCCGGTTTACCGACCGTGGCATTCCAGTGGATTCGGCGGCGCGCTGGATCCAAACGGATCAGTGTTACAGTGACGGATGGGCCTTCGGACGGGTTGTCTTCGTGAAAACCGAATGGATCCATTCTGCTTATGCGGAGGGAAAACTCAGGGACACCGATATTCTGTTTACCGACCGCGTGCCCGCCGAAATCCCTCCGGTTGCCGGTGTCATCACGACGTCTCCGGCAACGCCGAATTCCCATGTCGCCATCTTGTCCAGGTCGTTCGGGATCCCATTCGTCCATGTGGCACGCGCGGATGAACAGCAGCGGATTCTTGCCTGGGATGGTCAGGAGATGATTCTTTTGGCGGAGACCACCTCAGGGCAATGTTCCGTAAGTGCGTTCAACGTCGAGGGCCAGCTTTCCACGGCGCAGCGGACCCGACTGATGCAGGCAAAACAAACTCCGCCCCTGTCGGTCGTGCCTTTCGAAAAATCCGGGAAATGGAGCATCGCCATGGATGCCATCGCACCGGATGACATCCGTTTCGTCGGCGGTAAAGCGGCGAATTTCGTATTGCTGCGCCGTTCGCTTCCCGACAACAGCCCGGATCCGGCGATCGCATTTACCTTCGATCTCTGGAGCGCTTTTCTGGATCAACCCCTGGCTGGGGGCAAAACTCTGAGATCAACGATCTCCGATAAACTCGCCCCCTACACCTTTCCTCCGGGAAACATCTCCACCCTGCAGAAGGACCTCGCGGAGATTCGCAGCTTGATCACGGGCGGTGCCGATTTTTCTCCCGAACAAAAAACCTCGATCCTCGGCGCGCTCCACCCTTTTGAGGAGCGCCGGAAAATTCGATTCCGGAGTTCCACCAATGTCGAGGACAGCGATTTCTTCGTTGGTGCCGGTCTTTATGATTCCTTCAGTGGCTGCGTGCTGGACGATACGGACGGTGACGATCAGGGGCCCAGTCATTGTGATCCGAGCAAGCCCGGTGAACGCGGGGTTTTTCGGGCGTTGCGCAGGGTGTACGCGAGCTTTTACAACGACAACGCGTTTCTGGAACGTCTGCGTCATGGCATCGACGAAGCCACAGTGGGAATGGCTGTCCTGGTGCATGATTCGTTTCCGGACGAACTCGAGCTCGCAAACGGAGTGGCCACACTCCAGGTGACGAAAAGCGACCCCGGGCAACCATCGGGATTTCAAATGGCCGGTGAGTTGGTCACACAGGCGGGGGCGGCGTCTGTGGCAAATCCCGATGGCAACGCGTTGCCCGAGGTCCTCCATGTGACACACGAAAGCGGGCTCGACGCGGCACTCCGAATCGAGCGCCGATCCAGTCTCGTTCCCCTCGGCGGCACTGTCCTTGAATGGGAGAGGGAATACCGGGATCTGACTGCATTGCTCGAGCGCGCCGCCGCCGCCTATTTTTCCGCCAAACCGGACAAGTCCGATGTGGTTCTTGACTATGAATACAAGAAGATCCTTCCGGGAAAACTTGTTGTTAAACAGATCCGCGAGCTTCCCCAGGCCCGGAACTCGCAGCAAGCGCCGCCGTTTATCCTGAATGACATCGGTCAACTGGAGGTGTTCCAGCATCACGGAAAGGATCTGTTTGCCAATCACCGGTTGAAGTCGATCTGGAATTTCAAAGCGTTGCAGTTCGAGGGGGAAACGATTGGAGACAAGTTCGATTTCATCACCTCCCTGGAACACCACGACGGCCAATCCGTGCTTGATTTCAACGGCACGATGAGCCTGCTGCCCGATTCGACCTTCCGGGTCCAGGGCAGCTCATTAACCTACGGCTGGAGTTTTGGGCAGGGCAACGCGAGGCGCACCTACCAACTAAACATCTCGTTCGCGAACAACATTGAAAATCAAACCCTCATCGCGCTCGGCGAAGCAACCTTGATCGAACTTTCCGTCGATTATGCAACGCCGCAACCGCGCCTCAAATCCATCGACTCCGGTTCCCTGCCAACCATTGAGAAAATCCGATCCGAAAAGACGAGACTCGTGCCCCTCGGACGTGTCATCGATCGTACCATGCGTCGTAACCAGGAGTTTAAACAGGGCAAGATCACTGTCTCCGCAGATTATGCACTCGGAATCTTCAAGTTCCCCGCGCCGGGAATCGGGATCTTCGATGGAAAAAGCTTCCCCCTGGTTCGCTGGAATCGGCCCACACGCATCGAAGGCCTGACGAGCCAGCCGATTGAACTCAACAACCATTTCTCGCGAACCTACGATTCCAGCCGGCACAACTTTGCCGAAACCTTCCTGTTCGTGCCCCACCTTGATCCGGCCGTCGATCCGGAAACGCTCGCCGAACTGCGTGACAAAAATATTCATGGCCTCCTGGTTTCGCAGTGGACGGCATTCGGCGGTGTTCCACAGATGTTTATCTTGGGAATGGACGACACGATTCGCAACGCCGCAGCACCGTAACGCAGGTTGATCTTGTGAAACAACGAATACTTCTGACGGGAATCGTTCTGATCGTGGCCCTGGTCGCTGTGAACCGGATGCGAACGGCCCGGGACGCGGTGTCGACACCGCGCGGCCAGGGACCGGAATCAGACTCGGTCCCTGCAACGACCGCAGTTTCGACGGAGGATACGGCGGGGCAGCGGAGCCCGGCACCCGCTCCGCCCGCAAATCCCCCGCGTGATTCATCCCCCCTGGCAGCGATCGCGTTTGAGCTGGCGTCGCGCACCCAGATCCCGATGCAAGTGAAGCGGGACTACGTGCAACTGCATCACGAGAGTTTCGACAGTTATCTTGCGACACGGGACCCGGACCTTCTGAAGGAGGCAGCGGCGAAATATCCGAATGAACCGCAGGTCCAGTTTGCGGTGCTTTCGAACAATCTGTTTCCGGAGGAACGACGAAAATGGATCGACGCTCTGAAAACTTCGGACCCGGACAACAGCATCGGGAATTATCTTTCGGCCGCCGAGTTTCTGAAGAACGGAAAAAAGGAGGAGGCGTTTGAGGAGCTGAGGCAGGCGATGTCAAAAGACCGATTTGACGATTATCTGCAGGAGGGGTTCCAAAACCGCCAGGAGTTTCTGCGCCATGCCGGCCTTTCGGACCTGGGATCGCGATCTGCGAGTGTGCAGGACCTTGAGTTGGGTCATCTTCCCGAAATGAAGCGGATCGCGACCGGGGTGGCTGGGGAATACGAACGTCTCGAGAACGGACAGCGCCATGCCGAGGCGGATGACCTCGCCACCCTGGGCCTTCGATTGGGTCAGCAAATGAGCCTGGGAGATGCCAGTCGCACTCTGATGGGGCAGCTCGTGGGCATCGCGGTTGAAAAGAAGGTGCTCTCGGTGATGGACCCGGCGCGGCAGCACGCGGGACTCCCGCTTCCGGTGGAACAGATGCGCGCGGAGCTGGAGCGCCAGCACAACGAATTGAAGGGCCTGGTCTCGGGCCTGCACGACACCCTGGTGCCGTTGATGGTGGATCCCGACCCGCAGAGGTTTCTTCAGTACCTGGAACGATTCAACCTGTTTGGCGAAGAGGAGGCGCTTCGCTGGGCCCGGCGTCAGCGCGGCGAGTGACGCAGAGTCAGCGGCGACTCCATCCGGACTGTTCATCCAGTTCCGGCGTCGGTGCCAGCACGATCCGGAACCCGATCGCGTCGGTCCGGCGAGCTGCAGTGCCTCTTGGCATTCCTTCCGGTGTTCCCAAATCCCCGGTGTTCCTCTTTTGGCCTTCGAGCATTCAACCAGAACGATGCCAGTCGCGGGCAAGTCTCCTGGCGGTGGACTTGACGTGCCCCCGGCCCGCCGGTTCAATCGTGCATGCATTTTGTTTCCCACCTCGAATGTGCGCAATGTGGACAACGGTATGACGCTACGACGGTTCAAAACCTTTGTGTCACCTGCCAGCGCCCGCTCTGGGTGAAGTATGATCTGGAGGCGCTCCGGGAAAAATTCGACCGCCGGACATTGTTCGGCCGGCCTCCCTCCCTTTGGCGTTACCTCGAGCTCCTGCCTGTGTTTGATCCGGCCAACATTGTTTCACTTGCCGAAACCATCACGCCCGTTTTGCAGCTGAAACAAATGGGGGCGGAGCTTGGTTTGGATCACCTCTATGTCAAGGACGAGAGCCGCCTGCCGACGGGCAGCTTCAAGGCACGCGGAATGGCCCTGGCGATTTCGAAAGCCAAAGAACTCGGCATTTCGAAGGTGGCTGTTCCGACTGCAGGAAACGCCGGGGGGGCAATGGCTGCCTACGCAGCGCGCGCCGGGATGGAGGCTTATGTGTTCATGCCGGAGGACACACCGGCGATCAATCAGAAGGAATGTTATCTGGCGGGCGCGAAAACATTCCTCATCAACGGGCTGATCACCGACTGCGGCAAATTGGTTGGGGAGGGAAAACCCATCAAGGGATGGTTCGATGTTTCCACGCTCAAGGAGCCCTATCGGATCGAAGGCAAAAAGACGATGGGCCTGGAGCTGGCGGAGCAGTTTGACTGGCAGTTGCCCGATGTAATCCTTTATCCCACGGGCGGCGGCACCGGTTTGATCGGCATGTGGAAGGCATTCGCCGAACTCGAGGCTCTGGGCTGGCTGAAACCTGGCAGAAAACCCCGCATGATTTCATGCCAGAGCGATGGATGCGCTCCCATCGCGACTGCCTTCGCCAGGGGCGATCGGTTCGCCGTAAAATTCGAGAACGCCGCCACGATTGCCAGTGGATTGCGCGTGCCCGCTGCCGTCGGTGATTTCATGATCCTGGACGCCGTTCGCGCCAGTGGAGGCGTCGCGCTCGCAACGCCCGAGGCGGACATCCCGGGGTGGATGCAGCATGTCTGCTCCAGGGAGGGACTGGCGATCTGTCCGGAAACGGCAGTCTGTTTCAGCGCCCTGAAGCAGCTTCTGGCCGAAGGGAAAATTGGTCGGGCCGAGCGCGTTGTGATTTTCAACACGGGGGCGGCGCAAAAATATCCCGAAGCGGTGAGTGAAACATTGCCCCGATTGGATCTGAACCGTCCGATCGATTGGGCCGCGATTTAGCCCGATGTTTGTTCAGCTGCCCTGGGGGGCGTCTCCGTTCCCGCGGCCCGAGAATGCGGCCTCGTAGAGGGCTTCGAAGTCTTGAACCGATACCGGACGGGGATTAAAACCAGCGGTCCATTGTTTGGAAGCTTCCCCAGCCAGCGTTCTGATCATGGACCGTTCCACGCCGCAATCTTCAAGCGATCGGGCGATCCGGGCGGTGTTGAGCAGACTTTCGAGGCGCGCGATCAGCGCGTCCACCGCCGTATCCAGGCCGTCCTTGAATCGGGCAATCTCCGAGGAGGAAGCCAGATCCGCGTACGCGCGTTGTGTCGCCGGATCGGCTGCGTTGAATCGGACCACGAGCGGGAGCATGATGCCCACCGCTTCACCGTGCACCACCCCGTAGTGCGCCGTGAGTGGGTTGGCGGCCGCGTGCGCGGCACCGAGCATGCTGTTTTCGATTGCCAGCCCGGCAAGCGCGGCCCCGAGCACCATCCGACCGCGTGCTTCCGGATCGGACGGTTGACTGAGCACTCTTGGAAGTCCGGTCGTGGTCAATCGAAAGGCCTCCCGCGAATACATCAACGAAAGCGGATTTCGTTTCCTGGTCACTGCTGTTTCCACCGCATGGGCAATCGCATCCACGCCCGTGTGAGCGGTTACCGAGGGGGGCTGGGAGAGTGTCAGCAGGGGGTCGAGAATGGCGATGCATGCGGCTGCCTTTGGGTCGAGGCAGGCCATCTTCTGGTGGGTCTCTTCATTTGCAATGAGCGCTGCAGACTGGCATTCGCTGCCCGTGCCCGCCGTGGTCGGAATGGCGATCAGCGGCAGCATCGGCCGCGCGGCTTTGCCGACTCCCCAATAATCTTCAATTCGGCCTCCATTCGTCAGGATGAAATTGCAGCCTTTCGCCGTGTCCATGCTGCTCCCTCCTCCCAATCCGATGATCGCGTCGATTCCGGCCGTTTTCGCCAAACCAACGCACTGGTCGATGCAGCGTGTGGTGGGGTTCTCGCGCACCTGATCAAACAGCGTGACGTGAAGCCCGGCGGCTTCGAGAATTTGATGAACCCGGCCGGCGTGTCCGGCTGCGACGATGCCGGGATCCGTCACCAGCAGGACGCGTCCGGCTCCCAGTTCCTTGGCAAACTCCGCGACGCGGTTGATGCTGTTCTCTCCGAAAACAAGGCGGGTCCGGGGTTG
Source organism: Verrucomicrobiota bacterium (assembly GCA_021733945.1). Lineage (GTDB taxonomy): Bacteria > Verrucomicrobiota > Verrucomicrobiia > Limisphaerales > SIBE01 > JAIPJX01. The sequence goes on along the minus strand of JAIPJX010000001.1, from coordinate 71,156 downwards.
GTGGTCGAAATGGCTGAAATGCCACCCATCCCCATGGTTTTGCCCTCCGGCAACCTCGGGTGAAACTGACTGGGCTGCGCAATTGTCTGGCTCTGAATTCATTGGCTGCTCGACCATACCTGTTTTCTGACGCGCCGGGAAAGCCTGATGTTCATTTCGGTTTCCCCGCATCGTCGCAAACCCGTCGCCCCTCTGTCCCGATCCGCCCAAAGAACAGAATCCTCCTGGTCAAAAATATGGGCCAGAATGGCGCGGATTCAGGTATCAACAGTGAGCCTGTCCCCATATCACCGCGTAGCAACTTGCAAAACTATCAGCCTGTCCCTATATCAAACCACAGGTTCCAGGTGCGTCATTGTGGCGCATCTGGCAGGAGGGAGCAGGGCGATGGGGTCGGCCGCTTTTAGCCTGTCCCTTTGTTCGTGCCTGTTGGATTACGGGCGCAGGAAGGATCAGAGCCGGGTTGACTGGGAGTGGACCGTCTGCAGAGCCTTTAAAAGGTGGGTCCAGTCGGATTCCGTGGTTTCCCATCCGCTGCTGAACCGAAGGACCCGACCGGATTCGGAGGGCGTCAGGCCCATGGCAGCCATCACGTGCGAGGGTTCCTCACGCCCGCTGGCGCAGGCGGACCCGGTTGAAACTGCAAAACCGAGTTTGTCCAGCTTCACCACCCAGCGGTGGCGGCAGTCCGCTTCGGGCATCCGGGCGGAGACGGTGTTCCAGAGTCGACTGGTTTCCCTGCCCACAACGGAACTGCCCGGAAGCAGTGTCAGGAGCTGTTCCTCGAAAGCATCGCGCCATTGGGTCCGAACCGCCAGTCCCCCTTCGGCGATCGCCGTCTCGCGCGCTTCCAGTGCGGCTGCAAATGCCAGGATGCCCGCCACATTCTCGGTTCCCGCACGCCGCCCCTCCTCTTGGCCTCCCCCAAGCAGCAGTGGCTCTATTTTGCCTGTCCCGGGGCACTTCAGGAAACCGACCCCTTTTGGCCCCCCAAACTTGTGGGCGGAACCACTCACCCAATCGCAGCGTCCCAGTCCGGATGCCGGAAGTTTCCCGATCCATTGGGTCGCGTCACAGAGAAACGGGATGTTGTACGTACGACAAAGATCCAGCAGTTCGGGCCAGGGTTGCAGGACGCCGGTTTCGTTGTTGGCGGCGAGCAGGGCGATGAGTCCGGGGCGCCGGTCCTTGATGCGGTCGGCGACCCATGCCAGATCGACAACTCCAGAGGCCAGGGCAGGGAGGAACCGGCAGTTTTTCCCGAAATAATGCCGGGCGGGTTCGATCACGGCGGGGTGTTCGATGGCCGAGATCCAGATTTCGGTCTCTGGAGCGCTGGCTGCCAGGTGATGGAGCGCCATGTTGTTGGCTTCGGTTGCTCCGGAGGTCCAGACAATGTCAAATGGATCGCAACCCAGGCGGGTTGCCAGGGTGGAGCGGGCTTCGGAGAGGGCGCGGTCGGCGCGTGCTCCGGCTCGATGGGGACTGGAAGGATTGCCGATGAGGTGATCGTGAGCCTCCAGCCAGGCTTTTCGGGCCTGGGGGCAGATCGGGCTGGTGGCGTTGTGGTCTAGATAGATCATGGATGGGGCCAACCGGGCCGGAGGCAGGTTCAGCGGAGCCTGCGGACTGGAACTTAAGCACCCTCCGTTTCGCAGGGCGAGCTCAAACTCGGGTGCTTTTGCAAGAAGGGGCTTGCGGAATGGATTTGGAACCCGGTACGGTGCGGGCTGAAAGCTCAAGCCATGGATCCGGTCCGGTCAAAAACCATTCATTACAAGCGTTCGCATTTCACGACGCAACTGCCGGTGGATTATCTGTACAGCCCGTCGCATTGCTGGATGGCGAAGCAGGAAGCCGGGGTCTGGGCGGTGGGACTGACCCGGTTTGCCACGCGCATGCTGGGTGAAATGGTGGATCACGGGTTTGACACTGCCGCGGATGCGGCCATCGAACCGGGTCAGGTGCTGGGATGGATTGAAGGGTTTAAGGCGATTTCGGACCTGTTTTGCACGGCGTCGGGGGTGTTCCGGGGCGGCAATCCGGTTTTGAAGGAACAGATCGATCTGGTGAACAAGGACTGTTATGGGAAGGGATGGCTCTACCGGGTGGAAGGTACGCCGGACTCGAAGTGCGTGGATGTGGGGGCGTATCGGGAGGTGTTGGACAAGACCATCGATCGGATCATGGAGAAACAAAAGGGAGACGAAATTCAATGAGTGATACAGAACAACCCCCCTCGCAAACGACCGCCCGGCCGGGCAAAGCCCGGTACATCATGATCGGCGGATTTCTGGGTGCCGGGAAAACCACCTCGGTGTCCCGGCTGGCGAAACGATTGTCCGGAAAGGGTCTGCGGGTGGGATTAATCACCAATGATCAGGGGAGCGAGCTGGTGGACACGGCCATGCTGCGGTCCAGGGGATTTGCGACCGAGGAGATTTCGGGCGGGTGTTTTTGTTGCCGGTTTAATTCGCTGGTCGAGGCCGCTGACCGGCTGACATCGGCGACGGCACCGGAGGTGTTCATCGCCGAGCCGGTGGGTAGTTGTACGGATCTGGTGGCGACCGTCACCTACCCCTTGCGGCGGATGTATGGGGATCAGTTCTCGGTGGCCCCGTTGAGCGTGGTGATCGATCCGGTGCGGGCGTTGCGTGTGTTGGGACTTGAAACGGGGGGCCGGTTTTCGGAGCGGGTGATCTACATTTACCGCAAGCAGCTTGAGGAGGCGGAGATGATTGTTGTGAACAAATGCGATCTTCTGGATCCGGACCGGATGGCGCGGTTAACCCAGGCGTTGCGGGGGGAGTTTCCGAATGCGGAGATTCTCCAGGCATCCGCCCGCACGGGTATCGGGCTCGAAGACTGGTTCACCAAGCTCGAGGTGAACGATGCGCTGGGCGGGAGCGACGCCATGGAGGTCGATTACGAGGTGTATGCCGATGGCGAAGCGCGTCTGGGTTGGTTGAACGCAACCCTGAGGGCTTCGGCGAGCCGCGCGTTCGACGGAAACGCGCTGCTGCAGCGGTTGGCCACCGGAATGCAGCAGCTGCTTGCGGACGCCCAGGCCGAGGTGGCGCATCTGAAGATGACGTTGAGTTCGCCGGATGCCATTGCCGGACTTGCGGCAATCAACCTGGTGCGCAACGATCTGGTGCCGGAGCTGTCCGAGCAACTGGAGGATCCGGTGACCGGCGGTGAGGTCATTGTGAACCTCCGGGCCGAAGCAGCCCCCGAAGCGCTCAAGGAGGCACTCGAGGGTGCGGTGGCTGCCTGCGGGTCCGATGGCTCTGGAATTTTGCTGGTTTTGGAGCATTTGGAACATTTTCGACCGGGTAAACCCCAGCCCACGCATCGCCTGAAGACGCTTGCGTGAGGGGGAAGTTTTCCTGGATCCGATGAAACCCCGGGTTTGTAACTCCCGTCTGTTCCGTGTATATAGACCGAATTAGATGAGCGACAAGACACGCATTTTGTACTGCAACTGCACCTACGCCCAGGTGGTTCCCAAGCCCGTCAAAGAGGCGGTTCTCAGGGAATTGGCGCAATCGGACATCGGTTTTGAAGCGGTGGCGGATCTCTGTGAGATGTCCGCCCGACGCGATCCCGCCCTGAAACGCCTGGCCGAAGGCGGGGCCGTGAAGATTGCGGCCTGCTTTCCGCGTGCGGTGAAATGGTTGTTTTCCGCGGCGGATGCTCCGCTGCCGTGCGATTCCACCCAGGTGCTGAACATGCGCGTTCAATCGGCCCAGGAAGTCCTGGCTGCCGCCCTGTCCCCCGGATTGGAGCCCAACCTGCCACGCGGCAAAGAGACCCGACCCGCGCCATCCGAACTGCCCGCATCATGAGTTTAAACGATCAAACCGCACTTCGAGTGGTTCTTTACGAAGGCACCGGGGCCCAGCCCCTGGAGCCACAGCAACGTTACGACGCGATGAGCGCGTTGTTGGATCAGGGCTTTGCCGTCACACGCGCCGTCCCGGACGGCAGTCTGCCCGCTGCGGACCGCAGTTCATTGCTGGTTCTGGGCCGGTTCGACGGAGGGCGACCGCCGGTCGCGGTCGATGCGCAGAACGAGGTGGACATTCGGTTTGAAGACATCGACGGGTGCGGGACCAGCCGGATTGTGGAAATGGTCGAGAATGTGCGCGCCGAGCAGAAGGCGGTGAAACCGGGGGATTGGAAGCCGTGGTTTCCGGTGATCGACTACGATCGATGCACCAACTGCATGCAATGCCTGAGTTTCTGTTTGTTTGGGGTGTATGGCGTTGATTCCGGGCAGCACATTCAGGTGCAGAACAATGACAACTGCAAGACCAACTGCCCGGCCTGTTCGCGTGTCTGTCCCGAGGCGGCGATCATGTTCCCGAAATACCGGAGCGGCCCGATCAACGGGGATGTCGTGAGCGATGCGGATCTGCAGCGCGAGAAAATGAAGGTCGACATTTCATCCCTGCTGGGCGGGGATGTTTACCAGATGCTGCGGGATCGCAGCGACAAGGCGCGCTCGCGTTTTTCAAAGGAACGGGATGCGGACAAGGCGCTGACGGAACGCCAGAAATGCCTGGTGAAACTGGCGCAGGCCGGGGACATCCCGCCGGAGGTCCTCATGTCGCTGCCTTCCCCGGAGGAGATCCAACGGCGGGCGCAGGAAGCCAAAGCCAAGGCCGAAGCGGCGATCCGGAACCAGCCGTAGAAGGATCTCCAGGCATGCTTTTAAAACTCGCATCCCGCATTCTGCGCACCGCCGACACCCGGTGCCTGGCGAAGTTCGCCTGGAACTTCGGGGTCAAGGGAGCGCTCTCGGTGGAACGGTTCAAACGCCGGGCGCAGCGGGGCGAGTATTTTCCCGCCTTCCTCTACATCTCGCTCATCAACAGCTGCAACCTGCGTTGCCAGGGCTGCTGGGTGGACGTGGAATCCCCGCGCGAAAGCATCGATCTGGAGGCACTCAACCGGTTGATCTCCGAGGCCAGGGCGCACGGGAATACCTTTTTTGGAATTCTGGGTGGGGAACCTTTTATGCACCCGGACCTGATGACGCTCCTGGGAGCGCATCCGGACTGTTATTTCCAGGTGTTCACCAATGGGCAGTTCATCACGGAAGAGATTGCCGAGGGCATGCGTCGGTTCGGCAACGTCACACCGCTGGTGAGCATCGAGGGCCGGGAGATTGTGAGTGACGAACGGCGGGGCCGGAAGGATGTATTCGGCAAAACGATGCGAGGCTTGCAGAATTGCCTGCACGCCGGGGTGCTCACCGGGGTGGCCACGAGCGTCTGCCAGTCGAATATCGATGATCTGCTGACGGAGGCCTGGATCCGGGAGCTGATTGATTTTGGGGCGCACTATGTCTGGTTTCACACCTATCGGCCTGTCGGACCGAAGATGAATCAGGAGCTGGCCTTGACCCCCGCGCAACTGGTGCGCGTGCGCCGCTTCATCGTCGAGATGCGGGTCAAGATGCCCATCGGCATCGTTGATGCCTATTACGACCACGAAGGCCGGGCGCTTTGCCCGATGTCCACCGGCATCAGCCATCACATCAGCCCGAAAGGGGCCATCGAGCCCTGCCCGATCATTCAATTTGCCGCCGAGAGCATTCACGATGAACGGGGGATTTTTCGCACGATGCGGGACTCGGAATTCCTGCGCGATTTCCGCACGCTTTCCGCCCAGGCCACCCGGGGGTGTGTGGTGATGGAGCGGCCGGATCTCGTCAAGGACCTCGTCCGCAAACACGGGGCGAAGGACACCACGATCCGGCAGACGGCCATTGCGGAACTCGAAGCGATGACGCCCCGATTCAGCCAGTGGTTGCCGGGCGAGGAAATCCCGGAACAGAGTTGGTTGTACTGGCTGGCCAAGAAGTTTTGGTTCAGCGATTTTGGGGCTTACCAGGGTGCTGGTCACGATGTTGCCGCCCGGTCCCGGGTGCTGAAAACAAGTCTCGACCCGGCCCGACCGGTCGCGGATAATGCCGCTCGCGAAAATCCGGTCCTGACGTGAAGTAACTTTTGAACGTACGAAGAGCTGATCTATGCAGACATCCATACTGACACTTCCCCGCCTGGCTGCCACGCAACGGATTCGCGCACCGAAAAAGAACATCCCGCAGACGCCGGAAGAGCGGACGCGCATTCTGCAGTTCATCCGGAACTACGTGGCCGAATACAATCCGGTCCCTCCGCTTCCGTTGGATGATCTGAAGGTGCATGCCGATCGGGTCATGGAGATGCTCAAGTGCGATCCGGTTTACCGCGACTACGTCGGAGTCCTGATCAACAACGAAATCTGGCGTGAAACCGTGGCGGCCGTCCCGTTTGAACGCCGGCTGCTCCTGCTGCCCAAATGCCTGCGCATCGAAAACAAATGCCCGGCACCCTTTGATGAATTCGGCTTGCTCTGCAAGCAATGTGGTCTGTGTTCGATTCAGGATTTGCAGGCGGAAGCCGAACGGCTCGGATACGCCGTGCTCGTGGCGGAAGGTTCGGCGATCGTCATGTCCCTGATCCAGACCGGAAAGATCGAAGCCATCGTGGGGGTGAGCTGCATCAGCGTGCTCGAGAGGGCATTCCCCTACATGGAAGCCGCGGCGGTGCCCGGAGTGGCGGTTCCCCTGCTTCAGGATGATTGCATCGATACAACGGTGGATCTGGACTGGGTCTGGGATTATATCCATTTAACCAGCGACGACAAAACGCGCCGGCTGGATCTGGCGGCGCTGCGGGACGAAGTGGATTTCTGGTTTACCCCGGCCTCGCTGGATCTGGTGATGGGCACCTGCGAAGGGGAGACCGAGACCATTGGTCGTCAATGGCTGGCCCGGGCCGGAAAACGATGGCGCCCGTTTCTGGCGGTATCCGCGTTTCAGGCCCTGCGCGAGACACCCGGACAACCCCTGCCGGAGGATGTGCGGAAAATCGCCGTGGCCGTGGAATGTTTTCACAAGGCTTCCTTGATTCACGATGACATCGAGGACAACGACTCCATGCGGTATGGCGAAAAAACGCTGCACGAAGAATACGGCGTGGCCGTGGCGTTGAACGTCGGAGATCTGCTGATCGGGGAGGGCTACCGCCTGCTGAGTTCCTGCCGCGTCTCCGCGGAACAACGGGTGGAGATGATGCGGGTGGCATCCGAAGGGCAACGGCAGCTTTGTCGCGGCCAGGGGGCTGAACTTTGCTGGAGCCGGAAACCGAAGGTTTTGACGAGCCTGGAGGTGCTTGAGATTTTCCGCAAAAAGACGGCGCCGGCCTTTGAGGTGGCGCTTCAGCTTGGGGCGCTTTATTCGGGCATCGAAAAGCATGCGGAAGTCAGCGATGTGCTTCAGGGCTACAGCGAGGCGTTGGGGATCGCTTATCAGATTCGCGATGATCTCAGCGACATGGGGAGTGCCGGGGAGACCGATGACATCCGGGGCATGCGCCCGAGCTTGCTGCTGGCGATTGCACACGAGCGCGCCACCGGTGTACAGAAGGAACAGTTGGCGGCCATTTGGAACCGGCAAACCGACTCCACATTCCGTCCCGATCAAATTGAGAAAATGTACGGCGAGCTTGAGGTCGGGGACCGTGCCCGGACCCTGCTCGAAACGTACAAGGAGGAGACGGTTCGGTGTCTGCGAGATTTGGAAAACCCGAACTTGAAGGGCCTTCTGCGGCGTGTGGTGGGCAAGATTTTCAACGACACCGAGATCAAGGGTTGGTGCAAGGAATTCGAGGATAAAAACACTCTGATTCAGGAGGTCGAAGAAGCTCCGGTACCGGCTTAGCGGGAAGGTGAGGGCCCTCGAATCGCTGGTCTTGGAACTGGTGCCGCCGTGCATTCCGGCTGGGCCCTCAACGCGGCCGCATTTGTCCCTCGATTGAACCGAACAGAATGAGTCTCCGTCTTGAGATGCTCCAGGTCGCCCGGCTGGCACCCAGGATGCTTGGGGATTCCGCTGAGTTGGTCCGGGAGTTTCTCGAGAAACAACAGAATCCGGATGGTGGATTTCGGGATCGGGCAGGGGGCAGCGATTTGTATTACACGGTTTTTGGATTGGACGCCTTGCGGGCGCTTCAGGTCGATTCCCCACCCCGGCTGGTCCGTGAATTTGTATTATCCCACGGCGCGGGTGCGGAGCTTGATTTGGTACACCTCTGCTGCCTGGCTCGTTGTTGGGCGGGGATCCGCGAATGGTTCCCCGGACCCGACGGGAGATGCCCGTTCGTGCAGCAAATCCTGCAGCGTGTCGAACGATTTCGGAGCATGGACGGAGGGTATCATGTGAAGCCGGGCAACGCATCCGGAACCGCTTATGCCGGGTTTCTCGCTCTGGGTGCCCATCTCGACCTCGGCGTGTCTTTGCCCGAACCCCTGCGGTTGGTACAGTCCCTCAAGCTGCTTGAGACGACCGATGGCGCATGGCGAAACGAACGATTCTCCAACACGCCGGAAAACGATCCCGGCGAGCGGGTTGGTTCGACCAATGCCACCGCGGCAGCCGTTACTGTGCTGCGTTACCTTGGAATCCCCCTCAATCCAGCCGTGGGAGACTGGTTGGTCGCGCGGCTCCATTCCCAGGGCGGTTTTCTGGCGACCCCGACGGCACCGGTGCCGGATCTGCTTTCCACAGCGACGGGGCTGCATGCGTTGTCTGGTTTGGAATACGATCTTGGACCCGTCAAGGAGGCGTGCCTGGATTTCGTGGATACCCTGTGGACCAATCAGGGCGCGTTTCATGGGAACTGGACCGATGACTCCGTCGACTGCGAATATACGTTCTACGGATTGCTCGCCCTCGGGCATCTGAGTTTGTAGTCCCCAAACGCTCCCGGTTATGGCCAATGACCGGCTCGTGCAAGGGGATTCTCTCAGGGCGTGTCTTAAAAGTAGGAGCCGACGTAAGAAGGTTCACTTCTTCAACCACCAAACCGGGCAAATTCCAGGTCATTTGGAGCCTCGTCCCGTCGGCGCCTGCCATCGGATTAGAGTCTTCAGACAGGCAATTAGGGAACGGCGAGCGCCAACGTCAGTCTCCAAAGGAGTGGCGCATTTCCGAAACAGCTTTGCACCGGGGTTTGGGTGCGGCCTCAAGCGAGGAATCAAAAAACGTGGGGGCACCCCTCCTCAAGAACCTTGAGGTGGTGGTTGATCCCGGCCGTATCGCAGAGCTCGCGCAGCCACCGGGGCGGTTCCTCCGGATCTTCAAACGACAACCGAAATGCGCCAAAATGCATCGGCACCAGCCATTTCGACCTCAGATCATGAAACACCCGCACCGCTTCGTCCGGGCCCATGTGGGTATGCCGGAAGGAATCGGGAAAATAGGCTCCGATCGGCAGCATGGCGATTTCGGGGGAATGCCGGGTCCCGATCTCCTGAAACCCCTCAAAATAGGCACTGTCCCCCGCGTGGAACAGGCTGCGTCCCTGGTGCTCCAGAATGAAACTGCCGTATCCGCGATGCTCATCAGCGAGCGCGCGTGCGCCCCAGTGCCGGGTTGGAGTGAGGGTCACTTTCCAGTCCCCGTGGGAAAAACTCTCCCACCACTTCAGTTCGATGACCCGCCCGAAGCCCAGTCCGCGCGCCAGGTCTCCAACGCCCCAGGGGAGCACGGCAATCTTTGGGGATGGCAGCTTGCGCAGGGTCGGTTTGTGGAAGTGATCAAAATGAGCGTGCGTCAACAGCACGAGATCTATGGGTGGAAGGTCCTCGATCTTCAAGCCGGTCCGTTTGATCCGTTTGAGCAGGAACAGCCAGTTGGCGAAGTTCGGGTCGATCAGGACGTTGAGATCGGTGAATTGAGCCAGGAACGAGGCGTGGCCGATCCAGGTCACCGCCACCTCCCCCTCGTTCAGAACCGGAAACTCCGGGGTGCGGTGCTGGCCGGTCCGTTTGGTCAGCAGCGCCTTCCAGACCATTTCCCGAAAAAAGGTTCTCGGGTTAAAATGATTGCTCGGCGTGAGATCCTTGAAGGAACGAGGCAGACGCCGTTTGCGTCGAATGGGTTGATTGGGTTCGTGATGTGTCATGGTACCCGTAATTACCAATACCACGAAGGGTACCCGAAAAACAATCTCGGGTGTTGGATCTCTTGGTCGTGATTTTTCTTGGACAGGCTTTGTATCCATGCTTAAAGGGAGCCATGGGAAACCTCAAAGCATTGCTCGACCGCCATCTTCGTCAGAAACCGAGCCTCGGCCCCGGCGTTTATATTGCCCGCGGAGCGGTTGTCATCGGGGATGTCACCTTGGGTGAATGCGCCAGCATCTGGTACAACGCGGTGCTCCGGGGTGATATCAACCGGATTGTCGTGGGGCATCATTCGAATGTGCAGGACAACGCCGTACTCCACCTGGCCGAGGAGTATGCCTGTGAAGTGGGGGCTTACGTCACGATCGGGCATTCCGCCATCATCCATGCCTGCACGATCGGGGACGAGTGCCTGATCGGGATGGGGGCGACGGTTCTGGACGGTGCCGTCGTGGGGGCCAGGTCCTTGATAGGAGCGAATGCGCTTGTGACCCAGGGGGTTATGATCCCGCCAGGGTCCCTTGTGCTGGGCTCGCCCGCTCGTGTGGTGCGTGAACTCTCGCCGGAGGAGCAGGCTGGGCTGAAACCCTGGGCCGAAAAATACGTTCAGAATGCAGCCTACTGCCTGGAAGCCGGGATCCAGGTTCAGGCAGCGCTTGAATTCTGAAAACCGATGACGACTCTCTGTGCGGTCAAACGCACACTTTTCAATTTCGCACGATTGAGGCAAGATCGCAATAAGCCAGTAAAACGACTTTGTCAAAAACCCGGATCCATTTTTGCCGTTAAGAATCGTGCTTGTATACATCTTTCATTTTAGGTAAAAAATTGCGCCCCAACTAAAGACAGCCAAACATATTCATAAACATTATGAGGATAAATAGAGACACAGACAGGATGAACACCCAGATTCGAAAGGGGTTCACATTGATCGAATTGCTGGTGGTTATCGCCATCATCGCCATTTTGGCAGGCATGTTGTTGCCGGCTCTCGGCAAGGCGAAGGAGAAGGCCAAAGGGGTGTTGTGCATGAACAATACCAAGCAGCTCATGCTCGCCTGCCATATGTATCTGGGCGACAATGAGGACAGTTTTCCAACGGCCCGCCACGGCGGTGGCGTGGCGAATGGCGCCTGGGTGACCGGCTGGCTTGACTGGGGCACCTCCTCACACAACACCAATGTCCAGTACCTGCTGGACCCGAGATACTCCAATCTCGCGGCGTATTTCTCGAATGCCCGGAACATCTTCAAGTGCCCTTCGGACAAATACGCGAGTGCTGCTCAGAAAAAAGTGGGCTGGACGGAACGGGTTCGCAGTATCTCCGGCAACATCCGGATTGGTGATGATTCCAATGCCTGGGGTTGCCGCGATTTCCCCGAGTTCACCCGCAAGATGTCCGGTTTGAACGATCCGGGCCCCACCGAAACCTGGGTTTACATGGATGAACATCCCGACAGCATTAATGATGCAGGTTGTTTCACCCCCGAACTCGAGCGCGGCAATCCGTGGATTGATCTTCCCGCGAGCTATCACAACGGCGCTGCCGGCATTGCTTTTGCCGACGGTCATTCCGAGATTCATCGTTGGACCGCTTCGGCTTCGCAGGCGATCAATCCCGTCCGGTTCGGGTTTGTGAAGCCCAACGCGACTGCCCGTGACAAGGATGCGATCTGGATGGCTCTGAAAACCCAACGCAAGCGGGGGCATCAGCTTCCGGTCGGCCAGTAATTCACCCGTCAGTCAGAATCTTACAAAAAAGGCCCGCCATTCGGCGGGCCTTTTTCGTTCCATACACCGCTTCCGGATAGCAGGCAAATCACAAAACCCCCCGCAAAAACCGTCCATCGGGACATGATCCGGGGTGTCTAGCTCAAAACCGGGCTTTCTATTCTATGCTTGCCTTTCACAACGTCTTCTGCTGATATCCTCGTTCACACTATTCCAACGGATTGATCCGATTTGTCGAGATCGTGATTGCAGATCGTATGAGAACAGGCAAGAGCTGGATCCTGCTGTCCCATCCACGCCTCGGCTCGCAACCGGCAGGTGACAAATAGGAGCGATCAGTGGGATAACCCATGCGAAGGCGCAGGGATGTGAATTTAAGTAACAAAACCAAGTCAGAACTCAAACATTATGCGTAAATCAATCCTTGCAGCGCTGTTTGCTCTCATCGGAGTGACGGTGCAGGCTGGTCAGGCGACGTTCGATTTTTCGAGCGACCCGACCAGTAGTCTCCAGATCGGAGGGAACAACACTCAACCCTGGGTCGAATCCGGCGGTAATCCGGGTGGCTTTCTGGCAATCACCTATCCCGTTGAAGGTCAGTACACCGGCTTTGTCTTCCCTGACATCGATGACGGAAAAATCATCACCGCCTTCAAGTTCGAAGCCGACCTGCGCGTTGGAAACAGCACGGGCGACCGTGCCGCCGACGGATTCAGCATCAGCATCGCCCGCGCGAATGACCCCGTCCTGGGTGACATCGGGAACGCCGGCAATTTCGCTGGAAGCATTCCGGAGGGCGGATCCACCACCGGTATCGCCATCTCGTTCGATACATGGGCCGGAAACACCTACGCGGATGGCGGCGACATCGAAGGCATCCTGGTGCGTGTCGACAACAAAACCGTTCTTCGTCACAGTGTGCCCACCCGGCACGGCGCCTGCGCCGACGCGACCAGCCTTCAGACCGGTCCGAGGGACGCCGACTACTGGGCCAATGGCGGGGACCCGATGGATCCCGCTTCCTGGGCCGGCCTGTGCTGGCAGCATCTCGTGGTGAACCTGGATGACGCCGCCAAGCTGACGGTGATCTGGAAGGGCGTTACCATTTTGGACGGATTTCAGACCGACTTCTTCCCGTCCGCCGGCCGACTCGTTCTGGGTGGCCGCACCGGTGGTGCCAATGAACACACACACATCGACAACATCAAGCTGTCAACCACCGCCAGCGGATCGGACACCACGCCTCCGACGGCTCCGGGCAATGCAAAGGTCGCTCTTGCCGGCGCACGCTTTGTGAAACTCACCTGGGGTGCCGCAACCGATAACTCCGGCCGCGTGGGTTACGAGGTTGAGAAGGACGGAGCCACCCCTCCGCTGCTGGTCAACGCTCTGGAATGGACCGATACTGGTCTGCTTCCCGAGAGCAACCACAGCTATCGGGTCCGTGCGATCGATGTTTCCGGAAACGCTTCCGCCTGGCAGACCCTGACCACCAAGACCGTCAAGGAAGTGGACGGCGTCGGGTTCCTTCTGGGCCAGATCTACGATAATATTCCAAACACGGACGTGGCTTCGCTGGTCTTTTCCGATGCCTTTTTCGAGAAAAAACCCACCCGCGGCGTTTATGTCAACGGATTGGACTTCGATGGATACGGCGACAACTACGGCATCCTGATCACCGGCGTGTTGACCGCGCCGAAAACCGGTCAGTACGACTTCTTCGTTCGCAGCGATGACGCCTCGCAGTTCTTCTTGAACGAAGCAGGACCGGCCATTCCGAATCCCGAGTTTGATCTCTACATCGCTGAAGAGACCGGCTGTTGCAACGCATTCCAGGAAGTGGGCGCGCCTCAGACCACACAGGTGCCGATTTCGCTCACCGCAGGCAAGCAGTACGGGTTTGCGTTCGTGGTGAAGGAAGGTGGCGGCGGTGACTGGGGCCAGGTGGCCATGCGGGAGGTCGGCGATCCGACCCCTGCCGATCAGCTTCAGCCGATCCGGGGCGCAATCCTCACGGGCAAGGCCGATGCGGTCGGAGCGGAACTCGCGATCACCGCACAGCCGGCCAACGTGACCTCCACGGCCAACGAGTCGGCAAGCTTCAGTGTGACGGCCACCCACTCCTCCCCCTACGGTGCGGGCGTCTTCTACCAATGGTACCGCAATGGCGCGCTCATCCCGGGTGCTTCGGCCAGCACCTACAACATCCCCTTGACCTCCCTCGCTGACAACGGAGCGAAATTTAAGGTCACTGTGGGAACCCTTGGCAAAGCGGTCACCAGCAGCGAGGTCACATTGACCGTCGAAAATGACACCCGTCCGCCGGCCATTGTCAAAGCTACTCCCGCCGATTCGTGGAACTCGGTAACGATCGAGTTCTCCGAGCCCGTCACCGAGGCATCCGCCACGGTTGCGGCCAACTACTCGCTGTCCGGCGGAGTCACCGTGTCGAGCGCAACCCAGGTCAATCCGACCACGGTCCGGCTGGCAACCAGCAAACAGGCGGAAGCCACGCAGTACACTCTGACCGTGCGCAATCTGGCCGATAACGCGGGCAACAAGATTGCCGCGGCCGGCATTACTCAATCCATCACGTCCGCGAGCCGGAACATCGCGATCGGCCTCAACTTTGGTGCCGATCAACCCAACGACGCGGGCACCTTCGCCCTTGGCGCAACCGACCGGGCCGGCGTGCCGGGCCTCGCACAGTCCAACTGGAACAACCTGGCTGGCGCGGCGGGAACCGGCGCTGCTCTCACCGATGCCAACGGGGTAGCCACCGGGCTGAGCATTGAGTGGACCTCCAACAACACCTGGGCCTCCACCGGCATCGGTGAAACCAACGGCGACAACTTCGCCGTCGGCACCCCGGATCATCAGCTGATGGCGGGTTACCTCGACACGGGTGATCCGACCAAATCGACCGTCACCATCACCGGCATTCCCGCAAACCTGACCGAGACCGGTTACGACCTCTATGTGTATGCACTGGGTGGTGTTGCCGCCGGACGTTCGGGTTCCTATCGGGTGGTGAACGCATCGGATGGAGCGCCGTTGACGGAGTACATTCGAGCAACGTCGGCCACCAGCCCGACTGAATACTCGATCGTCAAGCCCAGCACGGACCCGACGATCTATGCTCCGGGCACCCACCTGGTGTTCAAGGGCCTGAAAGCCTCGAACATCATCCTTGAAGCAACGACCGAAGCCGGGTTTGGTGCCGGAAGTCCGGCACGCGCCCCCGTGAACGCGGTCCAGTTGGTCCCCACCGGCGCTGGCGCTGGCGGGTCGGTTGATCTGGTCAAGGGTCTCACCGCCTACTGGAGCTTCGACGGCAATCTCAACGAGCCGGTCGGTAAGTTCAACGGCACAGCCCGGGGAACAGCCCCGATTGCGTATGGCGCAGGCAAAGCCGGTCAGGCCCTCGTGCTCGACGGATCGAACTTCGTCGAGATCACCGGAGGCGACCACAACAACCTGCAGTTCCCCGGAGGCAGCATGTCGATCGGCGGCTGGTTCAAGGTGGGTGCCTTTGACAAGGACTGGCAGGCCCTCATCTCCAAGGGTGAAGGCTCCAACTACCGCGTCGCACGACGTGGTGGCAGCAACTCCATCGCCTACGCCGGTGGTGTGGGTGAAGGAGCGGACAACGCGCCGAATGTGAATGATGGCAACTGGCATCATTTCGTGGCAGTCAGCGATGCGACGGGTGCGGCGTTCGGCACGGCCATCTACATCGACGGCAAGATCTACGGGGTAAATGCAACCAAACCCGTGTTGGCGGCAGGAACCAAGAACCTGTTCATCGGAGAAAACCCCGATGCTCTGAACCGCCGCTGGGTCGGATCAATCGACGACATCGCCATCTGGAACCGGGTGTTGACACCCGCGGAAGTGGCCGCTCTGTACAACGGTGGAACCGGACTGGCAGTCGGCTCGGTGCCCGGAGTGCCCGCCGGCGGTGGTGGCACAGGCGGCGGAATCGGGATCGCCCGCACCGCAACCAGCCTGACCCTCACCTACCAGGGAACATTGCAGTCCTCGGACAGCATCCTTGGACCGTTCACGGACGTGCCCGGAGCCGCGAGCCCGGCAACGATTCCGTTCTCCGGATCCGGCAAGTTCTACCGGACACGTCAATAATCTGACGTAACATCAAATCACGAAGGGGCCGGATTTAAATCCGGCCCCTTTTTTTGCCCTGATCAGGCCTTGGTCTGCCTCGGGCACCGGCACCAGCGCCGGGGACCGGGCCTTCCCCGGGGCACACCCCGAGGTCAACCAGCATAAAATAGGGTTACACGAAATGAACTCTTTGCTAAGTGTGTTGGTATTCGCGCCATGATTGTCCGAATCCAACGTTCCAGCGCGGATCGAAGTCAGAAGCACCAAACATATGCGTAAAACAATACTTGCCGCGTTCTTCCTGCTCGTCGGGATGACGACGCACGCCGGAGGGAACATCCATTTGAGCTCGACGGCCATTGTCGCCGACACGCAACCCCCCACGGCTCCCGGCAATCTTCGGGTCGTTTTCGAAGGCACCCGCCTGGTCAGGTTGGCCTGGGATGCCGCGACGGACAATTCAGGAGTGGTCGCTTACGAAGTCGAAAAGGATGGCGTGAGCCCACCCCTCCACCTCGATGCCCTGGAATGGGTGGATGTGGGACTGTTGCCCGGAAGCAACCACGCCTACCGGGTGCGCGCTGTCGACCCAGCCGGCAATGTTTCGCTCTGGAAAACTCTGATCGCCAGGACCGCCACCGAGGAGATCGAGAACCTCGGGTTTCTGCTGGGCGAAATCTATGATCGGATTCCCGGCTCGACCGTGGCGTCGCTGTTGGATTCCGCCGCCTTTCAGAACCGCACTCCCACCCGGGGTGTTTACCTGAACGGACTCGATTTTGAGGGTCTCGGCGACAATTATGGAATTCTTATCACCGGCGTGTTGAAGGCTCCCAAGACAGGTCAGTTCGATTTTTTTGTTCGCAGCCACGACGCCTCCCAATTCTACCTGAACGAAACCGGTCCCGAAATCCCGATCCCCGGCGTGGATCTTCCCATCGCCCAAGAGACCGGCTGCTGCAATGCCTTTCAGGAACCTGGCGCCGAGCAGACCACTCAGGTGCCGATTCTTCTGACCGAGGGCGGGCAGTACGGTTTTGCGTTCGTCGTGAAGGAGGGAACCGGCGGTGATTTTGGCCAGGTGGCAATGCGGCAATCGGGCGATCCGACTCCCGCCGCAACCCTGCAGCCGATTCGCGGGGCGCTCCTCACCGGCATCGGAGACCCGAACGGTGTGGAACTGGAGATCACTGCGCAACCGGTGAATGCCACCACCATCGCCAACGAGCGTGTGACGTTCGCGGTGGGCGTGCGGCATTTCTCTCCCTACGGTGCACCCCGTTTCATTCAGTGGGTTCGCAATGGCACGATCATCCCCGGTGCCACCTCCGAGCGCTACACGATTCCCTACACGCCCGAGGAGGACAACGGGGCGCTGTTCAAAGTGATCGTTGGCACTCTGGGCACGTCGTTGGTCAGCGATGAGGTGACTCTGACCGTGGAGGCGGACAACAAGGCACCCAGGATCGCCAGTGTGATTGGCAGCGACACGATGCATTCGGCCACCATTCGTTTCTCCGAGCCGATCACCAAGGAAACGGCCACAACGGCCGCCAACTACTCCCTTTCAGGCGGGGTGACCGTGTCCCGCGCCACGCAGATGGATCCATTGACGGTCCGCCTGACCACAAGCAGGCAGACCGAGGACACCGATTTCACCCTCAGGGTGGAAAACCTGAGGGACAACGCCGGCAACAGGATCTCGCCTCTGGGGAACACCGCGATCCTGAGGTCCTTCAAGTTTGTTTCCGGCGTCCTGAAATGGCAGGTCTGGAGCGACGTGACGGGTGGTCTGGGCAACCTCCGGAATGATCCCCGTTATCCTGAACATTCCACCGAAGAGCGGCTCCTGGGGGCCTTCGAAGGGCCAACCGGGTTTGCCGAAAATTATGGCTCGAGGATCACTGGCTTCGTCACGCCAACCGAGACGGCCAATTACATCTTCTTCATGTCTTCGGACAACCGCGGGGAACTCTGGCTGAGCACCGATGAAGACCCTGTGAACAAAGCGTTCATCGCCTCCGAGCCAATAGGAAATGCGGAACGCGACTGGCTCGAGGATCAACGACGACCGGGATGCCCCGACTTCTGCGAGAACCGTTCCGCGCCAGTACGCCTGGTGGCGGGCAACCGATATTACGTCGAACTGCTCCACACGGCCGGAGTCGGAGCCGACAACGCGGCGGTGACCTGGATCAAGGAAGGCAGTCCCCTGCCGGTCGCAGGCAGTCCCGCCCTGAGCGGCAGCTCCATCGGCATGTTTGCCGCCCCGAACTCCATTGGCGGAATTGCCCTTCCGATCGGGCTCAACTTTGGCGCGGATGAACCGAATGGCACCGGAACGTTTGCTCTCGGTGCCCTGGATTCCGCGGGAGCGCCGATTGCCGTCCAGATCAATTGGAACAACCTCCAGGGCATGTCCGGCTTTCAGGACGAAGTGGTGGACGCAAGCGGCGGCCCCTCCGGCGTCTCCGTTCAGTGGCAATCCAACAATACCTGGGCCTCCCATGGTCGTGGCGAAGACAATGGAGCCGAGTTCGCAGTCGGCACCGCGAACGCCGCCTTGATGGGCGGCTATCTGGACACCGGAGATGCGACCCGGACGACCGTGTCCATCAGTGGCATTCCCGACGGTTTGGTGGTGGCCGGTTATGACGTCTATGTGTATGCCCTGGGGGGAGTCGCCGACGGCCGTTCCGGTGCCTACCGGATTGTGGACGCGGCAACGGGAGAAGCGCTCACCGAATACATCCGTGCCACATCAGACACCGTCCCGACCGAATTTGTGCAGGTTCCGACGGACATCGGTCCGGCTGAGTATGGGGCTGGCAGTTACCTGGTGTTCCCGGGATTGATGGCCGCGAACATCATCCTGGAAGCGAGCACGGAAACCGGCCTGGGTGCAGGGAACCCGCCGCGCGCTCCCGTGAACGCGGTTCAGCTGCTCCCTGTGGAACCGGTCAACGGGGGCGGTGAAATCGGGAACATCGCCATCGTCCGCAGCGCTACTGGAATCACGATCACCTACGAAGGAATCCTGCAGTCCTCCGAATCCGTGACGGGTCCGTACACCGATGTCCCCGCCATCTCAAGCCCCGCCACCCTCCCGTTCTCGGACACGATCAAATTCTACCGCGCCCGACGATAACCCCGGTACAACCTTTTGTTGCACCTGCAACAAAAGGTTGCACTTCGCTTGCGTCGAAGAGGGTGTCTGAAAACTCTCATTCCAGGTAGGAGCCGGGGTGACGAGGCTCCAACTGCCCTGGAAACGGACCGGTTTGGCAGTTGAAGAAGTGGACCTTCTGCGGTTCCTATTTTTCAGACACGCTCTCAGGAGAAGGCGGAATGATCAATTGGTCCTGCCCGGCGCTCAGGCTCGTGGTGGTCACGCGGCCGTCGGGCCAACGGGTTTGCACCGAGGTGATGGGGCTTTTGGCCCTGCCGAAAAAGAGGGTTGCGGTGGATTGGGACAGGTAGCCGCTGCCTCCGTAGATTTCCGCAGTCTGTGTGGTTCCGTCGGCATGGGACACGCGGACCCGGGATCCGATCCCGGTGGGGTTCCCGATCGGACCGGCCAGCCGGATTGAAAGCGGTTTGACGCCCGGGTTGCCGCGGTTCTGAAAGGCAAGCAGGGGGCCGTTGTTTTGAGTGATGGCAAAGTCCGGCCATCCGTCGAGATTCAAGTCCGCGACGGTTAATCCCTTGGCATCACCGGCGACCACCAGTCCCGTCTGATCGGCTTCGGCGAGGTGAAAGCCGGTTTGGCCTCCAATCAATGTCACCCCGATGCCGCCACGCCAAAGTCCGGTCTCGGGCTCCCGGCTGTACAGGTTCTGGACCATCTGGATGTCGACCCGACCGTCCCCGTCGATCTCCGTGGCGACGACACCAAAACCCGGCGAGCTCTGTGCCAGTCGCGGGATCGAGCGCCATGCAAACCTTCCGTGTCCGTCGTTCATCAGCAGGCCTGATTCAAAATGAACGGCCTCGAGTCGTAGCGCTTCGCCGAGTTGTTTCTCGGTGTAGATCGCCGCAAGGGAGGCGGAGGCGAAACTCCGGTACGTTGGAAATTTCTCCGCCACGAAAGGCATCGCCGAAGCAGTATGACTCCGCCCGCGAACGGGGACCAGTCCCAGCGAATGGGGTTTCGCTTCGACGATCCGCTTGATTCCATTGCCTTCCATGTCCCCGTGGAACAGGACGGCGGGTTTTGATGCGCTCGGTTCGCCGTATTTCGTATTGAGTCCGACGTTGCCGACGAAAAAATCGATGTCCCCGTCCTGATCGACGTCCGCACCGGTGATGGAATTCCACCAGCCGGTTCGATCGGCCAGTCCGGATTCACGGGTTTGATTTTGAAGAACACCGCTGGTGTTGATGAAACAATAAACGGGGCCCCATTCGCAGGTGATCAGGAGATCAAGCGCGCCGTCGCCGTTGGCATCGGACCAAAGAGCGCCGGTGACCAAACCCACGCGTTTAAGCCCGGGTGCGAGAGTGTCGGTGACGTCGGAAAACACACCGCCCTCATTGCGGAGCAACCGGCTCTCGGGTGTTTCGGGATACCGTCCGGGAACGACCCGGCCGCCGATGAACAGGTCCAGATCGCCGTCGCCATCCATGTCGCCGGCGACCGCCACCCCGCTGGAGATCCGGGCACCAGGAAACACATCCGCCGAGGCGCGCCGAAACCCTCCTTTGCCGTCGTTGAGATAGAGGCGATCCTCGAGTTTGGGATCGGTCTCCTCCCCTTCCACACTGCCGCTGGTGACCAGGAGATCCATGTCGCCGTCGCTGTCGGAATCAAACCAGAGCGGTGCCATGTCCTCGAACGCCTTGTCGGCTTCAAACACCCGGGTCGCCAGCGCACTGAGAGTGAATCGTCCGTTGGGCTGCCGAAGGAACAGGCGGCCAGCCTGCCCGGCCGCTCCGGACACGAACAGATCTTCATCGCCGTCTCCGTCCGCGTCGCCCCAGGCCATGCCGCCGCCCAGTTGGGAATGTTTACCGGGCAGCAGGGGTTGCCGCGCGTAATCGTCGAAGGGAGTTTCGCGGTGTTCGAAGCGCAGCCCCGTCTCGTGCGCCACGTCCGTGAACTGCGGGGGGGCGGCGCTGCCTTTCGGTGTGGCCGCGAGTGTGTCGTCCCCAGGTTCAGTAATCACATACCTTTGGTCCGAAACGAGCCCTTCGAATTCCTGGATCCGGCCCGACGGCCAGGAAACGGAAAGTTTGTCGATGGCTGCCGATTTTCCGAGGCCGAAGTGAATGACCGGTTCGTTGGATGAGAGAAACCCCGTGGCAGGGTTCATCTGCCGGATCTGAGGTCCGTCCGAAGCAGTGTGGAGCCGGACGACAGCGCCGATCCCGGACCGGTTGCTGGCCGTGCCACGCAGTTCGATCACGATGCGGTGTTGATCGTGTCCGCGATTCCGGTAGACCGCCACCGGCTCGTCGAGGTTTGCGACCACGAGATCGAGGTCTCCGTCTCCATCGAGGTCCCCGCATGCGGCGCTGTAACTCATTCCGACGTGATCCAGTCCCCATGGAGTGCTCTGATTGGAGAAACGCAGATTCCCTTCATTGCGGAACGCCAGGTTCTGTTCCTTCAGGGTGGGCTTGTCCTTCCAAAGGTCCCATTCGGTGCGACCGATGAGCATGCCCGGGTTGACCGGGAAATCCGCGTCCGTGGCCATGCGCGAGGAGCCGTTGGTTACAAACACATCGACCCGGGAGTCGTTGTCGAAATCGGCGAGTTTCACCGCCCAGGTCCAGTCCGTTGCGGCAAGTCCGGTCATAAAACCCACCTCCTGAAACCGGTCCGTTCCCGTGTTGAGAAAAACCGTGTTGCGCATCGTCTGCCGCGGCCAGGCATTTTCGAGGAACCACCGACGATCGCCCATGTCTCCCGAGGTGATTTTGGCCTTGTAATGGGTGGTTGCCGCCATGTCGGCGCTCATGAAGTCGAGCCGACCGTCGTTGTTGAGATCAGCACAATCGGCACCCATCGTGGACCATGAGGTGATGGGCAGCGTGTCGGCGATCACATCGAGGAAGGTGCCGTCCTTGTTGTTCCGATACAGATGATCCGGATCCGTGAAATCATTGCCAACATACAGATCGAGCCAGCCGTCGTTGTTGTAATCCCACCAGGTGGCTGAAAGGCCGTGTCCGGGCTCTCGGATTCCCGCGCGCGCGGTCACGTTCGAAAACGTTCCGTTTCCGTTGTTTCGGAAGAGGTAATCGGGACGCCCGCAGGTGTCCGCCGTGTAGTTGCCCGGCCCCACCTGCCGGAGGCCGTAATACTTCTGAAACTCTGGGAGTATGTGGGGTTTCCCCCCCTGGAACCCGACCGGCGGCCGGTTCGGACGCCCTTCCGGTCGATAGTACCGGTTTGTCAGCAGGAAAAGATCCAGATGCCCGTCGTTGTCAAAGTCCGCAAAGGTCGGCATCAGGCTCGAATCCACCACATCAAGCCCGTATTGCCTGGCCGATTCCATGAAGCGCCCGCCAGTGCCGTCGTTGATGTAAAGTTGATTCGGTGAGTCGTAGTTGCACACGTAAATGTCCAGATCTCCGTCGTTGTCGATATCCACCAACGCCCCCCCCGCACCCCACGCCTCTCCGCCGTCCACTCCCGTTGCATCGGTTGCGTCGGTGAATTGAACATCGCCGCTCTGCAGGTAGAGACGGTTTCGTCCGGATCCGCTGATCAGATAGAGATCCGGACGCCCATCGCCATTGATGTCCCCGATGCAAACACCGCCGCACACGAACCCGGATCCGTTGAGGGCATTCAGGGGATGATCGATCAGCAGTGGGTTCACGAACGCAACGCCGGTTTGTTGTGCGGACAGGGATTCGAAAAGGGGCGCATTCGGACCAGGCACAACGGAGGGTTTGAGTTCGGTGGATCGGATCAGTGGTCCGGGGTTCTCCTTCCTGGCGGCGTCAACACCGGTCCGAACAGGTGTCGCGGACTCTCCGCAGCCGAAGGTCAGCAGGCAGATCGCCAGCGCCAAGGCCTGTTGAACGGTGCCGGACCAGACTTCGAAATCCTGACTTTTCACGGAGCAAGAGTATCATCCCTGTCCATCCGTCGGCTTTGTCAGGAATCGGAGAAGCTCGATCCTCTCGCATTTGGTTGGGAACGGGCAGGGTTGTGCGAACCGCATTGCCCTTGGGTTAGGGGGTTCGGAATTGGGGCAGTCTGCTTGGAGCGGGTTCCTGCCTCCGGCAGGGGCGGTGGATACGGAATCGGGAGTGCTTCGTTTTTGACACTGGAATGTATGGGGAGGACCCTGTCGTTTTTTGTGGGAAGTGTCCAAAGCGGCGTCGGCGCTGCGCTCTGCCGCCGCACTCCACAGGGCGGCGGGTTTGTGGGAGCGAAGGGATTGATTTTTGGAGTTGGGATGGATTCCAGGGGATGGGGTCCGAAGAACGACGGTGTTTTGGAGTGCGTGCGGCAGAGCGCAGCGCCGACGCCGCTTTGGTTTTGCGTGAAGGCGCAAATCCTTCTGAAACTCCGGGCGGCAAAGCCACAAACACTCTCTCAGAATCTCAATCACTTCCACTGCAGGCAGCGAGGAATCCGCACAACGAGGACATCTCCACACCCATACAAAATCGCACTGCGCTTCGTCCCAACGTCCGAACACAGTCCAGAAGTGGTGGGGTTGACGAAAATTGTTTCGAGATACCTGCAAAATGACCTAAACTCGCTGTCACCAATTCGTTGGCGCGCGCGTCAAGGAGAGGGATGCAGTTGTGAAAGGATGCTCTATGAGAAAAACCCACTTGAAACTAACCTCTACAAAACGAAAACGGGGCGTGCGAACGCTGATCCGCGCCTGCTGTGTAGTGTCCCTGCTTACCCTGCCGATGACCTGGTCGTCGGTGGGCGCGGAGGAATCCGCGAGTGTGATGGATCCGCAGGACCTGGCCGACAGCAGTGGCGATATTCGTGCAATCCACGCCTCCGTGCTCGGTGACATGCTCCAGCTGTCGATGACCGTGGAAGGGGTGGCGGCACCTTCGATGGGTCAGACACCGGAGGGCAAGAACAACCGGTATTACTATCATTGGATCCTTGATACGGACAACGATGCGTCCACGGGGAGTTTCGTCAACAGTTCGTATGAGGGCAACGCCACCGGAGTCGCCCGACCTGTTGGGGCCGAATTATTCGTGCAGGTCGGTTGGCGCGACGGCAAACCCAACGGGGTCGCCGCCTACGATCCGGCGGACGACGAAAATCCGGTGGTGACGGATTTCAGCTTTCAAGCCAGCGGAAACACCATCAGCGCCATGATCCCGCTGCAGTCACTCGGTCTGGTCGCGGGGCAGACGATAGCCGTGTCCGCCTTCCAGGAGGGGTCGTCCGACGGCTGGGCTGTGGATTGGATGGAGTCGGCCACGCTGAGCCTGAAAGGACCCGAGGTTCCGGGCGTTTCCATCCCGGATTCCGGGGATCTGGGCGACAGCAGCGGCGATATCCGGAGTGTTGGCGCGTATGTGATCGGAGACAATTTGAATCTCTGGATGACCGTTCAGGGGGTTGCGGCACCCTCGGCGGAACAGACACCGGCGGAGAAAACCAACCGTTACTACTATCACTGGATGCTGGACACGGACGACGACCGGGCCACGGGCAGTTTTGTCAACGATTCCTATGAAGGCAATCCAACCGGCGTTGCGCGGCCAATCGGAGCTGAGTTGTTCGTTCAGGTGGGCTGGCGTGACGGCAAACCGAATGGCGTGGCCGCCTACGATCCGGCGGATGATGAGAATCCACTGGTGACCGATTTCCCTTTCCAGGCCAGTGGAAACACCCTGACGGCAACGATTCCTTTGCGGTCCCTGGGGCTGGCACCGGGTCAGACAATTTCCCTTTCGGCTTTTCAGGAAGGCGCATCGGATGGATGGGCGGTGGATTGGATGGAATCCGGGAAGGTCACCCTGAAGGGGCCGGCCGCGGAGATCGCGGCGATAGCCGATCCATCGGATCTGGGGGACAGCAGCGGTGATATTCGGGGCGTGGGCGCGTACGTCCTTGGAGACAGCCTTTATTTGTCGATGAACGTTCAGGGTGTGGCGACGCCGCTGGCCGCGCAGACACCGGCGGAGAAAACCAACCGTTACTACTACCACTGGATGCTGGACACCGACAACGACCGGGCCACGGGCAGTTTCGTCAACGATTCCTACGAGGGCAATCCAACCGGGGTGACCCGGCCGATCGGAGCCGAGCTCTTTGTCCAGGTGGGCTGGCGCGACGGCAAACCCAATGGGGTCGCTGCGTACGATCCGGCGGATGACGAAAATCCGTTGCTGGTCGGGTTCCGGTACCAGGGGAGTGGCAATACACTCACGGCCGTGCTTCCGCTCGCGGCTCTGGGTCTCGCGCCGGGGCAGATTGTTGCGTTGTCGGCCTTCCAGGAAGGGGCCTCGGATGGATGGGCGGTCGACTGGGCGGAATCCGCGGTGATTGCGCTGAAACCGGTCTCATCGTCGCAGGCACCGGTTGTGGGTGTCGATGATCCGCAGGATCTGGCCGATTCGAGCGGCGACATCAAACGGATTGAAGCAACCCTGGACGGTGGCGATCTGGTGCTGCGCATGGCGGTTTACGGCACGATTCTCCCGTCCGTGGAAGAGACTCCCGAAGGCAAGTCCAATCGCTACTACTATCACTGGATGCTGGACACGGACAACGACCCGGCGACGGGCAGTTTTTTCAATGATTCGTATGAAGGCAATCCGACCCAGGTGGCGAGCGCCATTGGGTCCGAGCTTTTTGTTCAGGTCGGCTGGCGCGACGGCAAAGCCAACGGCATCGCCGTGTTTGACCCTGCCGACGACGAGAATCCGCTGCTGGTCGACTTCGAGTTTACTCGTCAGGGTGATTCGATGGAAGCGCGTCTGCCGCTTGCGGCGCTGGGACTGACGCCCGGGCAGACCATCGCGTTTTCCGCCTTCCAGGAGGGTGCATCGGACGGATGGGCGGTGGACTGGATGGAGTCCGGTGTCATCACGTTGAGCGAAAACACCGGGATCAGCCTGGCTGCTGCGTTCCGTGGAAACGCCTACGGATTTGAGATCGAGCTCAGCGACACGGCGGATCTTCAGGCGAACCCCGCATCGGTGCAGGCTTCCGTGGACGGGCAATCGGTCACCGCGTCCGCTTCCAAGCAGGGGGCCGTGACCCTGATCACCGCGAAGAACCCGGTCCTGTTGCCAACGGGGCTGCATACCGTGGCTCTGTCCGTTGAAGTGGGTGGAAAGCGCGAATCGCAGGAGTTCCCCCTGGCGGTTGGTCCGTACACGGTGTTGCCGGCCCTCGGGCGTTTGAGCACCTTGGACACTTCGAAGCGCGGGTTTGTGGTGAACACCACGCAGATCAGTTCCGAACAATCCGAGGTGCCCGCGGTTCACGAGGATCGGGCCGACCTCGCCGAGCAGCAGATTGCCGGCAAGCTGGTCAACGCGACGCTCGGTCGGAACTATTACAATGAAGCCGATCCCGCCTTTGGTTTCGAATGGAAGGTAACGCCCGCCACGGCCGAGGGAGTGATCAACTGGTTCGGTCTCGCGCCGGAGCAGGAACCGGAGACCGACCGGTTTCCCGGGGACGGTCCCATCCCGAATCTCACCGGCCTTGTTTCCGCCATGCAGGGCGACGTCATTGAAATCATGACCTACCTGCACCTGGGGGAAGGTTATTACAAGATCGGTCTGCACACCGAAGGCGGGTACAAAGCCAACGCAGGCTTTACTCCGGCTGGTCCGGTGCTCGGATTGTTCGACGATTCCGGCGGTGTGAACGACCGGATTCCGGGCTACTACGGACGCACGCTTTCGTTTGATGTCGTTGCGGCATCCACCGGGTATTATCCGGTCCGGATCCTCTGGTTCCAGAGCGATTCGAATCAGGAGGCGGCACCGTTGCTCGAACTCTTCACCTCCTCGAAGGAAGGGGTGCATCTGATCAACGACGCTTCGGATCCGTTGTCGATCGGGGCGTATCGGGCGGGGGCGCTGCTCCAGCCGGGCTTTGTCTGGCCGACGTTGACCTTCGCCCGGGGTGCCGGCGGTGCTCTGGTGATCGAATTCACGGGCACGCTCGAAAGCGCCGCGGCGATCAACGGACCGTGGACCCAGCTGGCCACGGAAAGCAACAGCCCACAGACCGTGACTCCCAGCGGGTCGCAGCGGTTCTTCCGCGCCAGAACGGCTGCGCCGTAACGGTGGTTCGGACTCATCACCCACGGACGCCCGTCCGTGGGTGATGAAAAAAGACTGAATCCCAGGTTGGTTCTCCGATGGGGGGAATGGCAGAGTGGCTGTCATTCCCCCTTGTTATTTGAGTTTCCTCTCAATTCCTCCCGATTTTCGTGGTCGGATGAACGTTCGCGGGTGCGTGGGGTATATTCGGTGTAGACAAAAACCGGTTCCGTGTGCGTCCTGAATGCAACGAATGGCCGCCCCCGAATCCATCGAGTGCTTGTACGACGAACACGCTCAGGCGTTGTTCGCGTTTCTTCTCAGCTTTACCCGGGAGGAAGCGGACACGCGGGATTTGATACAGGAGATCTTTGTCAAGATCGCCAGGCAACCGGATCTCCTCGCGGGCGTCGCCACGCCGAGGGCGTATCTGCTCCGGTTGGCGCATAATCTGGCAGTGGATCTGATCCGACGTCGATCGGCCCGGACCCGCCGGGCGGAGTCGGCAGCGACGGATTCGGTCGGGTTATTTGCCCGGGCTGCGGATCCGGATGAGAACACCTTTGCTGACGCCCTGTCGATCGCGATGCGCGATTTGCCCGAGGACCAGCGGGCCGTCGTGCATTTGAAATTATGGGAAGGCATGACATTCGAATCGATTGCCGGGGTGCTCGATCTGCCCCTCAACACCGCCGCCAGTCGATACCGGTATGGAATAGACAAATTGCGGCATCTGCTGCGTCCCATTTACGAGGAACTCAAATGAACTCTGAAGATTTCGAAAAGAAACTGGCCCGTCAAACGATTCGACCGATTCCCGGCCAATGGCGCGACGGGATTCTCAACGCGGCGTTGGCCGAACTGGAGCCGTCGTCCGCGGAGGTGAGACTGCCCGAACCCTGGTGGCAGAATCTGTTGTGGCCTTCGCCGCGAGCCTGGGCGGGATTGGCCACGGCTTGGTTGGTCATTCTCTTTTTGAACGCAGGATCCTGGGAACCGGTTGAACGAAGCGTGGGGGAGGGAACACGCGAACGGGCTGTCTCTCCCTACTGGGCGATGGCGATGGCCCAACAGAAGTTGCTCCGGGCTGAGTTGCTCGGAGAACCCGAAACCAGGACGCCTGAGGAGAAGGGTCCGAAACCGAGGAGTGACGTCCGATCAATCGGGCTGCGAACCATTCCTTTATGGAAAGGCATTCTATGAACCAAGACAAATCATTCAAATCAACCTGGGAACGAAGCACGACCCGCCGGTTCCTGCATTGGATCTCGAGCTGGCGTGTGCTGCGCGGAATCCTGTTTGGAAGTGCCGTGTTCGTGACGATGATGTTCCTGATTTACGCGGTCGAAAACTGGCGGGGTTCCCGAGCCTGGGAAAAATACCGGATCGAAGCCGAGGCACGCGGCGTCGCCGGAGACTGGAAAGCCTATGTGCCTCCTCCGGTTCCCGATGCCGACAATTTTGCATCCACCCCGTTTCTCGCGCCGTTGCTAGATTTTAATCCGGATCGAAGCAGCGGCGACAGGCTGGCCCCGGGCGAGAGTCTCTGGCGGGACACGAATGGTTTTGCGAAAGCCCAGGCATTCGCGAAGGACCTGCCAAACGTTCGTGAATCCGGAAACCGGCGTCAGGGGCGACGCACGGATCTTGCCGTCCATGTGAGGGGGTTCGAGGAGAAACGGGCCACCCCCGACCGGGGGAAGCTGCCCGAAGAGAGTGTCGCCGCGGAACATGATCCGGTCCGGTCGGCTTCCGCATTGCTCGAGTTTCTAAGCGATACGGAGGCTGTGATTGAAGAATTGAGGGAGGCAAGCAAACGTCCTCACTCACGGTTCGCGGTTCGGTACGACGAGGAGAACCCGACGGGCATTTTACTGCCGCATCTTGCGGTCATCAAAGGGGTTTGTCAGGTGCTCAGGCTCCGGGCGCTGGCCGCCTTTGAATTGGGGAATGTGGAATCCGGACACGAAGATATTATGTTGATGCTGCGATTGGCCGAAGCGCACCGGAGCGAACCCTTCATCATCTCACAGTTGGTCCGACTGGCAAACCAGCAGATCGCGATGGAAGCCTTGTGGGAAGGGCTGGCTGATCACCGGTTCACCGAGTCCCAGCTGGCGCGGGTGCAGTCCGCCCTTCGTGAGCCGGATCTGATCCGGGACATGGATCACGCCCTCCGGGCCGAACGCGCCTTTGGAATCAAAACCATCGACTGGATCGGCACCGCGCCGGATGCAATCGCAGCGATGGACATGGTCGGTCATGATTCGGGAATGGGAATCAGCACCCTGCTTCGGTTGTTGCCGGACGGTTGGTTCCAGTTTGAGAAACTCAATTATGCCCGGTTGTTTGAAGAATGCATTCTCATGGACACACGCACGCGGGTCGGTCGGATCGACCCCGCCCGTGTGGATCTCCAATCCGCGAAGATGGTTCTGAGCCTTCAGAAATCGGGCAATCCCACCGCTCATCTGATGCTCTCGAGAATCCTCCTGCCCGCCCTATCCAAGGTGATTGTGAAAGCTGCCTACGGTCAGTGCACGCTCCGCGAGGCTGACGTGGCCTGCGCGTTGGAGAGGTTTCGGATCGCGCGCGGGGTTTATCCGGAACGTCTGGAGGCACTCGTGCCACAGTATCTTGGGGTGCTCCCGGTTGACCTGATCACGGGTGATCCCTTGATCTACCGGAGAACAGCCCCGGACCGCTTCATCGTGTATTCGGTCGGATGGAATCAGACGGATGACGGAGGGCAATACCTCGGGGAACCTTCCAGGGAGAAGACCGGTGCGTCCGGCAGGAAACCGTCGTCACCGGCCGCGTTTGATTTGGAGGAAGGCGACTGGGTTTGGACACCGCCCGAAGCGTAGTGGGTCTCGCAAGGTTCATCCAGGAGATCATCGACACTTCGGCAGATCCTGGAAAGCGGCAGTGCTCCGCCGCTTTCCAGCGCGTTGGCAGGTCCAAAAGCGGTAGAGGACTACCGCACTCCAAGATGGTGCCGGGATCGAGTTACACACAGGTTCCAATGATTGGACTGCTTTTGCCCGAACCAAGATGCCAGGTGGGGGTTGTCGCGCTGCGACAACCCCGCCCGCGTTGAGCGGGCGTTTTCCCCTTCCACCCTCGTTCTGCCTGTCTTATCGGGGTAACTTGCGCCGCTGGACGCGGCGCTTGCCTCTCGCGGCGCGACAGGCTCTACCAGATGCGGTGGGTCTGGAACGTGGGAAACTTCGCCCTACGAACCGTCCGGATTGCGGGCGCGGATCCGGGAGCCTTCGACCACGATATCGGGCGGGTGCACGATGACAGGATCGCCTGCCGACACTCCGCTGACGACCTCGGCATGAGTGCCGCTGTTGTGCGCGATGGTGACCTGGGTCAGCGTCGCTCTTCCGTTGATCACGCGGTAGGTCATCCATTCGCCGCCGCGTCGGAACAGAGCTCCCGTGGGAATTCTCAACACATCCTCCGAATTCCAGATGATCACGCGGGCTTCGATCCGGAACCGATCGCCGAGCGGCTGGCCTGCCGGCAACGGGTCCACGAAGTCGGCGCGTATTTTCACTCGTTGTTCCTCCACTCCAAGCGCCGATACTTTTGTGTAGGCCGCAGGTTCCACCACGGAAACGCGGCCTCGCAAAGATTCTTCGCCGCCCCAGCGTTCGATCCAGAGTTCAGCTCCCGGTGTCACCGTGACGGCATCCTGCGAGAGCAGTTCCACCTCGAGCTCCAGGTCGGCGGGATCCCCCACTTCGATCAGGGGCGTTCCGCTGGCCACGGGACGCGCGTTTTCCTCGAATACATTGAGCACCACACCCGAGATCGGGGAGCGCACTTCGAACAACCGGGATTCGGTGGATTCACCCTGAAGCAGTGCGGCCCGGGCCTGCTCCCGCTCGAACTCCGCGACCCGCAAGGCGAATTCCGCAGCGCGCAATTCGCGTTCCCGAATGACGGATTCGGCGTCGACACGTTCCCATTCCTGATTGGAAATGGTGCCTGAAGAATGGAGAGCTTCGGCTCTTTGTCGTTCCTTCCTCATTAGATCCACCGATGCGCTGGCGCGTTCGACCTCGGCCTGACGCAGACTGACAAGCGCTTCCGCGGCGGCGGCGGCCGCTTCGGCCTGGGCCCGGGAACGCGGATCCAGAAATGCCGAAGGCTGGGTTTGCATCGTCACGAGCACGGTTGTTCCCGCCTCGATCCGGTCCCCCGGGCGGAGCGACGTGCGCCGCAGCAGTCCGGACAGTGGCGCGGAGACGGCGTATCGGTTGCGGATGCGGGTTTTGCCCTCTTCAAGAACAGACACGGTCAGGGGACCACGCGCCACCGAGCCGACCTCCACCGAGATGGCATTGGGGCGGAATGCCAGAGCAAGGAGCAGGACAACCCCTGCTGCTGCGGCGATCCAAAGATAGGGTCGTTTACGTTCCGGATTGCGGGTTCCGTTGTTGCTCCGGGTCCGGTTCGGACTGGACTGACCGGGAGTTGGGTTGGGTGCGTTCATGAAATTATTCGGGCGCTTTGAGTGCGCCGACGAGATCGAGCTCGCGGATTCGCCAACTGACAATTGCGAACGACACGGTGGCGGCGCTCAACACAATAAACACTGCGGTGGCGTACATCTGGGAAGTCAGGCGCAGCGGCAGGCGCACCGATTCGGTGCTCGCGGTGGCGACGATGCCCGCGGCCAATCCGCTGCCGAGCAGCAGGCCAAACGGAATGGCTACCAGGGTGAGCAGCACCAGCTCGGTCACCAGGACACCGGCCACCTCCCAGGTGCTGAACCCGATCACGCGGAGGGTCGCCAGATCGCGGCTCCGCTCTGAAAGCGCGATGCGCGCGCTGTTGTAAACCACTCCGAAGGCCACAACCACCGAGAAGCTGAAGTACAGGCTCTGTACCAGATTGATCGTTTCGGCTGTTGTTTTACGAAAGCTTTCCCGCACGGTGTTCTTGATCATCATGGCTGCGATGCGCGGCGTGTTCTTGACCTCCTTCAGAAAATCAAGCCAGCGCTCCGGGTCAAGCCAGAGATAGGCACCGCTCACCGTGGGGCCCTCCCGCATCAGACGGTGCAGGCTTTCCTTGTCCATGTACGCGAATATCCCTGCGTAATCGGTGATCAACCCGCGGATGACCGCATTGCGACGCGGCCTGTTCCCCTCCTGGATTTCAAGGGACACAACGTCCCCGGCTTCGGCTCCGAGCAGTTCGGCGAGTTTGGCGGAGACCAGGAGTCCGTCCGGTGGAAGCGGGATCGATCGTTCCCGGGCGTCGAGCACGCGGCGAAGGGTTGCTTCGCGTGAGAAACCGGTCACCTCGAGGCGGCGGGAGTGGTTGCCGAACCGGATGCGCGCCGGCACCGCCCGGTATGGTTCAGCCAGGAGAACTCCGGGCAGATGGGCAATGCTGGCGGCCGCCGTGGCGGAGGCGGGTTCGAACAGGGAGACGGTGACGTGCTGCCGCTGGGCGACATCCCACTGGAAGCCGAGGAGGTATTCGATGCCCTCCCGAAAAGCGCAGGGCACGATCGGGATGCCTGCGGCAAGGGCAAGGCCGAGCGCGGTGAAGAACGCCTGCCAGGGGCGACGTTCGATGTTCCTGAGCGCCATCCGCAGTGTGGGGGTAAGCCATCGGCTCCAGCCCAGACGTTCGACCAGGGAAGGACGGTAGCTGGCGGGCGGTTCCGGACGCATGGCTTCGGCCGGTGGCAATCGCATGGCCTGCCGCACCGAGCCGTAAACGCCCAGAAACGAGGCACCCGCGCTCACGACAAACGCCAGGAAAATGGCCGAGAGATCGGGATGAAACACGAGCGAAGGAAACCGGAAGAATCGGTGGTAGATGTTCACAACGTTGCCCCCGATCCAGAATCCGCCGAGCCCCCCCGCGAGAGTGCCGATTGCCACGATCACCAGGGCGAACTGGAAGTAATGCGCACCGACCTGGCGCGCCGAATACCCGAACGCCTTGAGCTGCGCGATCTGTTCCCGCTGCAGTCGCACCAGTCGGGAGAGCACGGCGCTCGCCATGAACGCCGCGATGCTGAGAAACACCAGCGGGAACGCCACGGCCAGGGTGCGCAGCACCGCCAGTTCATCGTTGAGCCGCACGGCCGAAGGATGATCCCTGCGGCTGATCGCTCCGAGGGCTCCGTAGTTCGCCAGCCGATCGTCGAGCGCCGCGATCACGGCGAGGGTGTCCCCGCCCGGTGCCACGTCGACCACCACGTTGTTGAACGCGCCATCGAGATCGAGCGCGGTGGCCAGTTCCCGTTCATTCATCCAGAACACCCCGAATCGTTTGTTGTCCGGGAGCGTCTCGCCGGGGCGTGCTTCGAACACATACTCGGGCGACAACGCGATCCCCACAATCGTGAGGGTTTCCCTGCGTCCCCGCAGGAGGGCCGATATCTGGTTGTCTGGGCCGAAACCGTGCACTTCGGCGAACGCTTCGCCCACGACCACTTCGCCGCGCCGACCCGGTTCGGGGAAACGTCCGCGTCGGAGGAAGAGCCGGTTCAACTGCTGCGGGCGATCGTCGGGGAGCGAGATGACCACGCCGTCCGCCGGTTCGTTCAATCCGGGAAGATCCAGGGTGAGGCGTCCGATGACCCGGGTCTCCACCGCCGCCACATCGGAAATGGTGGCGAGCCGTTGCCTCAGGAAATTGGGGGCCCGTTTCAGATCGGCGAACACATCGCCGAATCGGTTTTCCTGATAGTAGGTGTCCCGGGTCGTTTCGAGCGAATAAATGAGACTGCGCGCCATGATCATCATGGCCAGGCCGCAGGCCATCACCAGACTCACCGCCAGGGTCTGGCCCTTCATTCGACCGAGATCCCTCAGCAACTTGAGATGGAGGGGCTTGAAACGCATTACCAGGAGAGTTCGGAAACGGGAAGGCGGTGGGCGTTGGTTTCAATGTGCGTGATTTGCCCATCCGATACGTGGATCACACGGTCCGCCATTTTCGCGAGCACCGCGTTGTGCGTGATCAGCAGGGTGAGCGTGCCCAGTTCCTGGTTGACCCGCTGGATGGCACTCAGAACCTGCACGCCCGTGCGTACGTCCAGGGCGCCTGTGGGTTCGTCGCAGAGCAGCACTTCGGGTTGTTTGGCAATGGCCCGGGCAATGGCCACCCGCTGCTGTTCGCCTCCCGAGAGCTGGGACGGGAAATGATCCATGCGATCCTGCAATCCCACGAGAGCGAGGGCTTCTTCGGGGGCGATGGGATTCACCGAAATATCCGTGATGAGCGAGACATTCTCCCGGGCGGTGAGGCTCGGGATCAGGTTGTAAAACTGAAAGACAAACCCGACCGAATCCCGGCGGAACCGGGTCAGAAAAGCCTCGTCCGAATGGGTCAGTTCGGTGTCGTGATAATGGAGCGAACCCGAGGAGGGAATGTCCAGTCCGCCGAGGATGTTGAGCAGCGTCGATTTGCCGCTTCCGGAAGCGCCCAGCAGCACCACCAGCTGGCCCTCGTGCAGATCAAGGTCCACGCCTGCCAGCGCCCGCACCTCCACCTCGCCGGTTCGATAAACCTTCGTCAGGCCGCGGGCGCAGTAGACAAGGCGCTTCGCGGTGGCAGGGGCTTCCGTCGGGCTGGCATGGCCAGGAATCATGAATCCTACTGAATTCGACCAAATTTTTTCTCCAGCTCCCGGAAACCCATCTCGATCATCGTCGGCCGTCCGTGCGGACAGGTGTAGGGCATGGTGCATTGGCGGAGATCCCGGATGAGGCTCTCCAGCTCGAGGGAACTCAGGGCGTCGTTGGCTTTGACGGCGTGACGGCAGACCGTTTTTGCAACGGTCTGTTCGCCCAGACGCCAGGTGTTCACCGATTGCCCGGCAGACTTGAGTCCGTCGACGAGTTCCAGGACGAACTCCCGGGGGTTGCTGGCGAGCACGAACGGGGGGAGGGCGTCGAGAAGAAACGTGCGCTCCCCAAACTCGCTCAACCCGACGCCGAGCCGACAAAGGGTCTCCAGTTGTTCGCGCAGGAACTGGGCGTCCCGGGCGGACAACTCGATTGTCTCGGGGAGCAGCAGTTTCTGGGAGGGCATGCCGCTTTGTTCGAGTCGCCGCAGCATCTGTTCGAACAGCACCCGTTCGTGGGCGGCATGTTGGTCGAGCAGCACCAGGCCGCGATCGGATTCCAGAACCACGTATAATTTTCCCACAACTCCCAGAAGACGCAATGGGACGTTCAACAAGGGAATGGGGCCGGGGGTGGCGGTTTCCGCGTGCGGTGGAACGGGTCGGGAAGGAACAGTCGTCGCGTGCGGCGCGGTGTCCCGGGCGGGCGATGGGGCGACGGACGGAGCCGGGGGGGCTGTCGGATTCGCCGGCGCGGCAGCCGGTTCGGGACGGATCACGCCTGGACGCGCGCCCTCCAGGGGCAGGGCGAGGGTGGGCGGTTCCGGTGGGGGCGGGGGCGGTGTGACATCCACCGATCGATCCGGAACCGCGAGGTCCGGGAGAGGCGCGGATGCCGCGCCGGGTCCGGCGGGGTTCGAATGAAAGGTGAGCAGGCGGTTGCGCACCGCTTCGGACACGGCGCGGCGGACGACGTATTCCTGGTGGAACTTCACCTCGCGTTTGGCGGGATGGATGTTGACGTCGACCAACGCGGGGTTGATCTCAAGGAACAGGCAGCAGACCGGGTATCGCCCTTTCATGAGGGCGGTGTGGTAACCTTCCATCAGGGCGAAGTTCAGGCCGCGGTGATCGACGGGACGGCGGTTTACGAAAAGGTGCTGTTCGTCGCGGCTGGAGCGGGAAACGCCTGGGGCACCGATGACTCCCCAGATCCGGATCCCATCGGGCGGTGCCGGTTCCTCCGAATCGGAGGGTTCGGTCGGGCCAGCCGAAGAGCTTGCATCCAGCGCCAGCATCTTGCCGCCGCCACCCCGGAGTGCCTTGAGTCGTTCCTGAAGGGCGTTTAGTCTGCCCTCCGGATCCGGGCCTGATTCAATGGCTGGAAGCTGCCAGATCAAGCGTCCTTCCTGCAGAAAGTCGAGCGCCACTTCCGGGTAAGCCATGGCCACGAGGGAGAGGTAGTGCTGGATATGCGAGCGCTCGGTCTCTTCCGTGCGCAGGAACTTCCGGCGTGCCGGCAGGTTGAAGAAGAGCTGGCGCACTTCGACACTGGTTCCCGGCGGACTGCCCGCCACCTTGACCTCCTGGATTTTGCCTCCGTTGATCACGATCCGGGTGCCTTCCGGGTTTTCCGGGTCATGGGTGCGTGTGGTGAGGGTCATGCGGGACACGCTGGCGATGCTCGGCATCGCTTCCCCGCGAAAGCCCATCGAGCTGATGGAGGCGAGATCTTCGGCCGATCGGATCTTGCTGGTGGCGTGACGTTCCAGACAGAGCAGGGCGTCGTCCCGGTTCATGCCGGTGCCATCGTCGGTCACGCGCATGAGGCTGCGTCCGCCGGCCTGGATTTCCACGGTGATCTTGTGTGCCTGAGCGTCGAGGGCGTTTTCGACGAGTTCCTTGATCACGCTGGCGGGCCGTTCGATGACTTCGCCGGCAGCGATCTGGTTGGCGGCCTGTTCGGAGAGCAGTCGGATCCGGTTGCTCATCGCAGGATGGGGAGCGAGAAAGCGATGACGGCACCGCCTTCCGGGTGGTTCGACGCCCGGATGGTTCCCTGATGATCCTCGACAATGCGTTTGCAGATCGAGAGACCCAGGCCGGTGCCCTTGCTCTTGCCGTAGGTGGCAAAGGCATCGAACATCTTCGCTTCGATTTCAGGAGCGATTCCCACGCCGGTGTCGCGAAACTCGGTCAGCACATGCGTGTCGGTTTGCTTGAATCCGATCCTGAGGGACCCGCCGTCCGGCATCGCGTCGAAGGCGTTGTTCATCAGATTGCTGAAAACGTGGAACAGCCGTTTGGGATCGACCTGCACCGTCACTTCGGGAGGTTCAGTCTCGAGCTCCAGGGTGCAGCGACCTTCGCCGTTGGCTGGGCGGAGTTCGTCCACCACCCCGCGCACATAACTGTCAAAGGGCGTCTCGGCAAAGAGCACGCGTCCCCGGGATCCGCGTGTGAACTCGAGCAATTCACTGATCATGGTGCTCAGGCGGTCGACCTGCTTGCGGATCCGGTTGCGGGCCGTGCGCCGCATGTCGAGGCTGGCATCGTCCATGGCCGCAAAATCCGCCGCCATGCCGATGATGTTGAGCGGGTTTTTGAAGTCGTGTACGATCGATCCGGCGAAACGCCCCACCAGGCCCATCCGTTCGCCTTCGAGGACCTGTTGCACATAGTGCCGGTTGAACTCCCGAAGCCGCAGGCTTACCTCCCGCGTGAGCGTCGCCGCCAGAGTGGGGACACGCTGCAGCATCTCGAGGAGCTTGTCGCTGGGGATGAAGCAGAGCTGGGAATCGGTGTTGGCGGTGGCCGTCGCGGATCGTGGTTCATTGTCGACCACGGCCATCTCCCCGAAAAAGTCCCCGGCATCCAGTTCGCTGAGTGTGTGCTTGTCCCCGTCGTTGACCCGGACTGAAATCGCAACGGTGCCT
Source organism: Verrucomicrobiota bacterium (assembly GCA_021733945.1). Classification (GTDB taxonomy): domain Bacteria; phylum Verrucomicrobiota; class Verrucomicrobiia; order Limisphaerales; family SIBE01; genus JAIPJX01. The sequence goes on along the minus strand of JAIPJX010000001.1, from coordinate 33,515 downwards.
TCCTGGATCAAATAGAGGCCATCCCCGGAATCCCCTTGTCGGAAAACAACCTGGCCTGCCGTGTAGTGCCGTAACTCGATCGAATCCCGCAAGCCCGCCAGATCCGTGACCGGAATTCCGCTGAATAGTTTGCTTTCTTCAACCCGAACCATGGTGGCAGTTTATGGGAAAATCCCCGGTCGTAAAGGCCGGAGAAAGGAACCGGGCAGGGCCATCTTCCTTGGCGACAGGAGGTTTCCAAAATCCCGAAACAACCGGGGGCGGGGCATCCCGTGCCGGACCTAGGGCAGGTCAGCCACGATCGGGGCGGTTGCATCCGGTGTGGAGGTATCGTGTTTCGCCCGGGATTCCGGTGTTTTTGATTTTGGCTGTTTCGAGACCAATTCGGCCGATTCCCGGCACGCGTCCGCCACCAGTTTGAGGTGTCCCAGGAATTCCTCGCGTTTGTTTTCAGGCAACACTTCCAGCACATCCGCCTGGAGCGCGAGGGCGATCCGGCGCGCTTCCGAGTATTTGCCCTGCCCCCGTTTCTGCAGCCGGATCCGGTGCGCGCGCCTGTCTTTTTCGTGGGGCCGCCGCTCGACCCACCCTGCGGTTTCCATGCGTTCGAGCAACGAAGCGACGGTGTTTGGATCGCTCGACATCAGCCGGGTGAGTTCGCGCTGGGTGATGCCTTCGGGATCGCATTCCTGAAGGATGCGCATCACGGTGAACTGATCCGGTGTGAGGCCGGTGTGCGCGATGCGCCTGCGAAAAGCCTGGTTCAGGCCGTACCAGGCGCGCCGCAGGAGCGGCGGAAGTCGGCGGCGGACAGGGGAATCGACGGGAGCGGTTTCAGGCTTCGAATTCATCGAAGTTGGATTTGAAGTTTGACAATTCGTACGTGTAGGTATTATTTCGGTTCGAAACTTCCAGTGGTGTAATGGAGTGTCCAGCCCCTGGGAAGAAAAATGTTCTCGTTGTCGTCTGCTGATCGTCGCGACGCGTGTCGCCCGAGTGAAAGGTTCGTCATGATCTCAAGAAAACTTTCCGTCCTGGCCATATTTGCAATCGGCTGGCTCCCCGTTCTCTCCACTGGTCTGCAAACCCATGCCGCCGTCCATGGTTGGCTCGACTGGCGTGGTCCCCAACAAAACGGGAGTTCGGCCGAACGGGGTCTGCCGGACAAAATTGAACTCAACGGGCCGAATCACCTGTTCACCGTCGATTTCCCTGGGGCGTCCACCCCCGTGATCGCCAACGGCAAACTGTACGTGATGGGGTATCTCGGCGAAGGCCCCGGCCTGCAGGAGGGGGTTGCCTGTTTCGACGCGGAGACCGGGAAAAAACTCTGGGACCATCTGTTCAGCGATTTTCTCAGCGACAATATATACACCCGTTACGCCACCTCCAGTCCGTCGATCGACCCGGAGACCGGCAATGTCTACATCCAGTGCACCCAGGGCATCCTGGCTGGGTTTACGGCCGACGGTGAGTTGCTGTGGCAACATTCCATGATGGAATCTTATGGCAGGCTTACCTTCCCCAACGGGCGGACGGCTTCGCCAGCCGTGCAGGGTGGTTTGGTGGTGACCCGCGGCATCACGGCCAACTGGGGTGCCAACGGTCCGGTCGGCGACCGTTTTTACGCGTTTGACAAACAAACGGGCGAACTGGTCTGGGCGTCCACTCCGGCCGACAGGCCGAAGGACAGTTCCTTCTCCCATCCTTACTTCGGATGGCTCAACGGACAGCCTGCGTTCGTCGCCACCACCGGCGACGGCAGCGTGGTCTGCGCGAACGCCGGGACGGGGACTCCGATCTGGCGCGTGCCGCTGACCAAGGGGGGAATCAACGCCACGGTGCTCGTGCATAACAACGACACCGTCATTGCCGTTTACGGCATGCCGTATGAACCCGGTCAGATGGTTGCCTTCAAAGTTCCCAAAGTGACCGCCACGGCGGCCGGACCTGCCGTTGTGGAACGTTCCGAAGTGGAGATCTGGAGCAGGGACATCTCCACCTCCACCAGTTCCCCGATCCTCGTCGGAGACACCATCTATGTCGTGGCCGAGAAGGGCGATCTCTTCGCCGTTGACGTAAAGACCGGCGACGTTCTCTGGACCCTCAAGATCGGCATCGAGCAGCGAAATTCCTGCCCGCTGTACGCGGACGGCAAGTTGTATGTCCCGATGCTCGATGCGTTCGCGCCGATGCTGGAGGGCAAGGGCAAGGGGAGTGAAGGATCCCCGGAAGCGGGCACCTCGGGTTCGTTTTATGTCATTCAACCGACCCGAACCGAGGGCAAGATTCTGAGCCATGTGGCGCTGGAGGGGCGTTGTTTTGGTTCGCCCACCGCGTACAACGGAAAGGTCTACATCCAAACCAAGGAACATCTCTACTGTTTCGGGAAGAAGGGGGACAACCCGGGTTTGCCGAAGGTCGCGGCGGCTCCCGCCGAGCAGCGTCCGGGTCCGGCCGCAGAGTTGCAGATCATCCCGTCTGAAGTTCTGCTGTTGCCCGGTGAAAAGGCCTCCTTCCGGGTTCGGAAACTCGACGCCAAAGGTTTGCTCGTGGAGGAAGTGAAGGATGTGAGTGCGGTTGAATGGAAATCGTTTATCCCGCCGACGGCCAAGGTGCGTGCCCGGCTCAATGGCGCGTTCAATGCGAAGGGTGAACTGGTGGCCGGGAACGAATCCAGCCCCTCGGCGGGTGCGTTTGAGGCGACGCTGGATGGTCTCAAGGGCTACATCCGGGGCCGCGTGCTTTCCGGGTTTCCGTTCTCCGAGGAATTCGAGGGCTTCAAACTCACCGAGACCACCGACAACTCGATAGAGCCCGCGACGGCGTACTCCTATCCGCCGCTGCCATGGATCGGTGCCCGGTTCAAATTCGAGGTCCGTGAGCGCGAGGGCAATCAGGCTTTGGTGAAAACCATCGAAAACAAGCTGTTCCAGCGCGGCACGGTGTTTTTCGGGCGCGAGGACATGAAGAACTACACGGTCGAAGCCGATGTCATGAGCGAGGGCAACCGCCGCAAGATGTCCGAGGTGGGACTGATCAACCAGCGCTATCTGATCGTGCTCAAGGGAAACGATCAAAAACTCGAGATCAGCTCCAATCTGGAGCGTCTCCGGGTGCCTGAAATGACCGACCCGCCGAATTTCCGATGGCGTCCCAACGTCTGGTACCACCTGAAGACACGCGTTGATGTCGCTGCAGACGGATCGGGCTTTGTGCGGGCCAAGGCCTGGCCGAAGGGCGATCCGGAACCCGAAGCGTGGACCCTGGAGGTTCCGCACGCCAACGCGCATCAAAGCGGATCCCCGGGGCTGTTTGGGTTTGCTCCGCAGGAGATGCGCGTGTACATCGATAACGTGTCGGTCACTCAGAACCACTAGGAATTTTCAACTCGTCATGAAGAACCACCGATCCAAGCTCTTGTTTGCCGTTGCCTTTTCCGCATTGCTCCCACTGTCGTCCCGCGTTGCGTCGGGACAGGACTGGCCCCGATGGGGCGGCAACGACCCGGGAAGAAACATGTACGCCCCCGCCAAGGGACTGCCCGACCGTGTCGACCCGGGCAAGTTCAAGTCCGGCACCGAGGATGTGGACATGGCCACCACCAAGAACGTCAAGTGGGTCTCCAAACTCGGGTCCCAAAGTTACGGCAATGTCTCCGTCGCCAATGGCAGGGTCTATGTCGGCACCAACAATGATTCCGCACGGGATCTCCAGCATCAGGGCGATCGGAGCATCCTGATGGTGTTCGACGAAAAGACCGGCGAATTCCTGTGGCAGTTGGTGGTTCCCAAGCTTGCCTCCGGCAAGGTCAACGACTGGGAAAACCTCGGCATTCTTTCGTCCCCCAACATTGAAGACGATCGCATTTATATTGTCACAAGCCGATGCGAAGTCATGTGCCTGGATGTCAGCGCATTTAGCAACGGAAATCAGGGGTTCCAGGGCGAAGCCCAGTATGTCGCTGGACCCGGCAATCCCAAAGCCACGATCGGTCCGAAGGACGCCGACATCATCTGGATCTACGACATGATGGATGAGTTGGGCGTGTTTCCGCACAACGCCTCCAATTCCTCGGTGATCGTGATTGGCGACCTGGTTTACGCCTGCACCTCGAACGGCCAGGATTGGACCCATTCCAACATTCCATCGCCGCTCTCGCCGAGCTTCATCGCACTCGACAAGAAAACGGGCAAGCTTGCGGGTGAGGACGATGCCCGCATCAGTACCCGGATCTTTCACGGACAGTGGAGCTCACCCTCCGCCGGAATCGTGAATGGCAAACCGCTGGTCTTCTTCGGAGGCGGCGACGGCGTGTGTTATGCCTTCGACGCAAAACCAGTTCGGGATGAGGCCGAGGATGCGTCCTGGCTGAAGACCGCCTGGTCGTTCGACTGCAATCCGCCCGAGTACAAAACCAAGAACGGCAAGCCGATCAAATACCCCGCCGCGGACGGTCCCAGCGAAATCAACGCCACGCCGGTCTTCTACAAGAACCGTGTCTACGTCGCCATCGGACAGGATCCGGAGCACGGGGAGGGGGTCGGCAGGCTGCTTTGTCTGGATGCCACCAAGAGCGGAGACATCACGGACTCGGGCCTGATCTGGGATTACCGCGACATCTACCGCAGCATCTCCACCGTTTCGATTGACCCGGAGACAGGACTCCTCTTCATAGCTGATTTTTCAGGCTTCGTGCATTGCCTGGACGCCGAAACCGGCAAGCTTCACTGGGTGCACGACATGAAGGCACACATGTGGGGGTCGACCCTCGTGGCCGACGGCAAGGTCTATCTGGGCGATGAGGACGGCGATTTCGTCGTGATGGCCGCCAGCAAGGAGAAGAAGGTGCTCAGTGAAACCTACCTCAACTCACCCATCTACTCGACGCCCGTGGTCGCCAACGGCGTTGTTTATCTGACCGTGAACACCCACCTGTACGCGTTCCACGATTCCGCCCTCCAATCGGGGCGCCGGGACGAGGTTCCCAAGGTGAAACTGAATCCCAACCGTTAAGAAACAATCCATAGAACCAGCAAGCCATGCCAGTGGACCCCTCTCAGATTCAAGCGGCGCAGGAGGCGCTCGATGCTCACGTTCGTGAAATGGTGCGATGGCACTTTTCACCCGAAACCGGCTGCCCATTCTGGCTCGACTGGGCCGGCAAGGCGGGTTGGAATCCGGCCACCGAGATAAAATGCTACGCGGACCTGCAGCGGTTTCCGCATTTCCAGGATGAATGGCTCCGTGACCTCCAGAACGAGGTCTGGATTCCCAAAGAATACCTGGGTCGCCCCTTCAACATTTTCGAAACCGGCGGAACCACCGGCATGCCCAAGCAGCGCATCGGCTGGGACGATTACAAGGTCGATTACAGTGAGTTCTCGAACAAGGTCTCCGATGAACATTTCCCACGCAACCATTACTGGTTGATGGTCGGCCCCACCGGGCCGAGGCGCCTGCGCCTGGCCATCGAGCACCTGGCCAACGTCCGCGGTTCGTCGTGCTACTTTGTCGACCTGGATCCGCGCTGGGTCAAGAAGCTCATTGCTTCCAAACAGTTCGATCAGGCCAAGGCGTACATGGAACATGTGATCGACCAGGCGGTGACCATTCTGAAGAACCGCAGGATCAGCGGACTGTTCACCACGCCAAAACTCCTGGAGTCGCTCGGTGAAAAAATCGATCTGTACGAGGCGGGAATTCGCGGGGTCTTCTGCGGCGGCACTTCGATGCTGCCTCAATACGTCCGGTTCCTGACCGAGGAAGTGCTCGAGAATAAAATCGGGTTTTATCCCACTTACGGGAACACGCTCATGGGGCTGGCTGCCAGCGTTCCGCTCACGCCGGAGGATAAATTCTCCGTCACCTACTACGCGCCCCAACCGCGCGCGGTCCTGCGTGTGGTTGATCCAAACGACACCGACAAAACGATGGGATACGGGGAATGGGGGCGGGTGGAGCTGACCACGCTTACGAAGGAATTCTTCATGCCCCGGTTTCTGGAACGTGACGAAGCGATCCGGCGCGCGCCCCGGGCACCCTACGCCTGGGATGGCGTGGCCGATGTCCGCCCGTTCGGGGCCATGGAAAAGACGATCGTCGAAGGGGTCTACTGAACCGGCAGGCGGTCGTCTCTGCTCCAGAACTCCGGGAAGGAGCTCATTCAATCATTCTCAAATCGCCCGGTCACGGGTTGACCGGGCGATTGCCTTCTCCGATGCAGTACACGTATTCCGCGCGCCCGTTGCCGGTGTGTGCGGTTCTCAGGTACACCCGATCGCCGCAGATCGACGGCGAGGCATAGGTCTCGTCCCCCAGCTGGTTCTGCGCCAGCAATCGAAACCGTCCCGGAGTTGCTTCGAACACAGAGGTGACACCCCTCACGCTGGTGGCGTACATGCGATCGCCCACCATCACCGGGGAGGCGAAAAAGTCGCCCCCAAGCCGCTCTTTCCAGAGCTCCTCACCGGTGTCGGATTTCCAGCAGACCGCAAGCCCGGCGTCCATGACCGCATACAGATGGCCCTCCCTGACGATCATCGAGGGCACATACACGCGGGCGGTGTTCCTCCAGGCAACCGTGCCGGTGCCATCCGCGTTCAAGGCCACCGTGTGGTTCTTCGGATATCCGCCGCTGGCAAACACCCGCTCGCCGTCGGTCACCATGGTGATCACGCATTCCTCGGTCGAATCCGCTGTCTCCCAAAGTTTCCTCCCGGACACCGGATCGAAGCTCGAAATCAGGTTGCAACCCGCAACCACCATCTGCGTGCGACCGCTCGCGCGCACGATGGCGGGGGACGTGTAGTTGGCGATTCTGGGGCGATCCTGCTTCCAGACCAGCTCGCCGGTGCTCGCGTTGAGCGCAACGATCACGCCGCCGCCCTTGTGATCGGCCGAGACGAGCACCAGGGATTCATGCACCACGGGTGAGGAGGCGAATCCCTGGTGCGTGACAAAATCACCCACGCGGTGCTGCCACAGGATCTTTCCCCCGATGTCCAGCGCCGTGGTATGGATTGCTCCGTCGTTGAGAAAATTGATGTACAAACGGTCGCCGGCAAAGGCCACGGTTGAGGAAGCCTGGGAGGTGTTGCGGTGTCCGTGGGTGTCGAGGTTCCCCCGGTGCACCGGAGTTTGCCAGACGATCCTTCCGTCCCGCCGGTCGAAACAGATTACCGACTGGGTCTGTTGTTCGAGATCGGCTGAAGCGAGGTAGATGGCATCGCCGACAATCGTCGGAGAACCGTGCCCGCCTCCGGGAACCCGCGCCCGCCAGAGAACGTTCAGGGATTCATTCCAGGTGACCGGAGGGTTCTGGTCCGCCTCGGCCACTCCGTTGGCAGTGGGACCCCGCCAGCGCGGCCAGTCACCGGCGTGGAGTTGCAGCAGCGACAGGACAACGGCAAGGCAGGAACCGAATGATGTGGAGCGCATGGCTGGAATCCTCAAACAGATCGGGAGTCTGCCGCAAGCCAAAAGCCCGGGGGATCCAGGCACAGGAATCTGGTGCTCATGCACCCAAACCACTCATGCGCAACGCCTTGACGGCGACAACCTTTTGTTGCACGTGCAACAAAAGGTTGCACAAGGGAGTTTCGTCCGAGCTTGAGTGGGGGGAGTGGGGGATGAATCGGGTTGCGCGTTCGGGTGAAGTCTGGTTGAGTTGGGGGACTCAAAGAATGCAACTGAAACGAAAACCTTCGGGGTTCGGTCGGAATGCAGGAATGGTTTCGACTGTTTTTCTGGTTGGTTTTCTGTTGCTGGCTTCCATTGTTTCCCTGGGAGATCTGCATCTTCTGACGCATTCCACGGACGGAAACGACTCTGACTCCTGCGCTCTCTGTTTGTTGGCCCGGGATCATTTCGTTGCCGGGGATCTTCCGGAGCGTTTCCAGCCGGACGTGAGTCTGCTGGTCGAGTTGGCTCCGGTCCAGAATCTTCCCGAGCCCCGGACATTCGAGTTTCGGCTCTCCCCGAGCCGTGCCCCGCCCGCCAACGCCTGATCCCATCGGTATTGGGTTGGTTTTTGGCTGAGAATGTTTGTGCGTCCGCCCGTGGGCGGAGCGAGTTTGTCCGGAAGAATATGAGACAATTTCGTGGTTTTCTCCTCGTGGGATCACTGTGTCTCTTTGCCGCCACGGGTGTGGCGCAGGAGAGTGGTCAGGTGAAGGAACTCAAGCTGCAGCTCGAGCGCATGCGGGCGGCATTTGAGAAGACGCAGGAACAACAACGACTGCAGATCGAGGCGTTGAGCCGACAGATTGAGGAACTGCAGCCGAAAGCGGTGCCCGATCCGGCCCGGGAGGCTCTGGAGCGTGAGCTGGCGGAGGAATTGGCTGTGCAGCCCGGGGTTGCCGCCCCTGGACCGACGCCGCTCGCCAGCGGCCCATCCACGGGCCGACCCCTGGTCTCGGCCGGGTCCGCCTACCTGAATGTGGGGTTTGATCTGATCACGATTGCCGGTTGGTCGACCGATTCGGATGTGTCGGGCGGTCTGAATCTGGGCGATCACGAAGACGTTTCTTTTATACAGTGTGATCGGGGTTGTTCACTTCGTCTTCCGCAGGCAGTTTCTGATGATTTCATTTGAACCGGAGCGAGCGGTGGCCGAGGGACTGTCCATCCGGTGGTGGGATTTCCTGTTCTACGCTCTATTTGGTTTTGTGGTGACCAGCTTTGTACACATTGGTGGCGTGCTTCTGGTTTTCTCGTTTCTGATTGTGCCGGCGGTGTGCGCGAACTTCGTTGCCGCATCGCTCCCCGCACGGTTGGCCATCGGGTGGGCGGTCGCCACCGTTGCCAGTGTCGGCGGTTTATACGGATCCTACAGACTGGACCTGCCGACCGGCGCGGCGATTGTTTGTTCGCTCGGCGCGACGCTGCTGGTGATTGCGCTGGGAGCCCGATTACTTCCGGGAGGCGGAGGTCTCACCGAGGAGGAGGGAGTCGGTGCGGAAAAGAAAAACCCTCCGGACAGCCCCAATGGCTGAACCGGAGAGTTTGCAAACGAGAGATTGGCGGATTAGAACTTGCCGCCGTAGACCGCGTTCTTGCCGAGCAGTTGCTCGATCCGGAGCAGTTGATTGTATTTGGCCACGCGATCGGTGCGGCTCAGGGAGCCGGTCTTGATCTGGCCCGCGTTGGTGGCGACTGCAATGTCAGCGATGGTGGCGTCTTCGGTTTCGCCCGAACGATGGCTGATGACCGCGGTGTAGTTGTTTCCCTGGGCGAGTTCCACGGCGTCCAGTGTCTCTGTGAGGGAGCCGATCTGGTTGACCTTCACAAGGATTGAATTCGCGACACCCATGTCGATGCCCTTCTGAAGGAACTTCACGTTGGTGACAAACAGATCGTCGCCCACGAGCTGGGTGGTTGCCCCAAGCTTCTCGGTGAGCAGTTTCCAGGTCTTCCAGTCGTTCTCGGCGCAGCCGTCTTCGATGCTGACGATCGGATAGGATTTTACAAGCTTGGCGTAGAAATCGACGAGCTCGGCACCGGTGACCTTGTTGCCGGAGCTTTTCTTGAAGATGTAATTTCCCGACTTGGCGTCGTAGAACTCCGAAGAGGCCACGTCCAGGGCCAGGAAAATCTCCTTGCCAGCCTTGTATCCGGCCGCCTTGGTGGCCTGGAGGATCGCTTCGATCGCGTCCTCGGTGCTCTCGAGGTTCGGTGCGAATCCACCCTCATCGCCGACGGCGGTTGAGAATCCCCGTTTCTTGAGAACACCCTTGAGGGCATGAAAAATCTCGGTGATCGCCCGGAGTCCATCCGAGAAGGTGGAGAACCCTTTGGGGACAATCATGAACTCCTGGAAATCGATCGGGGCATCCGAGTGGGCGCCGCCGTTGATCACGTTGGCCATGGGCACCGGGAGCACCTTGGCGTTTGGTCCGCCGAGGTATTTGAAGAGAGGCATGTCGACGGCGTTGGCGGCCGCCTTGGCGGTGGCCAGTGAGACCGCGAGGATCGCGTTGGCACCGAGCTTGGATTTCGTGGTGGTGCCGTCGAGCTCAAGCATGGTGCGATCGACCGTGAGTTGATCGAGTGCGTCCATGCCCCGGATGGCGGGAAGAATCTTGTCGACCACATTCTTCACCGCCTTGGAAACGCCCTTGCCGAGGAACCGTTTCGGGTTGCCATCGCGCAGTTCGAGTGCTTCGTGTTCCCCGGTACTGGCGCCGGAGGGAACGGCGGCCCGACCGGCGGCACCGCTGCTCAGAATAACGTCAACTTCTACAGTAGGATTGCCCCTTGAATCGATGATTTCGCGGGCTTGGATATCGGAGATCAGGCTCATAATTCGATGAAAAACAGTCTTTTAATGAGCGCGCATCATAAATCCGCTCGATTTTGAGTCAAGGCCGCGCTTGGGTGCTGTGGAAAATTGAACTTGAGTAAGCCGGGCGCATGGTTCTGAGTGGGGTGAATGATAAGGTTCTCGTTGTTTCGTATTCCCATTGTTGTCGAAGGGTGGTTCTGGTTGACCTGTGCTTTCCTGGGTGGGGCCATGAGCGCGAGCCGACCCGAGGACTGGATCCGGGTGCTTGTCTGGACTGCCGTTGTTTTAGGTTCGATCATCGTGCACGAGCTCGGGCATGCCCTGGTGGGGCGGCATTTCGGAGCGGACCCGGCAATCCGGTTGCACGGGTTGGGGGGGGCGACCTTTCTGCCGGAGGGCAGGTTCAGTCGAAAGGAGAACATTCTGGTGACCGCCGCCGGCCCGGCGGCGGGGCTGCTCCTCGGGGTGTTGATTTATGCGCTGGTCCGGGTCGGCTTGAGCGACTCCCCGAACCCTCTGCTGGGACTGGCTGCACGATACGGTTTGTACATCAATTTCGTCTGGAGTCTGTTGAATCTGCTTCCCATCCTGCCTCTGGATGGCGGGCAGATTCTCCGGGATGTGCTGGGTCCCCGGAGGAAAAACCTGGTGTGCAACATAGGATTTGTCCTGGCTGCGGTGCTTTGTGTCTGGGCGGCCCTGGAGGGATACGTGTTTGGTGCCGTCATGCTCGCGATGCTGGCCTACCAGAACTTTCGGAAAGAGGCGAGCATTCCCGGACTGGGTTAGGTCACCTGGATCCGTTGGGTGCTGGGGAGCAGGCCAGCCACGCCCATCCGGCCAGGAAACTCACGCCGCCGATCGGGGTGATGGCTCCGAGCCATCTGAGGTTGGTGACGGCCATCACGTAGAGGCTGCCGCTGAACACGAGGATGCCGACGAGAAAGCAGAACCACGGGCCTCTGCGCAGCGGTTCCCGATCTGCGATCACAAACAGCATCAGGGCATGAATGAAGTGGTAGAGAACCGCTTTCTCCCAGATGTGGGTTGTATCGAGCCTGGCGAGCAATGCGCTCAAGGTGTGGGCACCAAAGGCACCGAGGGCAACGGCGAGGAAGCCGGCACCGGCCGCGATTCGTCGGATGTTTTTTGGATTCATCAGGAGTGCGGACGGCGCCCGTTCCGGCGGGGAGCTGCCTGCGGCGGTAAAATCGCGGAACGATCCGGGTTTTGAATTGGAGCCAGGAATCAGCGCCTGAGGCGGGTTGCCCGGTCCTGGGTCCAGATGACATCCTTGTTGTTCGGCGAGGGAACATTCAGGGGGATGTTCCCATTTTTTTGAAGGGCCGGCACGGTCCGTGGATCGATCCACTTGTGAATCTCGGAATGGCCGTCCCCGAAGGAGATCCCGGCTGCTCCGTTGTGGTAACTCGCGGGGTAATCGATGATTTTCGCTTGTGCCGGGTCCGGATACCCGGGCATCCAGACCACCCAGAACCCGTCGTTGATGCTGTCTTCGCGTTCGTCCAAAAGCACCATGGTCATGGAGGGGCCGGGATCCACCATGTCCGAGGTCTTGAGATACATGCGCCACTCTTCACCGCCGTACCAGGTATGTTTTCCGTCATTGCCGCCGACCCAGGCGTTCATGGACATGCTGCGGACCCGGGGCCGGACCTGGCCCTCGGCCTTGACGGTGCTTTTGTCGGCCGGACATTTGAAGACGGCGTCCGCGCTGATGTATGGATAGAGAGGACTCCGTCGCACAGAGACTTCAGGGTCCCAGTTGGTTCGTTTGGCGGTGTAATCGAGAACCTGTTCGCCGCCGCCCATCCATCCGTGGGCGGTGCCGTACGCATGGGTGATCCTTTCGTCATTGTCACCCGCATAAAACATCCAGCCCAACATGATTTGCTTGGTATTGCTCATGCAGGTGATGCCGGTGGCCTTGGACTTTGCCTTGCCCAGGGCGGGCAGGAGCATTCCGGCAAGGATTGCAATGATGGCGATGACGACGAGCAGTTCGATCAGGGTGAACCCGTGCGCGGATTTGCCTTGAGAACGGTGGGTGATCTGGGAATGGGATTTAGATGAGAGCATAGCTTTTATCCTTCAAAAAAACACAAAGCGAGACTGGCCACTTTTTATACCCCTGTAAGATGAATCCGACAAGCGTGCGTTTTTGGGCACAGTGGACAGGGGCTGCCGGCTCCGATTTCCATTAAAAAATCGATCGCTTCACAACCAGACCCCACCAGCCCCGCAGGAATGGCCGGCCTTCAGGGCGGGGATCGATGTGTGGGGGGGGAGTTTTGACCCGATGGGTCAGGGGATCGCGAGGCCGAGTTCGGTTTCGATGGTGAGCAGGGACGCGATCACGTCGCCGATATGATCGTCGAGGGATCGATCCAGAAGTTCGGCCCCGCGGGTAATGTCCTGGCGACTGACGGCTGCGGCGAAGGATTTTTGTTTCATCTTCTTCTTCACGCTGCCGGCGGTCATGCCACGCAGTCGATCGGGTCGGACGTAGGCAACCGCGGTTACGAATCCGGAAAGTTCGTCCACGGCGAAGAGAGCCCTGCGAATCGGCCGGTCGAGGGGGTAATCGGCGTGGTTCCACTCCGCATGGGACAGGATGGCGCCGATGATTTCCTCGTCGACTCCGCGTTCCCGGAGAATCCGGGCACCCTCCCGGGTGTGGTCCGGCGGGTTTGGCCAGCGTTCGTAGTCGAAATCATGAAGCAGGCCGGTGAGGGCCCACTGGTCGGGGTCGGCTCCGAGCCGACCGGCCGCACCGCGCATGGAGGCTTCAACGGCAAGGGCATGCTTGATCAACGATTCGGATTTGGTGAATTCGTTGAGGAGAGTCCACGCGGTGTCACGGTTCATGGGGTTCGGGGATGGGCTGCAGCGGGTTTCAGTTGCGGTTGACCTGCTTGAGCAGCTGATAGGCTTTGCGGGCGTTTTGGTCCCCGCTTTCCATGGCGCTGATCAATTCGGCTTCCATGGAAATGACGGAGCGTTGCACGGCCATGCCCTGTTGGAGAGTCAGGTTTTCGGTGCCTCGAACCGTTTGCAGGGAGACCACGGCTTTCTCATACTCGCCGCGTTTCATGGCTTCGGAGGCTGCATCGACGTTCTTGCGAGTCCGGGCATCGGCGTCCGCGAAGGTCTGGTCCAGCTCGGCGGCCGCGGCGGCGGGTTTTACGGAGCCGAGGGCGTCGTCGGGATCCGATCCGCACCCGGAGCCGAAGCAGAGTGAAGCGACGGCGAGAGAGGCTGTGAATGTTCGGGGAAGGGAGAGTTTCATGTCAGAGGGTTGGCACGGGTTGAAGCGGCAGGATTAATCGCCGGTTTTGGATCCGGGATTGTTCCAGAAGCGGCCGGGTCGTTTTCCGGGGAAACCGCCGATGCCGGCCTCTTCGTAATATTTCTGAAAGCGCATGTATTCGGTTTGACCGCCGAACATGCCCATGACCGTGCCCGTGCTGTGACGTTCGGTCACGCCCTCGTTGGGGCGGCTGGCGACGTTGTCGTAATTTGAGGGGAGGCGTTCGTCGGCTTCCCAGAACAACATGTGATCCGGGCTGAACTGGCTCATTTTATAAGTGGTCCAATCGCCTTTTGGTCCGGTGGAATAGGCACTGACGGAGCCGTTGATCATGTAGCTGGAGACCTTCATTTCGCGCTGGCGGAAGAGGGCGGTATTGGTGCGGTCCAAGGGGCACCAGTAAATGTTGCGTTCGCCGTGGTAGGGCCAGAGGGTGCCGAGTTCAACGACATGTTCGGGGTTGACGCCGCGCTTGCGGGTATAACACCAGTTGGGCTGGTCGTAGGTGCCCGAGCTCCAGGAGCTGTAGGGGAGACTGTCGTTGTTATCCATGACATACATGTGTGTGGCCAGGAGGATTTGTTTGAGGTTGCTCAAACACCGGGTGCGTTGTCCCTGTTCCTTGGCCTTCGACAGGGCGGGCAGAAGCATGCCGGCCAGAATGGCAATGATGGCAATGACAACGAGGAGTTCGATCAGCGTAAATGCCCGGCGAAGGAGGCGAATCTGGGGTGCGGGTTTCATGGCAAACGATTCTCGATGGGGAAAGATTTGGGTTGCTTCCTTCGATTTATCCCTCTAACCAGACAAACGATCAAGCTTTCTTCCCGGGCTCGATCGAGGCGATCCGGGTCGCCTGCCGCTTCCGGGGGGGATCAGGAATAACATGCACAGGACCGCCCAACTCGATCACGACCATCTTTGGCATCCGTTCACGCAGATGCGGGACTGGCTCAAGACGGAGCCCATCGTGATTGCGGAAGGGAAGGGGGCTGTTCTACGGGATGTTCACGGACGCGACTATCTGGACGCCAACGCGTCGATCTGGACCAACCTGCATGGGCACAACCACCCGAAGATCAATGCGGCGATCCGGAGGCAGCTGGGCAGGATCTCCCATTCTTCCGCGCTCGGATTCGCCAATGAACCGGCGTCCCTGTTGGCGGAACAACTGATCCGGCACGCGAACCCGGAGGGGATTGTTCGAGATGCAAAGGCGCGGCCGCTGGAAAGGGTGTTTTATTCGGACGACGGATCCACCGCGATGGAAGTCGCGCTGAAGATGGCGTTCGAGGTGGCGCGGCGGAAGCGTCCGGGAAGCAGGCCCCGGTTTCTTTCGCTGGGCGGTGCTTATCATGGGGACACGGTCGGAGCGGTGAGTCTCGGGCATGTCGATTTGTTCCATAAGGCATATCAGCCGCTGCTGTTTAAAACGGAGAGCGTGATGGCACCCGCCTGCTACCGGTGTCCGCATAATAAAGCCCGGGCGGAACGGGCCGATGCCCGCGACTACCGGAAATGCCAATGGGAGTGCGTGGATCGTGTGGAAAAGAAGCTGGTGGTGCGAAAGCAGAAGGGAGATCCGCATGCGGGCATGGTGGTGGAGCCCCTGGTGCAGGGTGCCGCGGGTATTGTGGCGCATCCGGAGGGGTGGCTTCGACGGGTGGCCGGTCTTTTGAAACAGATCGACGTGCCGTTGATCGCGGACGAGGTCATGACCGGATTCGGGCGGACTGGAATTCGTGACTTGGGGAACGGGGATCCGAATGCCGGGCCGGTGTTGTTTGCCAGCCATCAGGAAGGGGTGCAACCGGAGTATCTGGCCGTTGCCAAGGGGTTGACCGGGGGATACCTGCCGATGGCGGCGACGTTGACCACGGGCCGGGTGTTCGAAGCGTTTCTGGGCGAGTACGGCGAATTTAAATCCTTCTTTCACGGCCACAGTTTCACTGGGAACCAGCTCGGAAGTGCCGCTGCGTTGTCCAGTCTTGAGATTCTGACAGGTTCGGCATCGATAAGACGTCGTGTGCGTCTGCAAAAAGTGTTGGAGAGCGAATTGGCTGCGCTCTGGAAATTGCCGCAGGTGGGAGATCTGCGGCAGGTCGGGTTGATTGCGGGAATCGAACTCGTGAGGGATTGGCGGACCCGGGAGGCGTTTCCGTTGACGGACCGGGTGGGTATCCGGGTTTGCGAGGCCATGGCCCGGCGCGGGGTCCTGACGCGACCCGTCGGGAACGTCATCGTGCTGATGCCGCCCTACTGCACGACCGACGAGCAGGTGGCGAAGATGGTTGGAGCGGTGCGCGAGGGCATTGGCGAAGTATTGCTGAAAAACTAAAAAAGGGAGTGGGGCGAACCCCACTCCCCGATATTCAGGTTTTTGGAAGGGCTTTCCTATTTCCGCTGGGCGGTGACCCATTCGAAGGTCACCTTGACATCATCGGAGGTCTTGATCAGGCCCAGACCGATCGAGGGAGCCGGAGGTTCGATTCCGAAATCGCTCATTTTGAGCGGGGTCTCACCGATGACCTTGAGGCTGGTGCCGCTGATTTTTTCGATTTTCACGCTCATCTTGTTCGGTTTGGAAACCCCGGAGACCGTGATCACGCCATCGGCTTCGTATTCCAGGGCTTCGCCGGCCTTGTGAGGTTTCATTGAGATCGAGTCGAGCTTGTACTGGATCAGCTTAAACTTCTCCTCGTTCATGGCACCGCGCATCACATCGTCCATCAGGGTCTTTCCGCTCTTGAGCGAACGAACCGGGATGGAGACCTGAACCCTGGCGTTGAGTTTGGCGGAGTCCGGTGCCTTGACTGCCGGGTCCAGTGGGAAATTGGATTCCAGTTCCATGGCACCGCTGATGATTCCACCTTCGACGGCCCAATCATGGATGGTGGAGGTTCCTTCAATCTTGATCTTGCTGCCAGGCCGGGCCTGGTAGCGCACCCACTCTTCGGCTCGAAGCGCCGGAACGGCGATCATCAGCGCGATCAATGCGAGAAGGCTTTTTTGGATCCATGTATTTTTCGATTTCATAGTCAGTGCGTTTATTCTGTGGTTACAGGCTCCGGTGCGTTCGGACGACGGTCGGAAACGATCGGCGTCCCTGCGGTTTCCAATGGAAGCCAAGGCCGGGTAGTATTCCGGGAGTTAGCCCAGTTGATAAAGTTCCTTGTCCAAAACGATTCGTTTCTTACCGAGAATAGCCTCGTTGGCTTTCAGCACGGAGACGGTGGCTTCGTAGCCTTCCTGATAGCCGGCTGCCGGCTGCCGGTTCTTTTCCATGTCGGCAAGATACTCCTTCAAGCCCTCTTCATCCTCTCCATAATTGGTGAGAAAGTCCTCCACAGCGGTACCCGTGAGCCGACTGTTGATGAGGAAGGACTCAAGCGCGGTGCTCAGCGTGGTGTTCGTATACGCGGGGGCTTCCTTCTCTGCGGTGCCCTGAGCGGAGAGTTTGGTGGCATTGGCAACCAGGGCAATGCCGGTCTCCCGGTAGAAAGCCTGCTTGGCGGCGTAGACTTCCCATCCCAACAAGGGCGCGTCCACTTCCTTGAACATCCAGGCCTTCTCCTCCCGAATCATGACGGCGCTGTCCGTGCCGTACAGCACGTCCATCATCGAATCGAACGAGTTGGCCAGGGTGCAGTCGGCGATCAGGTTCACATTGTTCGGGTACTCAAACACGGCCTGCACGGTGTCCGGCACGTCGCGTCCGTCATTCCAGAAATTGACTGCGCCAAATCCGGTGACCGCCACCGGGTTTGAGTTGAGGTACCAGGAGGTGGCATCGACCTGATGGATGCCGATCTCGCCGATCAACCCGGGGGACGTTTCCTGACTGAGGCGCCAGTTGAGGGCTTTTTCGCGTTCGGTGTTGGGGGAGGCGAACCGCCAGCTCTGTTTCTTGTGCCACTGTGTCTTGACCATGACGGGACGCCCGATGGCCCCGGCCCGGATGAAACTGAGCAGGAAATGACGCTGGGATTCCGAGCGGGTCTGCAGTCCGGCCTGGAACACCTGACGGTGGGCCTTGCGGGCGGCCAGGGCGATTGCCCGGGCATCCTCGATCGTGTGGGCCAGAGGCGCTTCGCAGTAGACGTGTTTGCCGGCGTCCAGGGCTTCGATGACGATCTGACGATGTTCGTGGGAGGGAGTGGCGATCACGACCGCCTTGATCGCCTTGTCGGCCAGAATTTGTTTATAATCTTTGATCGAAGCGGCGGTCGGGGCGGCTTTGGCTCCCCGGCGCAGCGAGCTCGGATACGGATCGCAGACCGCAGAGACATTGGCGTCCGGGAGTACCGAAAGGGTCTGTGCAATCTCGCGTCCCCGGGTTCCAAGTCCGATCACGGCGCAATTGACCTTGGGTCCGGCCTGGATCTTGACGCCGGCGATGCCCTGGGCGGCCGGTTCTGGTTTGAGTTCGACCGCGCCGATCAGGGACATGAGCGTGGAGATGGAGCCGCCCTTTAAAAAGCTCCGTCGATTCAGTTCCGATACTGGTTCGTTTTTCATCATGAGACTCTTGGCAGGGAGTTTACCGCACACTCCGGTAATGTGGAAATTTAATCGTGCGACCTAGCGCATTTGTGGTTTGGAATTGCCCTCTTCGAGGCCGAGCGCCCATTTGATGGCACCCAGCAGGTGTTTCTGGTAGGTCGGGTTTTCCCAGACATCTTCGCGGTGGCCCAGGGAAGTGTAAAAGACATTGCCCTGTCCGTATTTCTTGCACCAGGCGATCGGGAACCGGCCGAAGACGCTCTTGTCGTTGGGATGTTTGTCGAGGACCAACAATTCGTGCACGTTGGCCGAATCGTAATTCTTCAGCAGGTAAACCTCTTCCCGTTCGATGCAGTAACTCTCGCCGAGCGGCTTGGTGGCGGGGTGATCCTTGTCCTGGACCAGGCATTCGATGCCTGCCTGCGCATGGTGGGTGCGGAACTCGCCGCCCAGCATTTGAATATAGGGATCGACGCCGTTCTCAGCGTGAAACGTGTCGCTTGCCGAGTGCATGCCGATGAATGCCTTGCCGGACTTGATCCAGTCGAGGAAGCCTGCCTTGTCCGGCAGCGGGAGGACCCCCGTGGTGTTGGCGAAGATCACGCCGTCATACTTGGCCAGCTGCGCCATGGTCATCTTCTGGCTCATTTCAGCGTCGCCTTCGCTCTGTCGGACATTGTCGATGGTGAACGCGCCACTTTTGGCAGCCAATTCGCCGAGGACCTTCTCCGCAGTGGGGATGGAGCTGTGACGGAAACCCTTGGTCACCGTGACCAGGAGCAGTTTCTTGGGGGTTTGTGCGAGGGCTGAGACCGACAGCAAAGAGATCACTGCCAGAGCGAATGTGGCTCGGGTGAGAAGGCCGGAGAGTTGTTTTTTCATAAGGTACCTAGTTGAACAGTGATCGACATGTCCCTTGATAGGGACGAATTGAATCAGGCTAGCATTCATTTAACGGGAAATCAGCGATGGTCAAGGCTTCTTTTGCCGAATGGCACGCTGGCATAAGGAGGGTGAAAAAGGGAATCAGTTGGTCTGATAACAAAAGCTTTCATGCGCGAGCGATTTTTGTTAGATTCGGGTCATGGTTGTCCGTGGAAAGAGAAAAAACACCCGGTTGATCGTTCTCCTGGGGCTTCTCGTGGTATCGGGCGTGGGGCGTGTGATCTGGGAATTTCCGCGTCAACCGGAATACCACGGCTGGTGGGAATCACAGATCCTGAAGTTCGAAGCAAATGACGAGATAAATCCTCCTCCCGAGGACGCGATCCTGTTGGTGGGCAGTTCGAGCGTTGGTCAATGGGAAACGGCCAAGCAGGATCTGGGGCCCTTCACGGTGTTCAGGCGGGGGTTCGGAGGTTCCTGTCTTTCGGATGTTGTTCATTATGCAGATCGAATCATCCTGCCGTACCGGCCGAGTGTGGTGATTGTCTATGCCGGCGACAACGATGTGGCTGCCCAAAAGACAAACGACGAGATTGTCGAAGACTTTAAGACGCTGGTGGAAACCATCCGGGACGAGCTTCCCGAGACACGGATCGGGTTTCTTTCGATCAAACCCAGTCTGGCCCGGTGGAAACTCAGGAAGAAGATCCGGAACGTCAATGGTGCCATCCTGAGTTACGCCCGGGAAACGCCGTTTGTCGATTACATCGACATTTCGAAGCCAATGCTCAGTCGCGAGGGACTGCCCCGGAACGAGATTTTCAAACCGGACGGACTACACCTGAACCACAAGGGCTATGAGCTCTGGTCCGTGGCGGTGAAGAGCTACCTCCACAGGGTCCAGCCGCTTCAGGCAGAGAGTCCGTAGTGCATCCGGGGTAGCGCCATTCGTTTGAGGGATTCGTGTCTGCCATTGGGATGGATTCCAGGGCATGGCGTCGGAAAAAGCGATGGTGTTTTGGAGTGCGCGCGGCAGAGCGCAGCGGCGCCGCCGCTTTGGTTGTGTCTGAAGATGCAAAGTTCCCTGGAACTCCGGCAGCCAAACCCAATGCCTCCCAATCCGGTTGGTCAGATGGTCACGGTCAACTCGGCATCCTGCAGTTGGAGGTATTCGATCACCTTGGCAACCGATTCCTGGACTGACATTGAATCGGTCGTGAGAGTGATCTCCGGTTGGACAGGGGCTTCGTAGGGGGCGGAAATGCCGGTGAATTCCTTGATTTCGTTTGCGCGGGCTTTGGCGTAGAGGCCCTTTGGATCGCGCTGTTCGCACACCTCGATCGGAGCGCTGACGAACACTTCGATGAACTGGCCTGCAGGCACGATGGAACGTACGAGATCACGATCGGCCCGGTAGGGTGAAATAAACGCGGTGATCGCGATGAAACCGGCGTCCGCCAGGAGCTTGGCAACCTCTCCCACGCGCCGGATGTTTTCCTGGCGGTCCTGGGGAGAGAACCCGAGGTCGCGGCAGAGGCCGTGGCGGACGTTGTCCCCGTCCAGAACATAGGCGTGTTTGCCCAGATTAAAGAGTTCCCGTTCCAGATCGGTCGCGATGGTTGATTTTCCGGAGCCCGACAGGCCGGTCAGCCAGACCACCCGGCCCAGGTGACCGTTTCGCAGGTTGCGTTGGGTGGGGGTGACCTTGCCCTGGCTCCAGTAAATGTTGTCGCTCTTCTGCAGGGAATCGGCCGTGCGCCGCGGGTAGTTGTCCGGCGCGATGATGCCGCCGCCCGAGACCTCGAAACCGTCCACGATGACAAACCGGCCGGTGGCCACGATTTCCGACTGAAGATCGAAGGCGACGGGGCGTTTGGTGCGGAGCACCAGTTCAGCCACTTCGTTGCGCCCGACGTAGGCGCCCTGGTCCTCGCGTGTGATGGTCGCGAGGGAGGAGGAATCGATCAGACGATCAATGGACTCGATCTCGCACTCCATCTCCTGGGTGGCGAGTTTGATTTTGTATCGTTTGCCCTTCGCAAAGGGCGACCGGCTCAACCAGAAGAGCCGTGCCTTGATCCGGGTGAGGGCGTAGGGCGGGGACGTTTCCAGGGCGGCGATGGCGCCCCGTTCGACGAAAATCTGTTCGGTGAGCGTCACGCCGATGGATTCCCCGGCGGTGGCTTCGTCCCGCGTGGGCGCGCTCCAGCGCTCGATGGATTTGACGGTGCTGACCTTGTTGCTCGGGCTAAACAACAGGCGATCCCCCACGCGGAGGGTGCCGGATTCGACACGACCGGCGAGGATGCGTCGATCGTCGAAGCGATAAACGTCCTGGATCGGGAACCGGAGCGGCTGATGGTCGGGTTGATCGGAGACCTGGAAATCATCGAGGGCCTGTAGAATCGTTTTTCCCTTCCACCAGGGCATGTTGGCGCTGGGGGTGGCGATGTTGTCTCCGGACTTGGCGGCCAGGGGCAGGAAACATTTGGCCTCGATGCCCAATCCCTTGAGGAACTCGCGGTATTCGGTTTCAATGGCATTGAAGCGTTCCTCCGAATAGCCCTGCAGGTCCATTTTGTTGACCAGAACGGCAATCTGGCGGATGCCGAGCATGTTCAGGAGATAGCCGTGCCGGCGCGACTGTTCCTGCACCCCTTCGTTGGCGTCGATGAGCAGGAGAGCCGCTTCGGCGCTGGCCGCGCCGGTGACCATGTTTTTCAGGAACTCCTTGTGTCCGGGCGCATCGATGATGACGTACTGGCGCTTGGGCGTGCGGAACCAGATCTGGGCCGTGTCGATGGTGATGTTCTGGTCCCGTTCGGACTGCAGGGCGTCCATGAGGTTGGCCCATTCGAAGGGCACACCCCGGCGCTCGGCGACGGTCTTGAGCTGCTCGTATTTGCCGTCGGGCAGGGAGCCGGTGTCGTAAAAGAGCCTGCCCACAAACGTGGATTTGCCGTGATCGACATGGCCGACAATGACGATCTTGAGTTGTTCGGTGGATGAAGATTGAGTCATCTGGAAAATGGTTGGAGGTCGCGGGACGTTGGATTACATGTAACCGTCGCGGCGCAGTTTTTCAAAAGCATCTTCGCTCTCCTTGTCCTGGGCGCGCCCGGAACGTTCGGAGGTGTTGGAATTGCGCAGTTCGGCGATGATCTCGCTGACGTTTCTGGCGCTGGATTTGATGGGGAACGTGCAGGGGGCGCAACCCAGGCTCCGGTAACGCTCGCCTTTTTCGTTGGCAAAGTAGAGGGGGATCACCGGCATGTTCTCCCGTTCGATGTATTCCCAGATATTGAGCTCGGTCCAGTGCAGGAGGGGATGAATCCGGATGTGAGTGCCAGGCTCGAAGTCGGTTTTGAACTGATCCCAGAGTTCCGGGGGCTGATCGACCACGTTCCATTCCATGTTCTTGTCCCGCGGACTGAAATACCGTTCCTTGGCCCGGGTGGGTTCCTCGTCGCGCCGCACGCCGACGATGACTCCGGTGAACTTGTGTTCGTCCAGCACCTGTTTGAGTCCGTCCTTCTTGAGGGTGCCGCAGCATTCGACGCGGGTGGCTTTGCCTTCGGGAAAGGTCACCTTGCTCTTGAGGACCGGTTCGTTCTTGCCCACCACCAGATCGAGTCCCCACTCGGCCACCAGCCGGTCCCGGTATTCGATCATGGAAGCGATCTTGTAGCTGGTGTCGACATGGACCAGGGGAAAGGGCACATGCCCCAGGAACGCCTTGCGGGCCAGCCAGAGCAGGACGGTTGAGTCCTTGCCAATGCTCCAGAGCATGGCGAGGTTTTCAAACTTGTTGAAAGCCTCGCGCATAATGTAGATGCTCTGGTTCTCCAGTTTCGACAGATAATCCATAGCTCGTCCTAGATTTGAAAATCGACTTTTTTTGACATGAATGTGTGAATGCCGCATTCCACCTTGCTGAAACCCGTCCAGCGGCCGGCTCGTTCGTCGTTCCCCTGCTCCGAGGTCCGGTGCGTGCAGGGCTGGCACCCGATGGACCGATAGCCCTGATCGTGCAGCGGGTTGTAGGGGATGCCCTGTGCCGCGATGTATTCCCAGACGGTTTCCCGCTTCCAGTGCGCCATCGGGTTCAGCTTGACGATCTCGCGTCCGGTCGACTCGTCGAAGATGTAGACTTCCACCACGTCCACGCTGGCGCGCGTGTCGGATTGCTGCCGTCGCAATCCGGTCATCCAGCAATCCAGGTCCTGCAGCTTGTTCTGAAGCGGAAGCACCTTGCGCATCGTGCAACACAAATCGGGATCGCGTTTCCACAGTTCGGGGCCCTGTGCCGACTCCTGCTGCTCCACAGTCAGGTCCGGATGCAGCGGTTCGATGGTGAGTTCGAAAAAATCTTCGAGGCGGCGTTTTAGCTTGAGGGTCTCCGGAAACAATAACCCGGTGTCGAGAGTGAAGACCGGGAATTTTAAACCCCGCTGTTTGGCGAGGTGCATCATGACCAGGCCGGCGCCCTGAAAACTCGTTCCAATCGCCGCCCTGTCGCCGAATTGTCCCCAGGCCCATTCCAGAATCTCCTCCGTGGGGGCCTCGACAAAACGACCGTTCAGCTCTTCGATTTCAGATTTCGGCAACATTAAGTCTGCTTCGGCACAGGTCGCAGTCATACAATCCCAAATACCCCATGTCAATCATGAGTATGATACTCATGTTACGTATATTGATCAGTCTGGTTTTGTTTGTCAAGCTTCTGCGTATGTTCCGGGTTGAAAAAAAGAACCGCCCCGGGAGGGGCGGCTCGTGTGTCGAATCGTTACCGGAGTCTGCCCGGTGGAATTACCTCGCCTTTTCCCTTGGATACGGAGGCACAAACGGGTTGGCGATTGAGTGGACCACGGCCGGGGAGAATTTGGAGTCTTTGCCGTGACAGACCACGCAGGTCTCCACTTCATCCCCGCTCCACGGATCCTGTGGGGACGGGTCGAATGTCAGCAAGGTGCCGTGAAACACCGCCGCATCGTCGTCGTGACAGGCCAGACAGGCCAGGCGGGACGGTTTTTCCGTCCAGGTCGTGCTTTCCGAATGGCATTTGGTGCAGTTACGCACGTCCTGCGGAAAGATGGTGTGTGAATAATCGTGCTGCTGATGCACTTCGCCCGGTTTATCGAGGTAGTGCCCGTAATGCACCCCGTGGATTCGTCGCGAGAGCGGTGCCGCACCGAAGCCGCTGTTGCTGTCGGTCCACGCGATCTTGCCCGGAGTCTGGCGTTCGTAATCATGACAGTTCTTGCAGATGTCCGGTGAGAAGGAGACTGCGAAGTAACTGGAATGCATCTTGGTGTCCCGGTGACAGTCGTTGCAGCTGGAAGCCACCATCGGTTCCGGGGTGGCGGTTCCCACCTGGAAGTTGATGCTGGCCCATCCGCCGAGCGGAGCCGAGGGCATTGTTTCCACAAAGGCCGTGTAGGTGCCCGGTTTGAGCCCGGCGACATCGTCCAGCTGGTAGACGATGGAATCGGCGGTGCGGGTGATCTTGGCATCTTCGTTGGCCGGATCAATGCGCACGCGCAGATCGTTGTTGGCATAGTAGTGGGTTGGATCGGAGTGAGCCGCAGCCGTGGTGAGAACCGGTTCGGTCCAGGCCCTCGGGCCGGAGACAAACAAATTGGCCCGCCGCCATTCGGTGGCTGCGACATTCCGGGAATCCACCGGTTCGAGGATGCTGGCCGGAGCGATGGCGGCGCCGGTGGCGATGTCCTTGATCCGGATTGTGACGGTCGGGGATTCGCCCGCGACGAAGAACTTACCGTTGGCGGGGGCGGAGGCCTCCAGGGTCACGGTGTGTTTGAAGCTCGGAGGTGGGACCAGGTGGGCAACACTGATGGCAGCGGCGCCTCCCGAATCGGCCGGATGGCAGGTGGCGCAAAGGCTTTCGTTCTGGCTGCCCGGCAGTACCGCACCGCCGGCGTGGGCTTCCATGCCTGCGGGCAGTTCGGTCTTGTCGCCGAACCATACGTTGTCGTGACAGGCACCGCAGGCCAGGGTGGAGGGATGGGTTTTCCATCGATCATCGACGTGACAGGTCGTGCAGTTGCGGACATTGGCCGGAAACTCGACATGGATGTAATCGGCAAAATCGCCGGTCTCCGGATCAATGTTGAACGATTTTTCCAGATGTTCGCCCATGTGCACCCCGTGCACCCTGCGGACGATGGGATCGGGGACCCGGCCGCCGGGAACGGAGTTGTCCCGAAACGCCGCGTATCCGTCATTGTTGTGGCAGTTCTTGCAGGAGGTGACCGGCTCGTAATCCAGGGCCCAGCTGCCCGTCGGATTGCGGCTGCTGGTGTCGATGTGATGCAGGTAGAACTTGCCGCTGACGGTGCCCTGATGGCAGGAGGCGCACTGGGTCTTGGTGACAACCAGATCCTCGACATCGGCCGTTCCAATCTGCACCGAGGTGGCCTTCATGATCTGCTGCATGCGATCCGAGGCGAGCTGAGCCCGGACACTCACCGTATAGGTGCCGGGCAGTTCATCCGCCACCGGCTGCAGGGTGTAGGTGAGGGTGTTGCCGTTCACCTGCACATTGGGATCCTTGATCAGGTCGATGTAATGATGGGGCGTTTTCGTGCGATCGGTGGAGGCATTCAGCAATCTTGACGGGGTGATGGTGTACTCCGGATCCTGGGGGCCGTACATGTAGAGGGCCAGGGAGGAAAACGCCTCGCGTTTTAATCCCGGAGCGAACGTGTCCAGAATCGTCACCGTGACCACCGGACGATCCCCGGGAGCGAAGAAGAGGCCGTTGGGAGGCGGTGCAACCTTCGCTGTCACGGTCCAACCCTTCAGTTCGGCAATGCCGTCGCTTTCGTTCACGACGCGGTAGAGTGCCAGATCCGCTTCGCCCTTCGGGAAGAGACCCAGGTAAACGTCTCCATCGATCTTGGTGACCATCGCGTCCGGCACATCGGTCCAGGATGTATCGGGATCGGCGTTCGGGGCGGTGGCGGTTTTCATCTGGATCCGGAAGGGTCCCGATTCGGCGTGGAAGATGATTTCCATCATTCCCTTGTCCGGCTTTTGCAGGGTCATGATGAGTGGTGAATCGGCTCCCTGCGTGGGCGCTGGTTGCGCCATCCACACCAGGAGTGCCAGCATGCCTGTTATCTGTCTTACATTTTTCATGATTCTTGATGGTTGTTTTCGAGTCCCATGGGTCCTTTTCCCACTGAAGGTTGCCCTGCACGCTCAAGCCCGGTGACCGGCTCCCGAGTTGAATGCCTGACGATCCGGATGCGGCCTGTCCTTTTCATTGCCATTGCTATCGCAGGAGCCATGCCGTCCTGTTCTGATTCGCCGGAAAGATCCCGTGACTGCCAGGGGTTCTGGGGGGGCGGGTTGTAACCTGTTGCAGTGAAGCATCATGGATCGGAACCGGCGGGTGATTGCCTTCGGGCCTGCGGCTCTCACGGGGGACGGGTGCGGCGGTGGCTGGTGTCACATCTGTGTGACGGTTCGGAGGTTGAACGGAGGGTCGGTTTGTTCGGTTGTTCGGTTGGGGAGATCGAAGGGAGGGCGAAGCGCACTGCCTTTGCTTCAGGGATTCCTGTCTGCAATGGGGATGAATACCAAGGCATGAGTTGGGAAGAACGACGGTGTTTTGGGGTGCGCGGCCGAGCGCAGCGGCCACGCCGCTTTGGTTGTGCCAGGGGGAAATTGTTGCGCCCCGCATTCGGGGATCTTGAACGGTTGTCACAGGAATGTGACACTGTCTGACGAGGTTCACGTGAATGAGACAGGCCCCCGGCTTGAAAGCGGGTTGGCATGCCGCTGGTTTGTTCCGAAGGCCGGGTGACGCGGTTGACTGGATGGAATGGGGTTGATCAGGAAATTCCGCGGCGGAAATAACAAGAAGGGATTTGAATAAGGCAAAATCGAGTTGGCAGCATCGGCTCGGTTTTGAGGTGATGATTGAAAGTTTACGTCATTCCCCGGCAGTCTCATGGTTTCCTACGATCAGCCATCCCTTGAACAGAGCGTCGAGTTTCTGCGGCGCGCCGAACCGTGGTCCGCACTCTCGGAGGAAGCGATGCATTCGATTGCTTTGTCGATGCGATTGGTGGTCTTCGAGCCTGAGCAGACGGTGATTCATCAGGGGGCTCCCGGCCGCGATTTTCATATCATCCTGTCCGGGAGGATGGAGGTGAGGGTCGAGACCGAGAGCGGCAGTGTGATCCCGGTGGCGACGCTCGGGGAGAAGGAAGCGTTTGGGGAGATGTCGCTGCTCACCGGAGACACCACCTCGGCGAACGTGGTTGCGATTGAGAGATCGCGCACACTGGCGCTGGACCGCGAGAGTTTCGAGGCGCTGACGTCCTCGCAGCCGAGCCTGCTCCGTGAGTTTGTGCGGGTGTTGTCGAAGCGGTTGCGGGTGACCGACGCGGTTCTCGGCAAGGTGGTGGAAAAGGAGAAGGAACTCTCGCGTTTTGTGCAGAACGAAAAGGCGCAGGGATACGACGCCTTGATTGGCCGGGACCGGGCGATGAACAGTGCGCACCGGCAGATTAAGAATCTCAGTCAGGAGAGTTGCCCGGTGCTGATCGAGGGCGAGCGGGGGGCTGGCAAGGAATCCGTGGGACGCCGGATCCATGTGCTGAGTGTCCGGAAGGAGTATCCGTTTGTGAGTGTGAACGCGGAAGCTGCTGCCGAGACTGCGTTGGGCGACACGCTCTTTGGGCCGTTCACCCTGGGGGAAGCGGGCCATCGGCGTCATTCGGCAGTCTGTTACATCGATCTTGCGGAGGGAGGCACGTTGTTGCTTCGAAACATCGAGAGCCTCACGCAGCCGATCCAGAAACGGCTGGCGCAGATGCTCACCCGGAATCCGCTCCTGCCGGCCTACCTTCACAAGGACGTGCGGGTGATGGTGACCATCCGTGGTTCTCTGGAGGATCTGACGCGGTGCGGACGGATTTTGCCGGAGCTGGCGGCCCTGTTTTCGGAAAACCGGGTAAGCGTGCCGGCGCTGCGCGATCGCAAACGGGACATCCCGGAGCTGGCCCGGCATTTTCTGACCCGGCACGCCGAGCGTTTGAAGAAGCGGGTGACTGACCTCGACGATTCGGCGATTACGAAACTGGTGTCGTATCATTTCACGGGTGGCAATGTGCAGGAACTCAAGGAAGCGATCGAACTGGCCGTGGTGTTGACCGACGAGGAAGTCATCCCGGCGGAAGCGATTTTCCTGGGAACGGTGCTGAAGGACAATCACCGCGGGGTCAATCTACTGAATCTTCCGCGATCGATCCTGCAGCCGCTGCTCCGGTTCTTTCCGACCGTGCTCCAGGCGGGGGTCGGTTTGTTCTTCGCGGCGATCCTGGTTCTTTGTTTTTTTGGGACGGAAGAGCGTGGAGGTCGGTTGGCGACCTTCCTGGTCTGGTCCCTTTGGTGGCCCGGATTGGTGTTTTCCTTCTTTTTCCTGGGTCGGCTTTGGTGTGCGATCTGCCCGATGGCACTGAGCGGATCTCTGGCGCAGCGGGTCGCGAACCTGAAGTGGCATATTCCTGCCTGGATCAAGAACAATGACAGCTATCTGGCGATGGGCGGGTTTGTTGGGATCATGTGGTTGGAAGCGGTTTCGGACATGCACCATTCACCGGTGGCGACCGGGTTCCTGCTGATCGGCATCATGAGCTGCGCGACCTTTGCCAGTGTTGTGTTTCCGCGGCGAACCTGGTGCCGGTATCTCTGTCCCATGGGCGGCTTCGGGGGACTCTGTTCGACCGCCTCGGTGCTTGAACTGCGACCCACACTCGATTTGTGTTCCGCGAAATGTGCCGGGCATGCCTGTTACAAGGGAACCGAGTCGAGCGGCGGTTGCCCCGTGTTCAATCATCTGATGTTTCAGGATTCGAACGTCCATTGTGTGCTCTGTCTGGAATGTGTTCGCAGCTGCCCCAACGGGTCTCCGCAACTGAATCTCCGGTTTCCGGGTCGTGAGCTCTGGACGGGAAATAGTGAGCTGGCCAAGAAAGGGTGGTTCACCATGGTTCTGCTCGGACTGTTGATCGGGCTGATCCTGCTGCAAAACTGGGAGGGTGTCGTCTTCACCCGTTCCCTGGGTGCCCTGGCGGAGCATCGGTTCTGGATCACGACGGCGGTGCTGGTTTGTTGCACGGGGATTCCCCTGATGCTGCTCCGGGTGTTCAGGAACCGCAGGGGGGAGGGACGCGCGATCGATTCGGAGAGTCGATTCTGGAAGGGGATCATCGCTTTCGTTCCTCTTGTGGTTGCAGGCTACGCCGCGTACGAAATTGGTTTTGTTCCCGAACTCATCCATGTGGAGGCGGGATTGAGTTATCAGGGTGGCGGCGGTGCCGGAGGCCCGGCGGTTTCACTTTCGCTCCTGAGTTTGTTCCGTGTCCTCGTGCTGATGATCGGTCTGTTCATCACGGTCCGGGTTCTCTGGAAACATTCCCGGGAAGAGCCCGCGCCTCACCGGCCCGGGCCGGGGTCCCTGGGGATGCGTTTCGCCGGTGCGTGCGTCTATTGCGGGCTGCTCCTGTTCCTGATGTAGCGCGAACCGGAGACATACCGCTTGTTGCGGGAGGTTCACCAAGAAAGGAGTAGGGAAGACCAAGCCATGCCCGGTCGTTGCGTGTCCGACCGGACATGATCAGGCAGTCGGCGGGTGGACCGGCGAATATCAATCGAGGTGTTGAAATCGACCATGAACAATCGGACGGATGAGTCGGAGGCAAGCCTTCGGTCGCGGTTGGTCTTGGCCCCCAGGCTTGGGGGGTGGGTTGGATGCGCCGCTGCTGGCACTGCCGGGGGCTTTGTCCTGTGCGAGTTCCTGCAGGGATCCTGGTCCGGTGAGCTGGTTTCCCGCAGTTTTCAGCCGCTCTCCCGGGGCGTGTTGGCCTCTCTCCTGATCGCACTGGCCGTGGCATGGTTGATGATCCGGACGGCCCCCCGCTGGCTGTGTGAAGCGGCTGCAGGGGAGGATCAAGTGTTGGTTTCCCGGATGAGTGACGCGGAAAAGAACGGTTTGTACGCGCGCTGGTTTATTTGGATGCGTTGGATCGCGCTGTTGGTGGCGGGGTTGCTTGTGTTTCTGAGTATTCCGGTGGCGGGTCAGCTGTCGGCCGACGTGGTCTGGCCGCTGTGCGGGGCGCTTGCAGTGCTGGCGGGGCTGAACGGGCTTTATCTTTTTCTCCTGCGCCGGGGTCGCGGCGGAGCGGGGGGATTGTTTCTGCAGGCGACCCTTGATCTGGTTGTTCTCACGTTTCTCCTTCATTTTTCGGGAGGAGTGGAAAACCCGCTTGCCACGATGATGATTTTTCATGTGATCATCGGCGGGATTCTGCTCTCGCGAAAGCGATGCTACGCCATTGCGGCGATCGGCAGTGTCCTGTACTGCGGTTTGATCTTCGCGGAGTATTTTGGGTTTCTCAGCCACTATGCATTGTTTGTGTTTCCTCATGACTCCAATGAGGGTGTGGTCCTGCATGCGGCGCACCATCCGTTGTTTGTGTTCAGTCGCGGCGCTCTGCAGGCAAGCACGCTGTTTCTGACGGCGTATTTTGTCACCACGCTGTCCGAGCGGCTGCGGATTCACGAAACACGACTCGAAGCGATGGCGCACCGAGCGACGGCAGACCGCCAGTTGCTGGAGCGGGCGCTTGAAACCACGGGTGCTGCGCTCCGGGTCCTTACGGAGGACCTGACGGAGAGTTGGGCCAACAACCGGTGGACACAGTGGTTTGCGGGGACATCCGAGCTATCGGTTCAGGGAGCTGCCTTTCTGAATGGAGAGCGGTCTCCAGCCCGTCTCTGCCTGGCCGATCTCCAGATCCGCGTCAGCGAGTTTTCCATCGAGCGGCACGAACCCGTCGCCGGGTCCGCCGTGAGCATGCCTCGAACCTTCCAGGTGACCACTGCGGTGTTGCCCGATTGGAACGGACGGGTTCGTCAGGTTGTCGAGCTGGCGCAGGATGTCACCCGCCAGAAGGAGTCTCAGGCACAGATGCTCCGGGCTGGCGGGCTCGCGGCTGTTGGAGAACTGGCCGGCAAGGTCGCGCATGAGGTCAACAATCCCATCGCGATCATCAGCGCAAAAACCAACCTGCTGCTGTCGGATCGTACCGATGAAATGTCGCCCAAGGTGGCTTCTGAAATCGGCAAGATTCGGGACCTGTCCGACCGGGTGGCCCGCATCGCCCAGGGTCTGCTGTCGTATTGCAGGCCCTCGACGGGTCTTCACACGGCGATCAATGTGCGGCAGTCGCTCCGGAGAGCTTTGTCCATGGTGGAGCAGCACGCCAGGGCCAGGGGGGTTCGGATCGAACAGCGGGTGGCGGAGAACCTTCCCGAGGTGGTCGCCAACTCCGGCGAACTGGAGCAGGCGTTTATGAATCTGTTTCTCAATGCGATCGACGCCATGCCCGAAGGCGGGGAACTGCGTGTTGGAGCCCGGCCGGAGCCGGTGCTTCTGCGCTCGGGGCGGATCGGGATGGTGGTGAGCGTCGAGGATTCGGGGCACGGGATTCCGGAGAAACTCCGGGAAAGGATTTTTGAGCCGTTCTTCACCACGAAGGAGGAGGGACGCGGAACCGGTTTGGGACTTTCCATCTCGCTGGGGCTGGTGCGGAGTCAGGGGGGCGAACTGGAGCTCGGGGAAGGGACAGGGGCCGGTGCCTGCTTCCTGGTGAAACTGCCCAGGGCGCATTCCGCCCAGGGGCAGGGAGAAAGGTCGCCTGATGAGTAGAATTCGAATCCTGGTGGTGGACGACGAGGAGGGCATGCTCGAAGTATGCTCGGACACGCTGGAAAAGCTGCGCGAAGCGGAAGTGGTGCTTGAGAACCGGAGTCAGCGGGCTCTGGAGCGAATTGCCAGCGAGAGTTTCGATCTGGTGATTGCCGACATTCGAATGCCGCATGTGGACGGCATTGAGCTCCTGCGTGCGGCCCGAAGAGCGGACGCCAACCAGGCCGTGCTGATGCTGACGGCGTATCCGACTGTGGAGACCGCGATCGAATGCATGAAACTGGGCGCGGCCGATTACCTCACCAAGCCGTTTCTCCCGGAAGATCTTCTGGCCACCGTGCGCCGTCTCCTGGAGGGCAAGCTTTTGAGGGACGAGAACCAACTGTTGCGGCGTCAGGTCGAACGGAACTATGCCTTTGGAGAAATCCTGGGGCAGAGCGCGGCCATGCAGGTGGTGTTTCAGAACATCCAACGGGTCAGTTCCATTGAAGTGGATGTCATGATTGTGGGTGAGACGGGCACCGGCAAGGAGCTGGTAGCCCGGGCGCTCCATCAGGGGAGCGGCCGGAAAGAGGGGCCATTCGTTCCGGTCGATTGCGGTGCGATTCCGGACGCTCTGATGGAAAGTGAATTCTTCGGGCACGAACGGGGAGCGTACACCGGGGCGCAGGCTCGAAGTCTGGGCCTGATGGAGTTCGCCCAGAAGGGGACCTTTTTTCTGGATGAAATCAGTCAACTCCCGCTGCGGCTTCAGGCCAAGCTCCTCCGGGTATTGCAGGAGCGCAGAATCCGGAGAGTCGGTGGGACCCAGGAAATTCCGCTCGACATCCGCATCATGGCTGCCTCGTCGCGGAATTTGGAAGAGGAGGTCCGGCAGGAGAGGTTCCGGCTCGATCTGTATCATCGCATTCACGGCGTCAAGATCCATATCCCGCCGCTGCGTGATCGGCGGGAGGACATACCGCTCCTGGTCAATCATTTCCTGAATCGGTACTGTCGGGAGATGGGGCGGGATCACCCGGACCTTGGAACCGAGGCCATGGAAGTATTGTCGGGTTATCCGTGGCCCGGCAACGTTCGAGAGCTGCAGAACGTGCTGAAGCAGACGGTGGCCATGGCGCGTCATCCGGAGATCACCGTTGACGATCTGCCGGACGAAGTTGTGGCACGCGCGAGTCTGGAAGGGTTGCGGGAGAACGGCGGTTTTTTCGAGATGCGGGAGAGGCGTCTCGCCGCCTTTGACCGGGAATACCTCCGCGGACTGCTCCGGAAATATGACGGGGAAGTCACGAGAGCCGCACAGGAATCGAAGTTGCCCCGGGGCACCCTCTATCGGTTGCTTAAAAAATACGATCTGAACCCGGTGGAATTCCGCAACGACGAGCCGGCCGACCTGGTCGAGCCCTGTTCTGATCTGCAATGATGACCGGCTGCAGCCGCGCTCGTGCCTGCAGGAACGCGGCGACGGGGGGTGCAAGACAGAATTCTTCGAACCGTTGCTTCCATTGGCTTATTTGGAAAAAGTATCTGACCTCCAAGCACCACGTCGGTTGAAGATCTGAAAAGGTGGCGCGAACCGCACTGCCATTCGTTTAAGAACTGAAATGGTAGGGCGAAGCGTCCTCGATGAGCCGCTCAACTCACTTTCGCTCAACCGCTTGTCGGCTCACCGGGACGGATTCGCCCTACCCTCCGAATAGCTTAAACGAATGGCAGTGCGCTTCGCCCTACCGCCGAGGGGACGGGGAAAGGTAGCGCGAACCGTC